>JANLRK010000163.1:0-10769 GCA_031361585.1 Pirellula sp. | reverse complement strand
GTTCGACTACAAATACGATAACGTCGGTAATCGATTAGGCGTTCTGGAGGCAAGCGGCGCTCGAGTGACGTGGGTTTACGATAATTCAGATCGATTGATAGCCGAGCGTCGCACGGGTGCTAATTCTTACGCCAATACTTTTACCTACGATGCATCCGGAAATCGTACGGTCAAGAATGCGGACAATGTCCGTACGACGTTCAACTATGACGTAGAGTCATTAGCCAACGTCGTACGTCTTCTACGACAACCTGGTACCAAGCCGACGCTCTCGGATCAACTCGCGCATTGACATTTAGCAATCAATCGACGGCTGCCACGTATCTTTACGATGCCCGGGGCACTATGGTAGCGAGCACGAATCCTTTTTCAATCGTCAATCCATTCCGTTGGGTAGGTAACGTCGGATACTACTTCGATGCCGTTACCGGCCTGTACTACATTGAGCTCAGAACTTGTAAGTGCGCCATCAATTCGATTTGGTTGTATACGAATTGAATGTCGATTAATACTAGAATGGGACTAAGGCGAGCGGCATGTTTAAACATACCTAGCACGACGTGCAAGCGCGCAAGCTAGTGATTCCTGCACCCAATTCACTAGCTTGCGCGTCGTGCTACTGGTACTTTACATGCCGCCGCTCGCCTAAAACAAGCCAATAGCCTGACGGCAGACCGCAAAGACAGGCTGGAAGCCTATCCCACACTATACGGGCGAGGCGAAGGGAGTTTGGCACGGTATTTGTACTCATTTAATTCCGCACGCGTGAGAAACAAGATTTATGCAGTCATGAACGCGTCGCTGGCTGCATGTGCGAAAATCTTTTGTTGAGGGAATGCAAGTACTATGAATACGAAATGGATCAGAAACATCGGTTTGGGCGCGCTAGCAACGGTTGCTTTCGTTAGTAGCGGAGTTGGTTCGGCGCGAGCAGACCACGACGATAACAGACACAATCATCATCATAATTGCACACCGCAATACGGATATTCCAATTACGGTTACCGTCCCATCGTCGCCGTTCCATACTACGGGAGCAACTTTGGTGTTGGAGGGTATTCCAGCAACTACGGTGGTTACCCAAGCAACTACGGTGGGTATTCAAGCAACTATGGCGGGTATTCAAGCAACTATGGCGGGTACAACAACTTCGGTGGTGGTTATGGTACTGGCGGGTATCCGATATACGGTTCTTACGGCGGCGGCGCATTTCCACGTGGCGGTTCGTACGGTGGGGGAGCGTTCCCACAGGGTGGATCGTACGGCGGAGGGGCGTTTCCTCGCGGCGGATCGTATGGCGGAGGGGGCCCCTCATACATCGGACGCTAACGCCTTTTCAACGCATTTGGCCCAAGAATCGACGCATCACGAACCTCATGTCGCGTCCAACGGTAGGTCACTCTTGCCGAGAGTGACCTTGCCTGCCGGCCGGTACGAAGATTACTGCTAAGTTAACCGCTGGTTCAAGTAGAGTTCTTCGATCGCTTGTGTTGTATCCGCTTCGGCGGCAGACTTGTCTGCTCGAATCATAGCGATTTTCGGATCTCTTAAACTCAGTTTGCCTGTTGCGTTGTCGCGTATAATCCCTTCGAATTTAACGGTCACGACGATTTGAGCTAAAAACTCCCAGCCGGGTCGTGTGCCGCTAGCGCTTTGTCGTTCGAACTTGCGCCCCGTCAACAAGCCTCGCTGCATCACGTCGTTTTGAATCTGACGATCGCGCACCACATCTAGACCTGCGACATCCCCCACCATTTCGAAAGGTGCTCCGCTCGTAGCGATGCTTCGCGCCGATAGTACGTACGAACCAAACATACCAGCGGTTTCCTTGCTGGTTACAGCCATCGTTCCCCCCGTGATTACGAGATCCAACGTGATTTCTGGTTTTCGTTTGATCCAGCTTGGATCTCGAGTGGCAACGTGGTAGGAACCGAGCAAGTCCTTGGCGATAATGCCTTCATAGCCTTGTGCGCGAAAATGGTGAAAGAATCGATTGACATCCTCTTTGTTGTTAGCCAGTTGTCCTTCCGCAAGCAGCATCGGCAAGGGAGTCGGCTGTTGTAGCAGTGGACTTACTAGCGTAGACAACGCCGCGCGGCGTTGGTGCAGCGGTTGGTTCGTCAAGTCTACATTGTTGAGGTACAGCAAGTCGAAGGCAGCAAACTTGAGGGTCACCGGACGAACAGGCTCCCCTTGAAGCATCGAAAACACTTCATAGACCGAAGCCGGGCGGGGTCCTTCCATGTCCAAAATGGTGCCGAATAGTTCCCCGTCGACAATGGCGTTTGCGACAGGAAACATTGCGATGGTTCGGTCCAATCCTGGAATTAGTTCAAGCCAATCTTTTCGATTACGGGTGTATGCGCCGCAAAGTGTCGAGCCGGTTACATCGGTTGCCTTGTGCAAGAGCAGTCGAATACCATCGTACTTGCGTTCGACCCATACAGGGTACTTGGCAATTTGTTCGCCGCCTAACGAAGCCAACGCAGGTCGGACCGGTGAAAGGGGTTTGAGTTGGATCGCTCGCAAACCGTCTGGCCCCTGTTCGCTAAGAATTCGGGCCACGTTCATCGGGTCGGTCAAAGCGATAGCATGTTCGACCGATTCGGTAGGCACGTTGAATTGTTTTGCAATGGCTTCGGCTAGCATTTGACCTTGGTATTCAAAGCCAAAGCCCGCTGCTCTCAAAACGAGTTTAACCAAATAGTAGGCTTCCATCCGTCCGCATCTGGACAGCAGGGAACGAAGCAATTCAAAACGATCGTTTGCGGACAAATCAGGCATCGGTCGCAATGCCACCAGAACCTCGGCGGCGGTCAGCGGATCTTCCTGCTTTACCACGTTGGCGTGTTTCGCAAATACTATCGCGATGTCCCCAACACGCGTTAGCTCGTCCAGGATATCGGCGCGAGCTTGCAGCGACACCGATTGAAGCATTCGCAAAAGGGAGTCGCGGCGAAACATACTTCGTCGCCCTTCGAATGGATCCCCCAACAGGCAAGCAATCTTTTGGCAAAAACTCAAGCCGACCGAGGTATTCAGAAAGGTTTCGACCAATTGTGCAGAAGCTTGCTTCGAGGCGATCGATTTCGATTGGCAGGTGAAGCCGAATATCTCCGTCGCGCGCTGATCCGTCAATCCACTCAGTGGTAGAAACAATCCCTTGCAAAGCGAGAAGAAGGAGATGGATGCGAAACGTTCAATTGGAATGGCAGCGGTTGGATCTTCTTTTGCAAGCGAGGAAATTGCAACTTGCAAGTGAAAAGGCATGTCCGGAACGAACAATTCATCGCTTCGCAAGCCGATTGACTTCAAGCTCGAAGCGAGGTCGCTACCACCAACGTACCAATCTTGGACGTCGTATTGAGTTATGATTTTCATACTGGTTCGCTGCTCGATCGACTATTAAAGACACCTAACAACGGGGATTATCCCACATCTGACGGTTCCGGAAAGGCTCTGTTTTATCAAGCGCGTTTCAATTAAGATCGCAGTTCTTCAGATTGACGTTACTCTGCTATACAAAGGCGGCTACCATGAAAACTCTGATTTCTCGATTGATCCATTGTGCCATTGCAAGTCTTGTGTTCGTGCTTACTTTCCAGGCATGTTGGGCGCAAGAGGCACCCAGTCGCCGGTTGTTTGGACTCATTGCTAGCCCCCAGCTTGCACATGGTCTACGCATCCAAGGCATGTGTTTATCAGGAGCAATGGCACGTCTATCGCACGACCCGCTTTTGGTTGTCTACGGCCTGGGCTTACCAAATAAACATTCAACACTCTGTGCGTTGCACACGCCGGGTGCGATTCATCGCTGCCAAGACGGTACCGATTCCGATCAATTGCACCGAAGGCAAATCCACGGCCGTAGCAATCGCGAAGCCACATCGCTGCCATAGGAACGATCTGGAATATTCACCCGCTTGAGGCAACCATACAAACCATTGCCAAGCGATAATCCCCAGCACACCTGCGAAACCAATCGAAGCCAGGACAAATCCCAGCCTTTGGCAAAACAAGTAGTTCCAACCAAATCGCCACGGAAAGTATAGCAGCGGCGGCCAAATCGCAGTCAACCAGCCTACGTGGACCGCAATCAGCGCACCGTTTGAAGGTCCGCAGCCCCATGGACCACAAATCGAGTGTGTATCTGCGAACGCGAAATGGTGAATAGAGATCGAAGCAAATATAGCTGCGAACCAAACCACCGTTAAACCGATTCCTTCAGCAAGACTTCGCATTTGAACGCTTTTCAATAGAATTTTTATAAGCTTCATGGCTATCGAGTCCATTCTAGCCATCGAGAAAACAGCGACTTAACGAGCGGCGTCAATCGAGTCCGACTGTATTGATCGCCAAGCTTGCGAATCGCCTCGGCTTGAGTTGGATAAGGATGGATCGTGCTACCAATCTTTGACAGACCAAGTCCATGTGTCATCGCCAAAGTGATCTCAGAGATCAGGTCTCCCGCTGATCTTGCGACGATTGTGGCTCCGACGATCTGGTCGGTCCCTCGCTTCACGTGCACTTTCACAAATCCATTTTCCTCCCCCTCCAAGATGGCTCGATCTACATCGTGAAATTTTTGTACGTACGTATCGATGAGAATGTTCCTATCCTTGGCTTGATGTTCGTACAGTCCAACGTGAGCGATCTCGGGCGAGGTGTACGTACACCAAGGAATCACTAAAGTACTTGATTTCCGGCCACCTTTGAAGAGCGCGTTCTGAATTACAATCCTAGCCATGAAATCGGCTGCATGCGTGAATTGATAGGCAGAACAGATATCACCTGCTGCGTAAATCATAGCGTTGGTTGTCTGCATTCGATCGTTAACAACAACACCTTTTTTGGTGAATTCGACGCCAACTGCCTCTAGATTCAGATTCTCCACATTCGGGGCTCGACCAACCGACACTAGAAGATGATCAACTAGTTCGTTGTGTCCCTTTCCGCTCGAATCGATCAAGAGCCGAATGCCTTTTCCGTCTTGATTCTGGACGGCCAAACTCTTGCCCCCCGATATGAGTTTGACTCCGTCTCGGACCATTGATTGTTCCACAATGGCGGCGGCGTCGCGGTCTTCTCTCGGCAAGATTCCGTTCGACGATTCGATCAGTAAAACCTCGGAGCCAAGTTGTGCGAACGTCTGCGCCATTTCGCATCCAATCGGTCCAGCTCCAATCACTCCCAGTCTTCGCGGCAATGTCGTTAACGAAAACAGCGATTCGTTCGTTAGGTAATTGACCCTATCTAAACCTGGGATCGATGGCGCCGCTGCTCTGGCGCCGGTTGCGATCACGGCTCGCTTGAAGTGAAGCTTTGCTCCGTCCACGTCGACCGTGTTGGAACAAGCAAAGCTTGCTTGGCCAAAGAAAACATCAATACCTAAGTCACGAAATCGAGCAGCCGAATCATTCGGGCTGAGACGTGCTCGCAAGTCTCTCATCCGCTGCATGACGGCGGCGAAGTCGACGGACGTTCCGTTTGGAACGCCAACTCCATAGTTGCCTGCATGACGAACGGCTGATGCGATGCGTCCAGCACTGATAATCGCTTTGGATGGTACGCAGCCTACGTTCAAGCAATCGCCACCCATCAATCCCCGTTCGATGATCGCTACCTTGGCTCCAAGACCGGCGGCCCCGGCGGCCGTTACGAGTCCTGCCGTCCCTGCCCCGATCACAACCAGATTGTACCTGCCATTTGGGGTTGGATTCTTCCAGTCGAGCGGATGGACATTCGATTGCAAGATAAGATTCGAAGTGCCAAGCGGTTCAAGCTGTTTTAAATAACTCATGCGCGGATAGTTTCGTGAGTGTTGGTTGGTGGGTCCAAAAAGGCTTACTCATGCGTATTCAAGGCGTAATCATTGGTTTGGACCGCAATCGCATTAGCTTTTTAATAACGAGCGGAAAGACCCCGAGAATTGCGAACGCAAGGATAAGTTGCCAACTAAGTACTCCTCCAATTCCTTCATTCGCCAATACTTCTAGGCTTGGTACTGTTGATCCCGCATACACATATACGGCCGTACCGGGCAGCATTCCGATCTGACTCACCCACCAAAATGTGGTTGCTCGAATCTTAGTCAGCCCCATGACCGCGTTGACAACAAAGAATGGAATGACAGGAATCAATCGCAGCGTAAACAGATAAAACGCTCCTTCACGTTCCAATGCCGCATTGACACTCGCCAATCGAGTTTGCATCGAACTCTGGACCAAATCGCGTAAAAGATGTCTGCTAAGGAGAAACGCGACAGTAGCTCCAGCCGTTGAGCCGAAACTAACGATGAAGAGCCCCTGTACAATGCCGAAGTACCATCCAAATACCAAGGTTAACACGGCTGCTCCAGGTAGAGAAAGCCCGGTCACCACAACGTAAATCGCGATTGCGACGATGGCAGTGAGAATCGGCGCGGACTGTTGAAAGCTTCGAAGTTGAGTTTCACGTTGTGCAAAGTAACCAAGCGACAACCGGTCGCCCAGTTGGGAATAAACAATCAAGGTAATGATGACCACAGCCAATAAAACACCAAGCTTAACCCACGGTCCAGGCGGTCCAAGTCCAATCTTAGAGGTCAGTTGAGTCTCGTCCTTGTCGTTAGATGAAGGACCGCGAGAGTGTATCATGGTGAAAAATTCTTTACTTCTCGTCGGCGCTGCAAGCTTGGGGAAACAAACAGCGTATTTTGTGCAACGAAAGACCACTGAGTACGTGAGTGTGTGACGCGGCCGAAATCAAATTCTTACCGGTAAGTCTTAAGTTGCTTGCGTGTTCTCTGTTCATGGTGTGACGAGCAGTTCTACTATCTTGAGGCGCAATTCGGGCAAGAGCTGTTCTTCGAACCAAGGATTGCGTCGAAGCCAAATATTGTTTCGCGGACTTGGGTGTGGCAAGGGAACAACACTTGGCCAATGATCCCGCCAGGATATCACGGCGGAGGTGACCGAACCGCTTGCGTTCGGCAAATGGTAGGCTTGAGCGTACTGCCCAATTACAAGTGTCATCCTTAAGTGCGTTAGCGACTTTAGAAGTGTCTCGCGCCATGCTGGAGCGCACTCAACGCGAGGAGGTAGATCTCCAGATTTACAAGTGCCTGGGAAGCAAAATTCCACTGGCAATATTGCGATCTGTGTTGGATCATAGAAGACTTCGGACGAGATGCCCAGCCATTCTCGAAGCCGATTGCCGCTTGCATCCGCGAATGGAATGCCAGATTCATGCACCTTGCGTCCGGGTGCTTGTCCAGCGATGAGAATGCGAGCCTCTTGTTGCATTTGCAATATCGGTCGTGGACCGAGTGGCAAGTGTTTTACGCAAAGTGTACACGTTCGCACGTTTTCAAGAATCGCAAGGAGATTGGCTTCCGCATGCAGCCCGGATCGAGGTCTCGATGGCCTCGACCCGGCGTAGCCTCCCAGCGCAATACCGCTGACGCCCTCGGTATTAACAGGGTCACCGGCAACTACGGGAGTCGTCATGAGCACTGCCGTTAACAAGGGTAATGTGGATAGAAACGATGTGAAAAAACTTTTGGTTTTCATTTTGAATTCGCTTTTGATTTATTGGGAGAGTTTGAATCGAAGTTTGCCGCAAGCTTGCGGTTGCGTTACAACCTTTCGCATGGCGGGCAGCTCGGCTCGGCAAGGACCACACCATCCTGCCGTGAAGACGACGACTACGACTTTCCCACGTTGATCCTCCAGTGAGAACTTTTGGCCATCGACAAAGGAACCCGTTAGTTCGGGCGATGGTTGCCCCAAGCGAAGTTCGTCCATGGACTGCTGCAAATGCCGTGCGATGTATCCAAACGTTCTTGTCGAAGCAGATGCGGATCGATGCAAAAACATTCCTTGTTCATCGGCACTTCCGATTACATTGGGCAGCAATAGCTCAGAACCATTTTCAACGAGCCATGTCAATTCCCTTCGAGCGCAGTCAATCGCTTGTTCCGACGACAATCCAACCTCACGACAAGATTGCTCAAAGTCATCGGCGAATAAATCGTCAATGCCGACTCGCGATGGCTTGACGTTAAACGTTGCGGATTCGGTCATCTGAACAAGCTCGCTAACGTTTCTATAAAACTCTGCTAGCTCCAATCGGGCCATGGCCTTTACTCTGGTATGCGGTGAGCCAACTGCAATTGCATCGAGATGCTTGCGGACGGCATGAGACGGAATCCCTCGCGTCACACCTCGGCAGAGGACGGTATCGACATCGGGATGATCGATAAACCTTCGTTCCAATACTTCGAATGCCTGATCCCGCCGCTTGCGTATTCGTGGGTCCACACTCTTTCCACCCGTTTCCATTACCGTTCGTATCGCGTTTAACGCACATTCCGATTCTGTGGCAGATTCGGCAAATCGCAAGAGATCGTCGAGCCGATCGCTGGATGGCTGAGTTTTCTTGGAAACAGCGGATTTCCATTCATCGCGGAGTGATTGAACCAGAGCTACAAGCTCCCGATGTTCGTTCGACAATGACGTTGCAGGCTTGGCAGCCTCGACCTCACGAAGTTGTTTGCTCTGCATTCGCCAATCTAGATCGGCACGGTCCGACGTAACTCGAGAAATGGAGAGTATGGTCGGTTGAATCGTTCCACCGATGGTAGGATCGATTGGTACGGGGATATCGTATCCGCCGCTCGAATTCAATTGGCCAGGGATGGATATCAATACGCTCAAGTCATCGGGAACACTTACGAAACGATATTGTCCTTGATCATCAGTTCTTGTCGCATCAAATTCTGCCGTCAATGTTCCAACCGTTTTTAAATTCAAGGAAACTCGAGTACCAGACATCGGTTTGCCGTTTTCGTCAGCTAGGTATCCCCCTATTTTGTGAACTTCACCCTCAATGAGTGTAACGAGGGCGGAATGGTCGGCAGCATCACAATCAATTGTGACAGGTGACACTCCTAGCATAGAAACGTCAGACTCGACTTCGGTCTCCGTAGGGAACTGGACATTGACTGACTTAGGTGTTGCTAAAACGTATCGACCGGCAAGCGGTGGAGTTTCGAAGTATCCACCTACGCCGCTTTTGACAGCCAATTGAACACTGTTGACCAGATTGTTTAGTTTCCCACAGTCGGTTCCATACATTGCTATCAACGCTCCTGTGACAGGTTGTCCGTGTCGATCTTGAACGATGCCCCGAATCCGATTGCCCGGTATCAGTTGTATGTCCTCTATGGATTTACTCTTCCCAAGAATCCTTACCCGAGTAGGCGCGTACTCCCCGGAATAGATTAGCAACTCACAATCGTGATTGGCTGGCGGAACGATTCTAAACCGTCCTTCATGGTTTGTGGTTGTTCGGACACTCCAAGTCCCTTTGTCCGAGCTGCCAAACCCGCAAATCGTCACGCCGTCGACAGGCGTCCCTTCTGGCGAAAGGCATCGGGCCGACCACGAAATACTGGGTGGTAGCACGGCGGCACTGAAGGAGTGACCGGCCCGCTGCCATACAATGACAAAAGGGCAAAGAAGGATCGCAGTTAGCACGATGAACGAACGTAGTCGCATAGCATTCTCCCAATAGTGACGTGACGAAGTAAGACACAAACAAACGAACTCATTAGCCGGACGGCATTAGCCGGGCTAGAGCGAGCGCGATTCGGGCGGACGTGTGTCGACTTCCCGATCCAGAGCGGTTTGCGAGTTCGATCCCTCCCCTCGCTGTTTCGAATCAGCTATCTCTTGAAGTAATCCCTCTTGATGAGATTGGCTCGCGATCCACCAATTCGGCAAGTGTCGGAGGAGATAGATCGTCAACAACAGAGGAAACAACAACCAGGAAATGGCAAACACAACGTGGACTACTTCGGTGATGGAACGGAATGGTTCCGTCGTCGTCCATGTTCGAGTCAGCCGTTCCAGTCCCATAACGACTAGAAGGCTACCCATTGCCAAAACTCCCAAACCGATCAATATGCAGCGAGCGAAACGCTCACGTTGACGCAGACGCTGGATCCTTTTGGCCAGACGGTTTCGATGAGCTGCATAATCAGCAGAGCTGATCACATCAATCTTTCGTAACACTCTTGCAAAGGAATTTGGATTTTGGTCGTTCATGGTGTGCCCCTTTCCTGCCGTACAAGTATTTCTCTCAAAGCACGTTTGGCGAAATGCAATCGAGACTTCGCGGACCCGACCGCTATATCGAGAGTGGATGCGATTTCTTCCATCGAAAAGTCTTCCATGAATCGAAGCAAAAGGATTTCCCGATGGGCAAGAGATAGTTTCGATAAGGCTCTATGAACGTCGGCCGCTTGATCTGCACTCAATCGCTCTTCATCATCGCTTGCGTCCAAGACTTCTGCGTCCAATTCCACCTCATGCCTAAGTCCGTGTGATCGATAGTGCAAAGCAATTTTTCCACGCGCGATTCGAAATAGCCACGACGGAAACGCATGTGGCTCTCGCAATCGAGGCAAAGTTCGATAGACACAAACCCAACTCTCTTGGACGATGTCGTACGCCAAGTTCGGATCAGGGATCATTCTTCTAACAAAATGCAGCAGTCGCTTGTCGAATAGGTCAATGAGCTCTTCCAATGCACGTTCGTCGTTTCGGGTCGCTCTGGTCACCAGGATAAATAACTGTTGCCGATTGAGTGTCGAATTCTCCGTCATGGTTTCTCGAACCCAATGCCACTAATTCCAAGTATCTCAAACCGTGCCACAGTTGATTTTACTGCTCGAATAGAGGTTGCACGTGGTGTCGACTTGGTTCAACCAATCTCGTTAAAAAGAA
>JANLRK010000141.1:0-1933 GCA_031361585.1 Pirellula sp. | reverse complement strand
CAGAACTTCTCGGCCACCCCGCGTCACCCCACCCTCTCACTGGTCCCCTTTTTGGCTGCCGCGCTGGCTCCCTTTTTGACTGCCATTTCCACAAGCCCGCAAATATACTCGTCGACAACGCTGAAAACCTGTGTTTGATCGATTTTGGTGCGTCACGGATAAAATCCTCTTCAATCAATGGGGATACGTCGGTACCCGCTGGCACGCTGCGATATTTGAGCCCGGAACTCATTCACGAGGTCGCGACATCCGTCGTACGAAACATGTTTCGGTGCCTTTGACGGGCGATAGCACGATCATTTGCTCCTAGTTGCACTACGCTTTTAGTTCCATTGATGATTCCACAACCACTTAAACGAATTGGCGACTTCGAGATCATCCGTCAGCTTGGAGCTGGTGGGATGGGTATCGTCTATCTAGCTAAGCAAGTCTCTCTCGATCGGCTTGTTGCCCTGAAGATCCTCGGGCGGTCGCTAACACTTGCAAATGACAAGGTTAGGTTTCAACGAGAGGCTCAAGCCGTTGCCAAGCTTCACCACCCCAACATCGTTTCCATTCACTTTGTTGGACAGGATCACGATCTTTGTTTCATGGTGATGGACTATGTTGATGGTGTTTCAATAAGGGAGGTGCTGGGAAGGCTAAGAGCAACCACCGAACGCTCTTCGAGCATCGACAGTATCGTTTCTCTCGAATCTCAGCCAAAGATCGAAGGGGATTTAGAACGATTTGACATGCCGACCAAGGCTTATTCCGAGAATGAGGCAACTGACCTCAGTAAAGAAGCCAAGGAGACGATTACAGCGGAAAACTACATCAAGCGATGCTGTGAGATCATCAGGGATGCGGCTAGGGCGCTACAGCACGCGCATACTCAGGGAGTAATCCACCGAGACATTAAACCCGAAAACTTGATGCTGGCTAGAAACGGGCAGGTTTACGTAATCGATTTCGGTGTGGCCCGTTTTTTCGAAGATGCGACACTTACAAACACTGGACAATTGGTCGGCACTCCCCTCTATATGAGTCCAGAGCAAGTTACGGCCAGAATCGAGCTCGATCATAGAACAGACATCTACAGCTTGGGAATTGTATTGTACGAGCTGTTAACCCTTGAGCCTCCCATCATCGCACCGACCAGGGAAGGCGTACTTAGGAAAATCGTCTCAAAGCCATTGCTCCCCGTGACGTATTGGAACAAGGCCATACCAAAGCCCCTCGAAAATGTTGTCCATAAGGCAACTGCAAAAGATGCAGATGAGCGGCACCAAACTGCTGGGGAATTTGCAAGTGACTTGGATTGTTGCATCACTGGAAAATCCGTTAATGCACCAGCCTACAGATTCAAGCTAGATGAATCCGAGATCATCGCTTCAAGGCCCATTACCCTTACTTTGCTTTCGTTTCTATTCGCAACCAAAGGCTTTCTGCTCACTCTCGGATTTCTTTATTTATTATTTCGAAACCCATGGCATGAACGTTATGGTTACGAAATCAGTGAAAACTCAAAAACGGCAAAGAGTTTCCCAGCCTTTGCAAATGGAGATATTGCAAATGTGAATCGCTGGGGATTGCAAAATTATCAGTATCGTTTGGATTGGAAAAACCCGTCGAAAAGACCTATTAGCATAGAAGAGGCCAGACTTGGATTTTCGGAGTTTAGGTACTTTGTTTCTCATCACAGGCAACTTTTTATAACTATGCTGCCAAATAGTTGGGAACGTTTAGGATGGCCCTTTCTGAAGATAGACGGGGCACATACATTTAGGAGCAATGACAGCATATACCCGCCCGGCCACTATGGCGTAACTTTTTACCAAGACTTCCAAATGCCGGATGAGAAAATACGAAGATAACTCAACTCGTTTGTAGGGCCTCGATCACAAATCGGGCAGAGGAGTGATAGACAGCTAAACTTTCTTAGTTAATATTT
>JANLRK010000133.1:0-4849 GCA_031361585.1 Pirellula sp. | reverse complement strand
TTACCAATCGAGTTAGGACGAATTGGCTGAACGCATTGGATTCGATGGTGACAATGCAAACGGTACCCTCATTTCAGGCAACGGGCAATGCATTCGTTCGGCGAGCTCTCCAGCATCGAATTGCAGCCTTAGCAATTGGGATTCGGCTCTTCGAAGACAGCCATGCTAGATTGCCCAGTTCTCTAAAAGAGCTGTCCGATTTGCCGGTGGATATAAAACAGCTGTCGCTTTCCAAAGACCGCACTTTCGGGTATTGCCTTGAGGGAGGCGATGCAAAATTATGGGGTGGTACTTGGATAGATGCCTTTGCGATACCGGAAGAACCGGCAGACGTGGATTCGAATGAGGACAACGACGTTTCAGGACATCGATTTTGGTTGTGGGAAATCCCAGCGAATGGGAACAAGCATTGATGCAGACGCGAAACGAAAAGGCCTCCAAGCGAGGCTGTTTGATTTTATCGATTTTGGTCTTTGTTGTGTTGCCATTGTCGCTGATCGTACTATTGGTTCTGTTGTGGTATGGTCGTGAATCGTCCGGCGCTCGGCGGCTAAAAGCTCGCCTCGATGCGATAGTCAAGCAAGGCGATCCGATCGATGATGATTCGATGGATTCGTTTTACAAAGATCGCACGGACCCTACGAACACGAAAGCTTGGTTGGCTGTTTTCGCAACGATGGCTAGCGAGGACTTCAAAGCTTTCAAAAACGGAGTGCCTTACGTAGGAATCGAACCGGAACAGCCAATCTTGCCTGAGGGTGAGTGGGAAGAGGAGCAAGTATCCGTGGCCTTCGTGGAGCGATGGAAGACACTTTTTTCCGAAGTGATTCGCTTGGCAGTCGATGCGAAGCCAGTTCGCTTCCCTATAGACTTCGATTCTTTCTCAACGCTATTGGTCAATACGCAGGAAACAAGAAACGTTGCCGCGCTGCTTGTACTACAGGGACGCGTCGGATTGCGTGCTCGCGATTCAGCTTTGGTTCGGGAGTGCATCGATGCACTTATTGGATTGAGCCATGTCAATGCCGGCGAGCCGCTTCTGGTCTCGCAAATGGTCACGTATGCCATCGACGGTCTGGCATTGGGATTGCTGAAGGATGCGTTAGAGTACGATGTGCTGAACGAGCCCGATTTGCATTTGCTTTTGCCGAAGGTGTTGGCGGCCATCCACATTGGTGGCGACTGGAAGGGAGTCATTTCAGGCGAGCGAGCAATGGCATTGCCCATTTTTTCCAATCCCAACAAGGCGCGGTCTCTAGGGGTAACTCCTGTTCCCGGTAGGTCGCGCGATGCGATCTTTTTTTTGGATTTGACGCAAAGCGTCATGGATATACCTACAGAAGACCTTTCCGATTTCAATGCGAAATTGCTAGAAGCCGAGGCGAAGTTTATAAGGCAAGCGCAAGCGGGTTGGCTCTCCCAAATTGATGCCATCCTAACAATGCAAATAACGCCTGCGTTCGGTGCTGCGGGGGCCGCCTTTGTTCGAAGAGCTTTACAACATCGTATCGCTGCTCTGGCAATCGGGCTTAGGTTATACGAAGATAAATACGCAAGATTTCCGGACTCGCTAGGGGACTTGTCCGAACTGAATTTAGATACGAAGGTTCTATCGCCGACCCAAGATCGTTCGTTTGGTTATCGCCGTAAGGACGGTGGTGCGACTCTTTGGGGAAGTAGCCTTAAAGATGCATTCACGATACCTGCCGAGCCGCCGGAAGTCTCTGAGGTTGATCCGAAATCGACGGGATACGGATTTTGGCGATTAGAGCTTCGAGCAATAAAATAGATACGGATTGCATGCCAAATTGCTGATCTTCCCGGCATCGAGTACACTGCCATCCCACGACTACCGCAATTTTCCGAATCCATTTCCGAATTCCCTTTTCGAGTCATGCATGGGTCAACTTCGATTTCGAGTTCCAAATGCTGCAAGCTACGACGCGCAGATATGGGGTACGGCATTTGTATCTGGCATCGAAGGAATACCCTGGGCCAGTAAAAATCGAATTGAAAATGACTGCCTGATCATCAATCGAGCGGTGAATGAATCGGGCAAGTTATCGATTGTTTGGCCAACCGAAGAGTATGGTCCAATCATGCTATCGACCGCTTCGCTTCGATGTCAAGAAACGCCCTATCTTTTGCAGTTGGAATTGGCCAGAGGGACCCTCCATCGCGTTCGCGGGCGAGGCATCGATTGGCAGCGACTGGGGCTAAAGCTACCGGAGGCCTTTACGTCGTTGATGGACCGGGCGGTATCTGCATTTGTCCAAGCGATTCTTTCTGCGAACGAACTTGATCGATGCATGACGTTAGCCCAGACATCGATCGATCTTGCGGTGAGCGCATCGAAGCCACTCTCGCGTGCGTTCATCTCGCAATCGTTGCAAGCACGTCACCAGTCCGAAAAACAACTTAGCACCCTATTGGGAGTGAAGATCAAACCCACCTCAGCTTGGGAGCAGGATGCCGAAGCCATGCTCCCGGCCATCAATACGATCAACATTTCGATGGAGATGGGGCAACTCGAGACCGAATCCAAAAGCGCCGCCCTTTCGTTGATCGATGCTCAACTCGCTTGGGCTCGTCGCAATTCGCTTCGCATCTTTGGCGGTCCCCTCATCAATCTTCAAGCGCACGCTGTCCCCAAGTGGCTGTACCTGCTGAGCGACTTTCAATCCATGTATGATGCAGCATGCAAACACGCGACTTTCATGGTCGAGCGATATCAGGGCCAAGTGCATCTGTGGTCTGCAGCGGCCGGACTGAACGCTCCCAACACGCTTGGAATCACAGACGAACAGGTTTTGCATTTGGCGGTTGGGGTCATCCAAGCCGTTCGTCGAAGCGATCCAAAAACGCCAGTCGTGCTTTCGATTGATGCGCCTTGGGCTGAATACCTTGGTCAGAAGTCGGACGGTATTAGCCCTCTGCATTTTGCCGACGCGCTGATTCGGGCCGACCTCGGTCTTTCCGGTTTGGGCTTAGAGCTGAATCTCAATTATTGGCCAGGTGGCTCCATGCCAAGAGACTTGGTTGACATTTCCGACCTCATTGATCATTGGAATATTTTGGGATTGCCACTCCTGGCACATGTTTCTTCGCCTTGTCATTTGAACCCAGACTCGTTGGCAACTTCCAAATCCAACATCGTATCGAATTGGCGCTACCCAACCTGTGCTTGGTGGGACCAGTCGCAAATGTCGGATAGTGGATCGATTGATCTTCCAGCCGGAGATCAAGTTGTACAGAACATTGTCAGTAGTGGCGCATCAAGGAGCAGCCGCGACCGAATACCCGTAAACGGACTTGAGGTGATTCAAATGTTGCTTGCCAAGAGCAATGTGCACGGTATTTTTTGGAATCAGTATTCCGATCGAGAAGACCACATCTACCCGAACGCAGGATTGATTGCGACTAGCGGAAAGCATCGCTCATTGCTCGACGGCATGTCGAGACTGAGGCAATTGCACGTGCATTGATTCACGTTCCTTGCCCGCCGATCGGTTCGGATTCTTGTCAAAGCCAAGTGTCGGTTCGAAAACCAAGTGCTAATAGACTTCTATCGTCGGATCGGCGTTCTCCATTGCGCATTGTCATTCGGATCACTATCACCGATGCGTCCAGAATTGCTGCTGGATATCTGTGGTTGATCGCTGTTAGGATAGGCTATTCCGGCTCGTTCGAACGATGGGTTAACGATTGGAGCCGTTGCTTCGGAAAGAATCGCGCTTGCCTGCGAAACCCCCTGGCCCAATCGATCGACGCGAGCGCTTGCTTGTTCGACCGATGAATTGATTCCGTCCGCGGCTCGGTTGACGGAGTTGCGAGCGTTGTTCGTGGCGGTGAGGAGTTGGGACTGAGCGTTCGAAATACCGTTTAGTAGGTTGCTGGCAGGCAGCGTGTTTTGGCTTGTCTTGTTGCCGTTGCCGAAGCTGGATCCGCCCAAGCCGCTACCCGATGGGTTGGACGTTGATCCATTGCCTCCGGAGTAAGTGCCTGGTACTTGAAAGCTTCCTTGCGCGGGCGGCGGTACACGTGCAGGAGCGCTTAAACCACTGAAGACCTGCGAAAAGGAAGGAGCGGTTCCGCGGCATCCAACCATTCCAACTGTTATGGCGGCTGCGAACGACCAAAAGGCAACATTTTGATAGGACAACCTTTTGGCGAGTTGGTACTGTTCAATGTTCATGGAATCGTTCATCCTGATCAACCAAGTCTTGAGTGTTCACCAATCGATGCATTGGAGACTACGTTACCGCACGGCCCAGGAGGCCAAGCTGCGAGGAGTTTAGATGTTCGCGCTCCGCGCACGCAATACGAGAAGTTACGGATCACGGCAAAATGGGCGAGCTGAGAGGATTGGAGATAACATGGTTAAACTAGGCGCTCACATGAGCATCGCGGGTGGATACTTTAAGGCGGTCGAGTCTGCCGCCGAGTATGGTATGGATGTCGTGCAGTTGTTTACCAAGAACAACAACCAGTGGGCCGCAAAACCCATTTCGGAAAGCGATTGTTCACTGTTTAAAGAATCGTTGAAACGCACTGGCGTTTCGCGGCCTCTTTCGCACTCATCCTATTTAATCAATCTCGCTTCGCCGAAAGACGAGCTTTGGCAAAAATCGATCGATTCGATGGTTGTTGAATGGCAGCGTGCCGAGTTGCTGGGCTTGGATGGAGTCGTCATGCATCCTGGCTCATTTGTGGACTCTTCACCCGAAGCGGGTCTCGAACGCATCGCGAAAGCCATCCATGAAATACATGCCAAAGTAGCTCCCGAGAATGCCTGGTTGCTATTAGAAAACACGGCTGGCCAAGGGTCAAACCTAGGATGGAACATGGA
>JANLRK010000057.1:0-2497 GCA_031361585.1 Pirellula sp. | reverse complement strand
GACGCCAAATCGCTACGGCGAATCTCAGGTGTAGCGAAAGCGGAACGCGACAAGTAATCGGCTTCGTCATAGATTCGGATCGCGATGCCTGGCCCAAGTCGACCGCAACGGCCGGAGCGTTGGTTGGCGGACGCTTGAGAGATCGGTTCGATCGGGAGCCGTTGCACCTTGCTCTTTGCCGCGAAGCGTGAGATACGCGCAGTGCCGGTGTCGAGCACATAGCGAATGCCAGGAACTGTCAACGAACTTTCGGCCACGTTGGTTGCAAGGATGATGCGTTGATTGCGATGGGGTTGAAACACCCGTTGTTGTTCGGCCTCGGTAAGGCGAGCATAGAGGGGTAGGACCTCGATGGAATTTTGCTGACCACGGTCGGTAAGATGGCCACGCAGCTGTTTGGCCGCATCGCGGATATCGCGCTCCGTTGCAAAGAAGGCCAAAATGTCGCCTCGACCTTCGCCAAGAAGTTCGTCGATAGCATCGCAAAAGCGTTGCGACATCGAGTCAAAATCGTACTCGCTGTTCGCTTGGTTTTCGCGAGCGCTCATCGCACCGCGATAGCGCACGTCGACGGGGAAGCTGCGGCCCTCGACCAAGACGATCGGTGCGGCGCCGATTGCATCGGTAAAGTGATTGGCGTATTGCTCGGCATTGATGGTTGCGCTCGTGATGACCACACGCAGATCGGGACGCGTTGGCAACAAGCGTTGCAAGTAGGCCATAAGTAGATCGATATTGAGCGATCGTTCATGTGCCTCGTCCAGGATGATACAGTCGTAAGCATCCAGGAACCGATCGCGTTGAATTTCGGCCAGCAGCACACCGTCAGTCATGAGCTTGATAAGGCTGGTGGGTTGGGTTTGGTCATTGAATCGGACCTTATAGCCGACGACGTCACCGCCCTTGGTTTCTAATTCTTCGGCCAAGCGATGGGAGATGGAGCGAGCCGCGATTCGACGCGGTTGGGTATGCCCAATCCAACCAAATTTGCCCAAGCCGGCTTCGAGGCAGAACTTTGGCAATTGAGTGCTCTTGCCAGAACCTGTCTCACCGCAAAGGACAAGTACTTGTCTATGGACTAGAAGATCGATAATCTTTTCGCGATACGCGGTGATCGGCAATTCAGGGTCGTATTGAAGCGAATACCTAGTAGCTTTCCTGGCTGCGAACTGCTGTCGCGCCTGTAACGCGGCTGAGTTCCATCTATGCAAATCTGCCTCCTTGCGATGGCTGTTTGGCAATCGATCGATGCGTTGCCGCTGGCTGCGCAGGCGGAAGTAATGCCGACGAAGCATTTCGTCTGCTTTTAAGACTTCGATTTCGTTGGTATTCAGATTCATCGACTCAGAAGGTCCAGAAGCACTCTTGCCAGAAGCACTCATGTCCGCTCCCAACGGATTGCAAAAACGCGAGCCGCCACGATGAAACCAAATCCGCTAGCGGTGAGAACAGCGAGCTCCAATCCAATGTCTCGCACTGGGAGCTCCCGCCAAAAAATTTTGTTGTAACCTTCGAGCGCCCATGCGTTGAAGGTCCATAGCCCCGCATTTTGAATGGTTTCGCTCATCAAGTAGCGAGGCACCATGCTGCCACCTAGGGCACTCATCGTAAGTATTACGATAGTAGACACCCACCCCAATTGCATCCGCGATTTGCAGAGTGCGGCGAGCATCAGGGCAAAGCTCGATGCCGCACCTGCCGTAACCAGCGTCATCGCAACGAAGCCTTCGATATGATGTTGGAGATCGATTCCAAATACGATGGCACCCCAAATGAACATCAGCGTCATTTGAATAGAGCCGATGATGGTTAGGAAAGCCCATTTGCCAAGCAGCAATTGGTCCATCGTGAGCCTGCTGCATAGCAAACGATCGAGTGTGGAGTTTTCGCGTTCTTCCAGCAGTGAGCCGCTGGCTGTTGTCGCGCTGAAGAGCAAGAACATGACAGCGATGCCAGCCGCGTACATGGCTATTACAGGATTCGTTTTCTTGCCACCTATGATGTCGACAGTGGCTATGGATGGCGGTTTGGATTGGTTCATAGAAAGCGACGCATTGGAAGTGAACGCAGCCTGCGAAACGCCATCGGTAGTTACTGGAGGATTGGTTTCGAAGCGACTGCCGGGAGAAGAGCGAGTCTGGGCGATTTCTGCATTGGCGGTCATCACCGCTTTTTGTACGACTGCCGTCAACACTTGTGAAGCGACTTGGTCGAACGAATCCGTCAGGATTTCGACTTCGGCGGAACCGACGGTTGCGGGATTGAGTTTGGTGAAGACAACTGCTGCGGAAACCATGCCTCGCCGCACCAGGTCTTCGGCCGTTTCACGGGATACCGAGATTGCGTTGGTTGCATGGCCCGTTGATTTTGAAGATCGCTCGGTAAGACGCAGCGACTTCTGCTCTTGCAGTAGCGCGACGGCACGGTCGGAGAGTTCGGAAGGCCATTCGTTGCTGATAGCTACCTTGATTTTGGGGGTAGACGATGACGAGTCTCT
>JANLRK010000819.1:0-5413 GCA_031361585.1 Pirellula sp. | reverse complement strand
CTGGCCTCAGCCGACAAGTGTCGCTCGAGCTTGCAACACAAACCGTCTTAGGAACGGCCAAAATGGTACAGGAAACGGGCACGCATCCTGCAGTTTTACGAGAGCAGGTAACAAGCCCAGGTGGCACTACTATCGCGGCGTTAAGCAGCATGGAACGCGCGGGATTTCGCTCGGCCGTGATAGACGGCGTAATGGCTGCAGTCAAGCGGTCGAGGGAACTGGCCGACTCGTAAATCAAAACTCACGATGAATCCCGCAGCCTTTTCTCGAGCTGCGGTTCGTTCGAGTTTACTACCTACATTTGGGCGACGTCCCTAAGCCTTTGCAGAATCTAACGCGGCTTCAAGCTTGCTGCGCGGAGGCACACCTTGGAAACGTTCGACAACTTCACCACCCTTGAAAAGTAGAAGAGTTGGAATGGCATTGATTCCATATTTCTGAGCAAGGTCCGGTTGCTCTTCGACGTTTACCTTTCCAACCACTACGCTCCCTTGGTATTTGATTGCTAGTTCGTCTATTACTGGAGCAATTTGCCGGCAAGGGCCGCACCAAGTCGCCCAAAAGTCTACGAGAACTGGCGTGTCAGCTCCCAACACATCGACGTCAAAACCTTCGGTTGTAAATTCTGCAGCCATGGTAATTCCCTTGTTACTTCGATTTGTAAACTGCCAAGTAATCTATCTTAGCAGGTGTTTTACTTTAGTGCACGTTGCATACCAAGCCAATGTTAAATGTGGCCTTTGGTTCTGCGATCAATGGATTTATTCACCAAGTGGAGTGGGCTGGCGCTAAATCTGGCAGTGAATACCAAGGCCAATGTTCATTTTAGGGTCCACTGGGTATACGCTTTTTGGTATCCGAATTGCCTCGACCATTGAGGCGAAGGCTTCGAACCGAACCAACCGTAGGCATAAGGCTGAATCGGCTGCGACAGAATCTTATTGGCCGGTGGCACGAACGTATGTGGCTGACCTTTGTTGGAATGCGTCTTGGGCCGTGGAAGTATTTTGTATGGACTCGCCGACTGGGATCCCCACATTCCATCCGCGAAACGATTTGATTCTGACTCAGACTCTTGAGCACATACACCTGACGCGAAATTGCCAATTAGGAAAGAAAGTAACATTCGCTTTATTTGCGTTGACATTGGTTTTTCCCAAGGCTCGTGACGTTCGATAGATGACATCGAAAATCGTTTGCAATTTCCTGTTGCACTTCATTTCCATCGACTTGAACGGTTGCGATGTCCGCACCGTTTTCAAACTTCATTGGAAATGATGTTTGCGTCCTTCCAGTCCTACGAAGAAAGAACGATTAGGGGTTTTTCCGAAAGGTTGGACGCTTATCTCTGTAACATCTCACCCAAAACACTCTACTTTTTTTCAACGGCATTAAACTGCAGTCGTAATTCGTTGCTATCGAAAAAGTAATGACAAAGTTTTGCGACCACTTTCCACCGATCGATCGACTTTTCTGCTTCGCGTTTTTGAAAATCGAGCTTCTTGATTTCTCCTGTCCAATCGATGCCATTTCGCGCTCGACTATTGGCGCGCGCCGTTCGCAACGATTCGACCGCCTGAATCAACCATTGCCGGTAATCGATCAGTCGGTTTCCCACGATTTGAGCATCGCGTGGGCCTATGAATATCGGTATGGCACTAGGACTTTCACGAAGTCCAACTGTTGTAATGACTTGCCAACGTGCGCCTGGCTTCGAGGCGATTTCTACCACCAGTTCTGGCTCTTCGTCCTCGATTGCAATCCTCCAGGAAGCCTTTCCGATCCCTTCGATTGTAACCTTGTGAGTAGGTTCAATGACAACTTTGTTTGCTAGTTTCCATTCGACCTCGCAGTGGCATGCCTTAGCCAAAACGGGTTTTCCAATCATTACGGTTTCTTTCCTACTGGCCGATTGAATTCGAAGCGGCCGTTCCAAGGTAAGGATTCCCTCTTCCGATCGAATTAAAATCGGAAAGACCGACGGGATTGAGTCTTCCGATTCTTCTCCTATTCCTTCTGTGTCGACTGTTGGTAAATTCGGACTAGCTTGAGTCAGGGCTTCGGTAACAATGGACGACGCCGACATGGAATCGAGTCCGTTTGACTTTAGCTGTGCAAGAATTGTGTCTAGGGCCGACTCCGATGCCTGAATCTCATTTCCTACCAAAAAGGTTGATAGATCCGCCGGGGATTCCATCTCAACGATGTCGGATTCAATCGAGTCCGATGAGTTTGGAGGTTTTGAATTCGGTAGTCTATTGTCCGGTTTCGGCACTGGACCAAACAACCAAATGCAGGGCCCTAGAATCGCGATCGCTGCCACCGCAGTACCTATTCGAAAAGCTCTTGCCTTGGTTTTCCTTTTGTGTGCGAGGGCATTCGAGGTTGACCGCGAATTCTGTTGGTGGCCTTGGATCGCTTCTGTTGGTTGCGATCTTATCTGCGTTCTAGAATCGCCCTCGGCAGGTTCAGGGAGAGTGGCCAATTGGCGACGATTGACTATTCCAAAACGATTTTCAGTTGCCAGTGCATCTGCAATCGGCGTTCTAACTTGCACACAAATCTCTAGCGCAACGAACCAAGCTGGTGACGGTACGGAAACACGTTCTAAATTGCTTACAAGTCTCCGATCGACATCGGATCGTGTCGACGTTCCGCTTTGTGCTATTTGGGCGATTTGGTCTAGCGTGTTCGTCAAAGGTATCAGTACGCCGTCGTCGGTAATCAATGTTTCCGAAGTGCTTGGCCAACTAGTCGCATTCGTTCGTGAATCCAGTTGAGTCTGCCAATCTCGAACGATGGATTCAGGAGGTTTTCCCCAGGTTTGTAAAGTTCTTGCAACAAGTTTGAGATTGGCGCAGCGTGCAAAGAACACGCTGCCGACACCGTCGCAAGAAATGACACCTAGTTGATTGGATAGATCTTTGGGAACCCGTAAAGCAATGGGCAAAACAATTGAATTTCGTACTAATTCTGTTAGATGACTGTTGTGTTCCCAGTCTGTGGGCAAAACTGTATTTTTGGACGTTCGATTCCAATTTCCAATTGGGTGAAAATACCAGGCTTCATTTGCTTGATTGGACATCCAGCCGCATAAATTGGTTTCGTTGGACTTAAATCCTGTACATTGCCAATCAAGTGCTTCCGCATCATGCTCGTCCGAGGCTGAAAGCAGTTCTGTTAATGCCGAAAGCAGTTTTTCTGGAATACGCATAGAGACCCTTCCATCATAATGATGCGAGCAATAGCCAATTGACGGTTTGCAGTAGCGAAAGTACACTCTTCGCCCGTAATTTTGGGGTCTGTCACTATGACATCCGACGTTGTCGAACCCACACTGATTTTTGCAGAAACATTGGAGCATTGCATTCGGCCATGGCAAACAAGTTGATTTATTTCTTTGGAAAATCGAAGACCGATGGCGGCGGAGACATGAAGGCTCTGCTTGGTGGAAAAGGTGCCAACCTTGCACAAATGACCAAAATTGGTTTGCCGGTACCTTCTGGCTTTACTATCACCACGGACGTATGTGTTAGCTACTACAAGAATGGTCGCAAAGCCCCAGCCGATCTCACGCTAGAAATGGAGAAAGCAGTCAAATGGCTTGAAAAAGAGGCCGGAAAAAAATTTGGCGATGTAAAGAATCCACTGCTTGTCTCAGTGCGTTCGGGGGCACGCGACTCCATGCCAGGAATGATGGATACGATCCTCAATCTGGGGCTGAACGACGCTACCTGCGAAGGCCTTGCAACCGCTACCGGTAACCCACGATTTGCTTGGGACTCGTATCGACGCTTTCTTCAAATGTATGGCGACGTGGTAATGGGCGTTCAAAAGAAGAACGAGAATGACCACGAACCGTTTGAAGAAGTAATGGATACGCTAAAAAAAGAAGTAAAGGTTAAGGACGATACCGAGTTCTCTGCTGCTCATCTACAAGAATTGGTCAAACGATTCAAGAAGCTGATCAAGGACTGGACCGGTAAAGCATTCCCTACAGACCCTGTTAAGCAACTGGAAGGGGCCGTGTTCGCTGTCTTTAGCTCTTGGATGAACGATCGAGCAATTCTGTATCGTCAAAAGTACCGCATTCCTGACGAATGGGGCACAGCGGTAAACGTACAAGCCATGGTATTCGGCAATATGGGAGACGATTGCGCGACAGGTGTTGCGTTCACACGTGACCCTGCCAACGGCGACAACGTCTTCTATGGTGAATACCTTGTTAACGCTCAGGGAGAAGACGTAGTAGCAGGCGTTCGAACTCCTTTGGCCATCGCAGACATGGCCAAAGATAAAACGATTGGTGCCGCACACAAGGAATTGAACGACGTTCGAAAGACACTGGAAAAAAACTTCGGCGACGTTCAGGACTTCGAGTTCACCATCGAAAAGAAGAAGCTGTACATGCTACAAACTCGAAATGGCAAACGAACGGCTTTGGCCTATGTCAAAATCGCACACGACATGGTCAAAGAAAAGTTAATGACTCCTGAGCATGCCATTAAGTCTGGAGATCCGGAAGCTCTTAACCAGCTTCTACAACCGATCTTCGATACCGCAGCCTATGCTAGCGCCGGAAAAGAGGGGCGTTTGATGGCCGTCGGACTCCCTGCTGGCCCCGGTGCCGCGTCAGGTTCCGTTGTTTTCACTGCAGGAAAAGCAGAAGAACTGGCTGCTAAGGGTCAAAGTGTCGTCTTGGCCCGCATCGAAACTAGCCCTGAGGATCTTCGCGGCATGATCGCTTCGGATGGTATTCTTACTGCCCGTGGTGGAGTCTCGAGTCACGCGGCCCTAGTTGCTCGACAAATGGGCAAGGTATGCGTTGCAGGTGCTGGAGATATCGAAATCGATTACCACAAAGGGACCCTCAAGTGCAAAGGGGTTACGCTCAAAGAAGGGGACGCTATAAGCATCAACGGCACAACCGGCGAAGTGTTCCACGGCAAGATCGCAACCGCCGATAGTGAACTAAAGCAAGTCTTGGTCAATAAGACGATGAAGCCTAAGGATAGCAAAGTATTCCAGTACTACGACTTCTTGATGAAACTCGCAGACAAATATCGAACGCTTGGTATGCGCACCAATGCTGACCAACCAGACCAAGTTGTCAACGCAATCGCTTTCGGAGCGGAGGGAATCGGCCTTTGCCGAACAGAACACATGTTCTTCGAGGGTGACCGAATCATTGCTGTTCGCCAAATGATCCTTGCGAAGGAAGAAAGCGATCGCAAGAAGGCATTGGCAACATTGCTCCCTTATCAGCAAAAAGACTTTGAGGGCATCTTCCGAGCGTTGAACGGATTGCCAGGTTGCATTCGATTGCTCGATCCACCATTGCACGAATTTTTGCCACAACATGACAACAAAAAGGGGCAGGAAGAAGTTGCCAAGCAACTCAATACGACGGTCG
>JANLRK010000803.1:0-4054 GCA_031361585.1 Pirellula sp. | reverse complement strand
GACAAACTCAGCTTTGTTCGAGCCACGCCAGTTTTGCTGCTTGATTCTTGTCGGCCCCCGTGGCCTGCAAAAAGCGTTGCTCAAGAGATCCAGCGAGGTGGATTTCGTCCATGGAGCATTGCTGAATCAACTTTCCGTTTTGAATGATACCAACATGTGTGCAAAGCCTTTCGACAATTTCCAAAACGTGGGATGTCAAGAATACCGTCGAACCTTTGGCAACAAAGTTCGATAGTAAATCGCGGATCGTCAACGAAGCAACGGCGTCAACTCCCTCGAACGGTTCGTCAAGGAAAAGCAACTTAGGGTTAGGCAATAGTGCCGCAGCTAAAGACAGCTTTTTCCGCATGCCGTGCGAATACTCCAACACAAGTTTTTTGGTCTCCTTTTCTAGAGATAGCAAATTCAACATCTCGTCGCTTCGCTGGCGAATCGTCTCGCGCGCTAAGCCATAGATGCGACCGACGAAGATCAAGGTTTCTATCGCTGTCAAGTTGTCGAACAAAGCAAGGTTTTCCGGAATCACGCCAATGTGCCGTTTGGCTTCTAGGGACTGTGCATTATCCAACATGTTGCAGCCAAGAACCGAGATCGTCCCTTTGGTTGGGCTCAAGAGACCGGTAAGCATCTTGATGGTGGTTGACTTGCCGGCGCCATTTGGGCCAAGAAAGCCGTAAAATGTTCCACAGTCCACTTTCAAATTGACCGAATCGACGGCAATTTGGTCGCCAAAAACGCGAGTCAACTGCATCGTTTCAATAGCGGTTTGTGTCACAATAAGCCTGGCAGAAGTAGTTAGATCGCAATCCGATCTCAATGGTATCGAAACGGGGCAGGGCAGGGCAGGGGGCCAATTGATTATCTTTACATGCCAGAGAATTGCATGATTCCAGATCGAAGGATGCTCTGTGTTCCTCGTGTTTAAAACAAAACAAGGGGGCGTTCGCCAAGAATCGTTGCAATTAGATTGCGTTACTCTCTGACCAATGAATCGATTGCTCTCGATACTCTAGCGGTTTGCAACCACGCGTATCGGAACGCCAGTCGATGGACCAATAGTGACATTGCGACGCTTGGGAACCACGGGTTTCAAATCGACGAGTTCGAGCTGGTATTGTTTAAGAATTGTACCAAGTACAATCGCCATTTCATAGGAAGCAAACGCGGCACCAATACATCGTCGATGTCCACCTCCGAACGGCATGTACTCAAACGCGGAATAACTGCGTTCGATAAACCTCTCGGGTCGAAAGAGTTCGGGCTCTGTGTAAGTGGATGGATTGTGGTGTGCCAAGACCGTGGCTGGAGCCACGGCCATTCCAATGGGCAATAGGTACTCGCCAAGTTGCAACGGCGCCTTCAGTTTACGAAGAGTTTCGGTCAAGATTGGATGGATGCGCAACGTCTCCTGGACCGTGGATTTCAAATAGGGTGCTGACGACAAACTCATTGGAGTTAGGTCGCCAAGGGAGTCGAGTTCATGCCTTAAGCGAGAAAGCGAATTTTTGTTTTGATGAAGGTGATAGATGGCCCAAGTCAATGAAAGCGCCGTCGTTTCATGACCAGCAAACAAGAAAGTCATCAGCTCGGAGTAGATATGTTCACGAGTGATCGATTGACCATCCTCATAGGTCGCCGCACAGAGCATCGAGAGAATATCGTCACGCTGAATGTCGACTTGCTGTCGTTTCTCAATGACGTCATCTAATAGTCGAAACAAGTCCTTTTTGGCTCTTGTCCACCGATCCCAGGGACTCAAACCAAAGAATGGCAAGTGGGTTTTGCGAGAGAAAAACAGCAATGGAGAGCTACTTGCAACAACCCGTCGACTCGCTTCCATGAGCTGTGTGATAAGATCACGATCGTTGCCGCCAAAGATGGTCCGAACAATGACTTCCAGCGATATGTCCGTCATCAAGGCCAGGGTGTCGACCTGTCCGCCCGCGCGATGGAATTCAAACTGCTCTGTCACACACTGTTGCATGCTCGTACCATACGTCTTCATGCGATCGCCATGAAACATCGGCATCATAAGGCGACGTTCGCGTCGATGTGGCTCACCTTCCAAGATCAGCATCGATCCATTGCCCATCAATGGCACAATCGTCGTCGTCGCAAACGGAGCATAAATACTTGGGTCTTGACCGTGAATCGTTCGTATGAGATCTTCACGACCAGTGACCACAACAGGTCCGTTGAGCGCGTTTAACAAGAATGGATCGCCATATTGCCTTGCCCAGCCCTCAAGTGCTGCTCGTGGGTTGCGAATCAATTGCAATGTTGGTCGCCAGGAGCCCGGCGGTCCCGGCGGCAATCGGCTTTCCGATTTTCCTGCAATCAAATCAGCGTTGGACAACATCGGATTTTCTCTCTGGTCGCGAATCAATACAGTTTTTACGTATCATAGAATTCATCGACGCATTGTCGCCATAGTTATAGCCATTCTCGCTCAGAATACTATCGATGCGACACTATGACCGTAGCCCATTCACCATCCTGGCATCGCAAACGGAACGATCGCCTAACCCACAACGGTATCAATTGAGATTAAACTATTTTTGATATGCCGTTCTTCTATTTCACAAAAACTCGATCAATAAACCATGCTTCGCTTCCAACTATTCGTGCATTTCGCTTTCCGTTCCTGGTTCGCATTGGCCGTGTGCCAAACGCTCCTACAAGCACAGGACATTAGCAAGGCGAACTTTGCTAACGAACTACCTCGCACGCCAGCCAAAGAGCCTCAAGAAGCCATGGCAGCTATCCAAGTCAAGGACGGATACGCGTTGGAGCTGGCGGCCGCCGAGCCTCTTGTTCGAGACCCAGTCGCAATGTCGTTCGACGAGAACGGACGTTTGTACGTCGTAGAAATGTGCGACTATTCCGAGCAAGACAAAGAGTCTCTCGGCAATGTTCGCGTCCTCGAAGATGCCGATAACGATGGCCGCTACGAAAAGAGTACGCTCTTTGCCCATCACCTGTCTTGGCCGACCGGTGTCATTTGCTACGAGGGCGGGGTGTTTATCGCTGCCGCACCTGACATCTGGTACTGCAAGGATACCAATGGTGATGGCCAATCGGACATCCAAACAAAAGTCTTCACCGGTTTTGGGCGACAAAACGTTCAGGGACTTCTCAACAGCTTTTGCTGGGGACTCGACAATCGTATCTATTGCCAGACTAGCAGTTCGGGCGCAACGGTACTAACACCCTCTGCGCCCCAGCGAGATGCCCTCGTATTGAATGGTCGTGATTTTTCTTTTGATCCGAAATCGCTAGAGCTACGACCTGAAAGTGGCGGCGGTCAACACGGCATGTCATTTGACGATTGGGGCCGGCGCTTCGCATGCCACAATAGCGATCACCTGCAACTTTACACTTACGCAGATCGATACGCATCCGCCAAGAACAATGTCCTCCTTCCGCCATCGCGTCAGAGCATTGCAGTCGACGGACCACAAGCGTCTGTATTTAGAATTAGTCCGGTAGAACCTTGGAGGAACGTGCGCACTCGACTTCGCGTCAACAACCTGGTGCCAGGCCCGGTCGAGGGTGGCGGCCGAGCCTCGGGATATTTTACCAGTGCGACTGGCATCACTATCTATCGAGGCAACGCGTTCCCAGACGCGATGCACGGAATCGCCTTCGTTGGCGATGTTGGTAGCAATATCGTTCACCGAAAAAAACTGACAGCTAATGGCACGTCTATGCTTGGCGAACGCATCGACAAGGAGTCGGAATTCATCGCATCTTCGGATATCTGGTTCCGTCCCGTCCAATTCGCAAACGCTCCCGATGGAACGTTGTACATTGCGGACCTCTATCGCGAAGTGATCGAACACCCCAAGTCCTTACCGGAAGTAATCAAACAGCACTTGGATTTAACGAGCGGCAGAGATCGCGGGCGAATTTACCGCGTTGTGCCAGCCAACTTCCGGCGACCGCCAAATCCAAAACTAGGTAGTGCGACCATTGAGGAGCTCGTTGCGACACTGGAACATGCGAACGGCTGGCATCGAGATACTGCTTCACGCCTTCTTTATGAACGGCTTGT
>JANLRK010000776.1:0-8489 GCA_031361585.1 Pirellula sp. | reverse complement strand
GCTAGCGGCTTTGGAAAAGCACTTTATCGCGAGTGGTTTTGATCTCAAGAGCTTAGTCAAGCTGATAGCTGGTTCGAATGCTTACCAACTAAGCGCCGTTCCCAACCAATACAACATTGCGGACCAACAGAACTACTCTCGCTACTACCCTCGGCGGCTTCAAGCCGAGGTGTATCTCGATGCCATCGATGATTTGGCCGGCTCGAGGACTGAGTTTCCTAACTTGCCAAGCGGAACGCGCGCAATCGCTTTGCCGGACAATAGCTACAACAATGCTTCCCCGTTCCTAAAGGTTTTTGGTCGGCCAGAGAACGAAAGCGTCTGCGAATGCGAGCGCGTACAGTCCTCCAGCCTCGCTCAAAGCTTGCACCTGATCAATGCAATGGACATCAAATCAAAGTTGGGGGCGAGCAACGGTCGGGCCGATCGGCTTGCTAAATCAGATAAGTCCGCAGAGGAAATAGTCCGCGAGCTTTACTCGGTAGCTTTCGCTCGGGAACCGCTTTCAAACGAACTGAACACAGGTGTAGAATTTTTAGGCGAATCGCGAACAGACGCTGCGGGAAATCCCGTAGATCCGCAGAAAGCCAAACCGGAAAGTATTCAGGACCTTCTTTGGGCCTTGATCAATACCAAAGAGTTTCTGTTCAACCATTAGTTTTTGAGGACCAACATGTTGAATCTGCAAAGCGGCGAAAATGCGGCGACTATTGGTCAACCCATATTGGGTTGCGACGTAAAGGATTTTCGTCGACGAGACTTCATAGTCGCACCCGGCAGGTGCGACCTACGGTGCGACCTACGTTGGGTAGCTCTTTGCGCAATCACGTTGGCGATGACCGCCCACGCTGGTGCTCAATCCGTTTGCCTCCCTCTTCCTCGGTTGCTGACCACGATGCCAATGGGTGGAACCCTCGGAACCCAAGTCGAGATTGCAATCACGGGCGAGAATATCGAAGGTGCGGGCGAGTTGCTATTCACACACCCAAGTTTGTCCGCCACTCGAAAACTCGACGCTAGCGGCCAACCTGAGGCGAACAAATACATTGTCAACATTGCGGCGGACGCCCCCATTGGTATACATGAAGCGAGAATATTGACGCGGCTCGGCGTATCTTCATCGCGAGTCTTCTCCGTCGGAGCGCTTTTGGAGGTTTCTCCATCAGCGCCTAATACTTCATTGGCAAGAGCCATGGAATTAAAAGTCAACTCGATTTGCAACGCAGTCATGTCCGACAAGTCGATTGATCATTTTTCCTTCGAAGCGGTAAAGGGACAGCGGTATGTTGTGAACTGTGCATCGCGTGGTATCGACTCCAAACTAGACGCGGTTTTGATCATCGCAGATGCCGATGGCCGTGATCTGGTCGTCGAACGTCGAGGTGGGACTCTCGACGTTGTCGCGACGCATGATGGCAAGCATTTTCTAAAAATCCATGACCTAACTTTCAAGGGCGGTCCGGCTTATTTCTATCGGTTGTCGGTGCAAGAGATACCATTGGGAGATCCAGTTCCTACGTTCGCATCGGCAAGGTCCGTAAGCTCGTTTTCTTGGCCTCCGGAAGGGCTCGCGGCTAGCTCGCTTTCATCCGAATCGGAGCCCAATAACCTTCACTCTCAAGCGCAGAAGATCTCACTACCTTGCGATATCTCAGGGAGTTTTTTTCCGGCCGCCGATGTTGATACGTTTCAATTCCATGGCGCCAAGGGAGACGTCTGGTGGGTCGAGGTCGCTTCCGAAAGATTGGGACGGCCGACGGATCCATCTGTGATTGTTCAACGAGTTAGCCTTGAGAGAACCCAAGAGAAACTAACCGACGTGGCGGAGTTTAGCGACATCGCGAGCCCTGTGAAGTTGTCCAGTAACGGCTACGCATACGATGGCCCACCCTACAATGGTGGCTCGCTCGATATCATTGGCAAACTGGAAATCAAAGAGGACGGGTTGTATCGCCTTCAGTTATCGGATTTATTTGGTGGCACACGTATGGATGCCAGCAACGTATACCGTTTGATTGTTCGCAAGGCGGCTCCTGACTTTGCGCTCGCGGCCTGGGGACTTCATATGGAACTTCGCAATGGCGATCGCAATGCGCTTTCAAAACCGCTTGCGCTTCGAGGTGGAATTACCGTTGCCCTAGAAGTTGTAGCCGTCCGACGAGATGGATTCGATGGCGATATCGAGCTGGTGATGGAAGGACTACCTGAAGGAGTAACCGCTCAAGGGCTAAAGATCCCGGCAGGCAAGTCACGCGGAATCATGCTTATTACGGCAGATGAAAATGCGCCTCAGTCGTTGGCAAACGTTTTGTTTTTTGGCACGTCTATTGTGAACGGAGTAGAAGTCAAAAGAACGGTTCAAATGGCAGCGATGGCTTGGCCGATTGTGGACTCGTGGGGCGAGATCCCAAGCCCACGATTAGCGAATGGCTTACCCATTTCGGTGACTCGTGCGGAGTTTGCCCCAATCTCGATTGCTGCGAAAGAAAAAAAGGTCTGGGAAGCGACAGCTGGCCAAAAGTTAACGATTCCATTGCGTCATACAGTTCGGAGCGAGTTCTCAGGTTCGGTCCTGCAATTGAAAGCATCCGGGGCGGGCTTTGAACAGGTGCCACGATTTGATGTTTCGCTCCTCTCCGATAGCTCGGAGGTGACATTGGATCTGGCCACGCTGAAAACACCACCCGGGGATTATCTGATAGCCTTTTACGGTAGTGCTGTTGCAAAATACCAAAGCAGTCTCGAGGCCTCGGCCAAAGAAAAACCTGCACCCAAAGATACTGCAGACATAGTTATGTCTGAACCGATAGCAATTCGTGTCAATCCAGCGGAGTTAAAATGAGCGATCCCTTTCATGCTTCGTCAATCGTCCGATGTCCGGGGCCTAACGCTTTTGGCTCGAATGGGCGGCGCGGTTTTATTCGCATGGGACTGGCTGGATTTGCAAGCCTCAGCTTGCCGGGTGTTCTCCGGCTACAGGCTAAAGCGCAAGAACCATCGGGCGATCCAAAGCCGAGTCGGGAAAAATCGGCGGTGATCATGGTGTGGAAGCCCGGTGGATGTTCGCATCTCGATACCTACGACCCAAAACCTGAAGCCAGCAGCGAATACCGCGGACCATTTTCAACGATTCGAACCAACGTGCCCGGCTTGCATTTCACGGAATTGTTACCGATGCAAGCTCGTATCGCAGACAAGTTCACCGTTCTGCGATCGATGCGTCAGACTGCCGGAGGACATCCCGCGGGCTCAATGCAGATGCTATCGGGCGATCCCGATACTCGCGATAAACCAAAGCCTAAGTTCCCCGATTGGATGACAGTTACCAATTATCTTCGATCGCAAGGTGTTCAGCGATCGAATCCTTTGCCTCTCTATGCTGGAATCAACCCGCCGTTGGAGTACAACGGCCCTGCCTATTTGGGAGATGCCTATTCCCCTTTTACGGTGAATGGAGACCCCAATTCGCCGACCTTCTCAGTGCCGAACATTGGCCTATCCGATCAAAGCGAAATTCGCCGATTGGCCCGCCGTTCGACGTTGCGACAACAACTGGATACTCTCGAACGAGCCTTCGATCGTCATGGTGAGTTGGGTGCTCTCGATCAATTTGAATCGCAAGCGATGACCCTCTTAACCCATCCGAAAACTCGCGAAGCCTTTGACCTAACCAAAGAGGACGATCGAACGCGAGACCGATATGGTCGCAACGCGTGGGGCCAGCAGCTGCTGATGGCTCGCCGTTTGGTAGAGGCAGGCGTCGAAGTACTTACGACAAGTTTGAATGGCCCTCTTTGCGGACGCGTCAGCAACTGGGACGATCATGCGGTAAACCATCACGTCTTCGACGCGATGCGATTCCGTGCTCGAGCTTATGACCAAGCGGTCTCGGCACTCATCGAAGACATCTATGAGCGCGGGCTCGACAAACAGGTTCTAGTGGTTGTAACAGGCGAGTTTGGTCGAACGCCCAAGATCGAGTATTCGCCTAGTACCGGCGAGGGTAACGCAAGTGCACCGGCAGGAACGATACAGCCTGGTCGCGACCATTGGCCTCGGGCGTTCTCCAACATTTGGGCTGGTGGAGGAATCCAGACCGGACGTTTCATTGGGGCTACGGATAAACGTGGCGAAGACACGATCGAGCGGACTTGCTCTGCTGGAGATTTCTTAGCAACCATCTATCATCACCTTGGAATCGACGCAGCCAACACACTGATCAAAGACTTCAACGGCCGCCCAACGCCGATCGTAGATCATGGCAAACCAATACCAGAGCTAATCTCATAATGCCATTGAGGCTTGATGGTTATGCGACTTGTTTGGCACGCGCAACGGTGCATCGCGGCAGGCACTGCGCCGATCCGCGGTACCGAGATCCGTCCATTGTGCATGCCCCGCGCATCACGCCTGATGTGCTAACCACAGCAGACGGTAATGATCCGCAGGATTCGAATTGTTACCTTTGGCGATACACAATACAATCAAAACCCTATAGGATCATTGCGCCCGCTCTGTAATTAAGTTTTGGACATGAATAGGAAACGGAATGTCAAAAAGGAAGCCGACTTTTGTTAGCTTGTTCAGCGGATGCGGTGGTTTTGACTATGGTTTTCAAGAGTCTGGCTTTCAAGGTCTGGGCGCTTTTGACATCGACCCTGATGCTGTTGCCGTGCATCGAAGAAACCTTCTGGGCGATTGCTATATGTCAGACCTTCGAACGGCTTCGATACGTCAAGCTGAATTTGGGAGACCAGATGTAGTCATATCTGGATCTCCTTGCCAGGGCTTTTCGAACCTAGGTAAGCGTCACTCCTCCGATCCAAGAAACACCTTGCTTTGGCGCGGTGCTGAGATTGCTGCTGGGCTAGGACCAGAAGTAATCGTGTTAGAAAATGTTGGCGGCGTCCTAACTACGTCGCTAAAACAACATTTTGACCGCGCGGTTTCAGTTTTGGAAAATGCCGGCTATTTTACAACGACCGTTCGCATCACTTGAAACGACTTTGGCGTACCACAGATTCGCAAACGCGTCTTTTTAATCGCGTCCCGTAAGCGATCGCCAAGTGAGCTTAATTTGACAAGGACAAACTCGCAATCCTTAGAATCGCACTTACGCGACGTCGATTGTTGCTGCAATCACGAACCCATCATCTTGAAGTCTGGTTCGGCTGAATTGCAAATAGCGAAACGCATTGGACAACACCAAAAGCTTTGTAACGTTCGCGGCGAGGAGCGAGCGGTTGCTACATGGGAAATCCCTGAAGTTTTCGGAAAAACGTCGCCGAAAGAACGTCGCATGTTAGTTTCCATTCGGAAGTTGCGACGGCAGGTTCGCGTACGTTCCACTGGGGATGCGGATCCGTTGACAATAGCGACGTTAAAGGAGGAATGCGGAGCGGACGCCGACTTAGTACTCGCACGATTAGTAGAAAAAGGGTTCGTTCGTCGGATTGGAAGGCGGTTCGATTTATCTCACACGTTCAATGGAAAGTACCGCCGCTTATCGATTGCACATGTGTCTCCGGCCGTTGATACCCGCTTCGGAACGCCTCGCTATTTTTTGCATCCAGTGGAAGATCGAGGGCTTTCGGTGCGCGAAGCCGCAAGAATCCAGGGGTTTCCCGACAGCTTTCATTTCGAAGGATCTTTGGCAGTTCAATTTCGATTGGTTGGAAATGCAGTTCCTCCTCCTGTTGCAAGAGCGATGGCAAAAGCAATACGAGATCAACTACTATGACCAAACACAATCAAACCGCTAAGGCAATGAACATTAAGGATCTCGTCTGTGAATGGACCCGTAAGTCGGGAGACAATCTTGGATTGCACGACAAACTTGAATTACTGATGCTGCTTCGTGACTACTTGTTTTCGCAATATCAACCCTTTCCGGAAAAACCGGATTACGCAGACCGCCTGTTCGCATGGATTAATCAAGTCTCGTCACTTCGAGACAAGAAAGTACTTTTTGAGCTTGCGTGTTGGTTGCAATTTATTGGTTCTGAAGAAATGATTTCGCTTTACAGAGCCTCCTACAATGGAGTGGTTTCACGTTGGGTAATCGACCAATCAAGAATCGACATAGCAAAACCCGATGCGTCTGACACAATTGCGAGAGCGTTAGAGTCGACGTTCTTTGGCAGCATTGCTGGCATGGACATGGGGACGTATTGTAGAACCAACGGTATTCAGCAAAGCTTCCGACCGGACTTTCGAGAAGTTGGCCAAATTGGTGATGTAAGCGAACTGCAAAAGCACTTAAATGACAATGGATATAAACGAGTCGTAGCGGTGGAAGATTATGTTGGAAGCGGTACTTGGGAACCCTTGTTCCGGCGTGCATCGAGGGAAGTCTAACAAATGTCCAATCTGCGCAATCCCTTTCACACGCTCTATGCCACCGAAGGCATCAACGAGCTTGACTTTCCGGCAATCTTCAGCCCGACGTTGATCCCATTAGTTCTACCGCTTTTTCAACCAGGCAATGTCATGTTGAGCGGGACACAAGGCACCGGCAAGTCAATGCTCCTGGCATTGTTGGATACGGACATTCGGCTAGCGTTTTGGAAACATGAAAAACATTCCTTTCCAGTCGAATCGGCATTTTGTGGATACGTAGGAGCAAGCATCAATTTATCCAATAGCCTCGTTTTAAAGTTTACAGAACGTGATTTTGGCGGAGAGGATTCGATAGCGTGTTCCGACAATGAATGCGTCGATTGCATTCGACAGAATCGTTGCTATCACAAACAACGGAAAGACTCCATCTGTACTCGCACCTTATGGCCCAAAGACCGTTTCACTGGCTATGTGTCTCTATGGCATCAGCTGTCAAAACGCAACTGTTCCTGTTGAAATCGGATACACACAGCCTCAGATTTACAGTGACACGTATTCAAATGGAACTGCGATCTTAAACGGGGAGTCCGTGATAAACGCTTATTGCGTTCGTCTCAACAATCGGAATCTGTATTGAATTCTGGTACGGGGCATTCGTGACATGATAGTTGACCCAGGCGATCAGCATTAGTGCTTCGGTATTTTAACAACTAAGTCAACCTTCAGGATCATCCAGAAGCTCTTGAAGTCGAACTCGAAGCTCTGGTGAAAGTCGATCGAGCCACGATGAGTCGATGATCCCGATCGAAATCATGTCCAGAATATGGACTTGGTCTTTTCGTCGGAACGACGTTAACTTCATTCGAACCAGCGCTTCAAGCTTAAGCGTTCTCGCATCGTCCATCATCGCGTATTCGTCAATATTGGGAACAGGCTCCGGGTAAGTATCGCGAACTTTCTCGCCAGCGAAGACGACGTGCACAGCGTCTCGGGCCTTAGCATCCGGGCCGTCAAGAAACATGCTAACTCCAGCTGCTTGCCGAAAAGTAAAACCAACTGTTTTTAGAGCTACTATTGCACTGGCAAGATCGCTGCGATTCAAAATGATGTCCACATCGCGAGTGTTTCGAACGACCGATTCGTCAACTTGCGCAACCCAATGTTGGACCGCGTTGCCGCCAATAACAGCGTAGGGAACACCTGCAATGTTCAATGCGCCTGTGACTCGCTTCAGTCGATCTTTTACGTTTTCCACCGCGCGTTCGATCCTCTCCCACAATGCATCACCGACATACTTGATCTCAATCATTTAAACACCTCTCGTTTGATTGTAACACAGAGAAAGGGGTTCTTCGCCATCTCGCCAAAAATGAAATCGCAACCCATGACCGGTACCATCGTGAAGAGGAGGACGATTTGGTCCGACATCGATACAGAAAGCGTTTCTCAATTCCGTGATAGCCAACAAGCGATATCAAGCTTAAGACCAGCATCACAGTAAGGACGAGGACATATTGATTGGCAATCCTATCGCGAAGAACGGACAATAGGAAAATGCCCAAACTAAGGTGCAACAGATACAGGGAGTAGGTAATGTCCGACACGTATTTTACGATCCTCGCCAAATGCCCATTCGTCACGTATTTTTGAAATCCTAAGCAGGATAAAAAGAAAGCAAACAACACAACCTGCGATACGAGGTTAATATCCTGCCACGGACGAATATGCAAAACATGTACCACGACATGCCGTATCAAGTTGAAAGCAAGCACTAAGAACAGCGGAGGTGCAAACCGCCAGTACCAGGCTTTTTGGCGGTCGGCTATGGCTAGATAAAGACTCGCTCCGATTAACATCAGAAGGATATAGTGAAGGTCCAGGATGATGGCGTTTGAAAACAAAACCGTCGGTGAAGCACCCAATTGAAGAGCTGCGTAATAGGCCGCGCACAAAGCTGCGACCAAAAGGACCATCGCGTAGGTTTTCTTGTTGGTCAGTTCACCAAAAAGGGCAAGCAAAAGATAAAATTTGAATTCGATAATGAGCGTCCAAACAACTCCCAATGAGTATGGATGTCCGGTAACATCGTTTAGCAAGAACATAGTTGACAGAACGGCAAGTCCGCTAAAAGCATCTCTGTTGCCGAAAGA
>JANLRK010000766.1:0-1222 GCA_031361585.1 Pirellula sp. | reverse complement strand
TCTTCTGCCAACGGCCGAATCGATTCGATCGCTTCCTGTAGGAGGTCCACCAAGTCGAGCGACTGCTTCTCAATCTTAGAATTTTCATCTAGTCGAGCTAAAGCCAACATGGAGTCCCCCAACTCCCGCATGCGTATGGCGGCACGTTGGCACTTGACCAACTGCTCTCGGTATTCCTCAGCAGAACGCGGCTTAGAAAGTGCCAGCTCGCTGCTTGCGAGCATCACAGAGAGTGGGGTGCGAAATTCATGAGATGCATCGGCAGTAAATTGCCGTTGTTGTTCAATCGCTTCTCCGAGGCGATCAAGCATCGTGTTGAGCGAGGCTCCAAGTCCCTCGAGTTCAGTATCAAAACCAGAAAGTTCGATGCGATCGGACAGACAGCTGCCGCTGATACGCTGCGCCGTTTTGCTCATGCGTTCAATAGGTTCAATGGCGCGTTTGCTAAACCACCATCCTCCAACTAGACCAACGCACATGACCGAAAGGCCAGCCAACACGATGCTCCACGTCATTCTCGCCACTCTTACTTGTTCGCCCATTGCTGGTCGACCGACACAAATGGTTGAGCCAAATGGCCCTCGGATAAAGACTTCGCGAAATGGTCCTCGCTGCTGCCTTGCATAGCGATCGCGATCGATTGAATTCGATACAAGATTCGATGGAATGGGGGCACGCAATGGTACCCTGGATTCCCTGAGAACTGAACCATCCGCACGCCATACAACAAAATAGGCGGGCCCCTCAAGTCGGCCCAAATGTTCGGGGAGCTGTGGCGGCAATTCGATCGAGGCTTCCCATTCCTCCTGCGTCCAATCCGCATTTTCGTCACCTAGTACTTTGGGGAAATTCCAATCTCTCAACGGCCTAGATCTTGACGGAGCCAGCTGTGGTGGACCAAGCGGCGGTGGACCAGGCTGTTGCAGGTTTTCTCGGGGATCGCGCCTAGGTCTATTTTGAGGTAATATGGGACGGCGCGGTCCTTGTGTTGGAACGACATCCTTGGCCATCGCCTCGAGTATGGCAGGCGGGACTGAGTTCATAGTGCCTTCTAGTATTCTCGCTGCGCCCAACAGCTCATCGTCAACACGATCCCAATGGGAACGAAGCATTTCCCATTGAAGCATCGTACCAAAAACGACAATCACTAAGAATAGTATGATGGCGTGCCACGATTGCAAACGCCACCGCAACGAACGAAACACATTAAACATGCAAGATG
>JANLRK010000830.1:0-5301 GCA_031361585.1 Pirellula sp. | reverse complement strand
AAAAAGGAGCCCGTCCCGTGAAAGGTCGCTAATAAGTTGAGATAGCGTCCTGGATTATCGGGATGCAACTCTACGATTAGTCCGTTCGCGCCGACCTCGATCGCTCCCAACCCCAAGCCTATGACGCTCATTAGCATCATTAAGACGATCAACGAGTTAACCATACTGACCCCGACAATTCCGGCACACAAGAACAAGCCTGCGAGCAAGAGTACCCGTCGATTTCCAAACATATCGGCGAAAATTCCGGTAAGCAAAGTTGCTACAATAAAGCCGAGGTAGGCTCCAAAAAAAAGCGCCCCACCTTGGCTAAGACTGAAGTGCTCCGTTCGCAGCAGTTCCGGCAGGATAGGACCCTTCAAATTGTCGATGAATCCAAATGCAAAGAAAGCCAGGAAACAACCAGCAGTCAAGAGCGTCCTAGAGCTTCGCATCGTTCGGCAATCCTGGGCGGAGTAGTAGCTATCGAGATCCATCCACATTGACGCAGTAACTTTCGCCATGCATCGTTGACATCATACTCAGATCGCACTTAAGATGTCAGACCTTAATAACGTGCTATGTCTCGCGATAATTCTCTTCAATTCCGTGGTTTAGTAACAATGCGTTTCTTGATGCCTTTTATTTTACTTGTGTCGACCAATGCGATTTCGGTTGTCAGCTGAGTTGTCGCAACTGGTAGTCTCCGACAACCATCGATTTCTCCAAACAGTAGCAGGAAAACCATTTTTCTGGTTGGGGAATACTGCTTGGGAACTGGCCTAGAATTCGTCTAAGTCACACAATGAGACAAAATTGAAATCAATCGCATTGTGCATGTTGTGTGCTGGTCCGGGATTTGATCGCGATGACTCGTTGTAGATCCTAAAACAGCAAATGTTCAAGATGCTCGATAAAGCCACCCACGTTGAACGGCTTTTTTTTGAAGTGACTTGCTTTTATTACGACAGTCTTTGTCGGTCAACCCAATGAAATCAATTACGGCATGTTCGGGAAACGGCTTCGTTGCTGGATGAACGGCAAGTGACTCTGCGGCGCACTCATAAATCGTCAGCCCCATAACGCCGCCTGATGCCAGATTGAGCTCACCTGTGTAATGCGTAAAGGCCTTCTCAGCAGTTAGTTGATCACCATCGTAAACCGACAATTTCAACTAGACTTTAGGGGTCGGACGAAACGCTTGTGACGTAGGAAATCCTGCTTGAATAAGGCTGGGATGAATCTGCCGATAAACAATGGTTTCGTCCGTCATTCAGACAGTCCACCCAAATACTTGACGCGGTCTGCGATCGCTTTCCAGCTTTCAGAGTTACTCAGATCAAGCTGCTCGTTTTCTTCCGCATCCGTGACCAAATTTAATACATGCCACTCCGCCGAGTTAAATCAGCGGCCTGGAGCCCCAATGGGAAGCAACTTGCCATTGGGACCAATACAGGAGTCTGTCTCATATACCAGACACAGGACTGGTCTCTAGCTTCCACGTGGCGAGGCCACACGGGAGTCATCAATTCCGTAGCCTGGCATCACAAGGGAAACCAGTTAGCTTCCGCGGGTTCCGATGGTCTTATCAATGTATGGGATTCAGCGGATGGGAAAATTATTTTTACTCTGCGTGGTCACCGCGAAGAAGTGACGGCGGTGGCCTGGGAACCCGCGGGAGGGCGTTTAATTTCTGGAGACCAAGACGGGTTAGTGAAAATCTGGTACTTGCCTCCTGCTCCGAGTCCCCGCCAAATACAGGCCCACTCTCATGGCATCATGGATATTGCCTGGGGCGATAAATCGGAGACGATCCTCTCGATTGGAAGATCGGATGATGCAATCTCGCAATGGAACGTTATTGATGGACAGTCGCTGGGAAAAGTGCCAGTTACTGTCGGTGCGACTGGGAGTTTTAGTTCAAGCAGGGACGAGTTGGCAATTGTCACCCAGACGAAAGAACGAGAAGAGGTTTTCATTCATGAAGCTCTCTCGGGCAAACGCATACAGACTATAGCGAAAGCGCCGGATAATGCGCTGCACGCCGCGCTTTCCGTGAACGGCTCAAAATTAGCGCTTCGGGGCGACTGGAGTTTAAAGGTCATCGATGTTCAGAAAAACGAAGTCGATATTGATTTGCCGAGCATTATCCTCAATTCACTGTCCTGGTCTCCCGACGGACGGTACCTCGCGGGAACCGGGCAAGGTGAAGCCAGCGATGGTGGTGACCTACGTTACGCAGGATGGGTTTATGTGTTTGATATTGAAAAACGCGAATGCGTCATGAAGGTGCAGCATGGCACACACCGCGTACCTGCAACGACGGTCGCCTGGAGCAATGACGGGCAGTGGCTGGCTTCGGGTAATATTAACGGTCTCGTGGAAGTTTGGGATTGGCAGATGAGCCGCAGGATTGCAAATGGAAAATTGCACGTAGCCAGGATTAATGCAATATCGTGGTCCCCCGACGGCAGACGCGTTGCTTCTGCGAGTGCGGACGGCGAGGTTAGTGTGTGGTTTGCCCCAATCAATCGATTCGCGATCCCAAAAAGGCGGTCCAACTGGCGCAGCAGGCGGCAAAGCTCGCACCGATTTGGCCAGAGCTATCCAAAACTCTTGGAATTGCATACTACCGCGTGGCTGATTGGAACGCAGTCATTGCTCTGGAGCGGGACACAGAATTACCCTCTGGCGACATGTGCATCAACTGGTTCTTCCTTTCAATGTCGCACCGGCAACTTGACCACAAGGAAGATGCCCGCGTGTGGTATGACAAGGCAGTAAAGTGGATGGAAAAGCATCAACCCAAAAACAGAGATTTAATGCGATTCCGCGCCGAGGCAGCAGAACTGTTAGGTTTGGGCGAAGGACTGAAATCAAAAATTGAAACACCATCGAAACCCAAAGCCAATTATTAGAACCCAGACCGGCGAGGGTATGCCTCAAGCAACATTTTCACCAGCCAGTACATACTGCTGCGCACGGTCTGCGCGCTACAGTAGCGTTTTATATTATGCCGACCACAATCCTCGAGGAACCGCAAATGACACGACTTCTATTAAGACGTATTTTTTTCTGCGTGCAAGCCGCAAGCACTTTGTTGGTTGGGATCCACGCTTACGCTCAACAGGCTCCACGTACAGGTTCGCTGGTCGGCTGGGGATACAATGAGGCCGGCCAGACAAACGTCCCAGCCGGGAACGATTTTATGGCCGTCGCGGCGGGAGACCTACATGGCCTCGCATTAAGAATGGACGGTTCGCTGACGGCTTGTTCCTTCAGCCAGATGGCAAGGCTTTGGTGGCAGGACGAGTAGTGATTGCCGGTGGTGTCAATATTGGGCAGGCTCGCCTCAATGTGGACGGTTCACCAGCCACATTTGGAAGCGGCGGTTGGACAGGCTTCGACGTCCAGCCAGGTACGGACCAAGCAGCCGCGATTGGACTGCAATCCTCCGGCAAGATCGTGCTGGCCGGCAATTCCAATACCGCGTCTCCGTCGACTGCTGGCACACAGTCGGCCCTCGTAGCCCGGTTCAAAGACAACGGCGCAATTGGTCGTAGCACGCTATACCGCCTCCGGCACGCTGGACACCACCTTCGGAGGCGGCGCGGGCTATGTAACTCTCGATGTCGACGGCGCAGCATCCGTTACGTCCGAGACCGCATCGGGCGTGGCGATCCAGGCAGACGGCATAATTGTCGTTGCTGGCTCCAAATCGAACACCTTGGCCCAAGTGCCCGCCGGTGTCCTTGTCGCACGCCTGAATTCAAACGGCACGCTCGACTCGACCTTCGGCGTTGGTGGTTTTAAGCTCGGTTCACCGCTCGTTGGGACGGGGTACCATGACTTTCGTGGCCTTGCAGTCGCGCTTCAGTCCGACGGTAACATCATCGTGGAGGGCCGCGACTTCTGGGGTACGACCGGCGATACGTCACACCCGCTACTGATGCGGTTCTATGGCACAATGGTCACTCCGCTTGCAGGCGGCGCCATGGTTGTTCGCAACACAAACCCACAAGGCATCGCTGATCCACCACTAGGTACGAGCTTGAACACTGTACCAGCATACCTTGTTGGTAATAACAACGTTCTTGTTGGAAGTGCCATCGCCAGCAGTTTCTCGCAAGCACGCACTTCATCGCAAAGCGTTTCCGCTGTTACCAAGAGCGTCGACGAATACATAGGTCAACTAGCGGCTTCATTGCCGGTTGCACCAATCTCCATGAGCAAGGTTTCATCGACTCCACTCCCGTCGCGAACACGCTTGGCCGAGTACCACAGCATCGATCTAGCAATGGCCGACGAAGGGCTAAACAATTCGTTGCACACTATGGCCATTGACCTACTCGGAGCGATGGTCAGATAACACGTCAATCGAAGCATGTTCGTCATTGGGAACGACATTCTTGAACCCAAGCCTTGTGCAAACAGGGCATTAGTCGCCATTGAAGATGCGTCGATTTCAAAACGGAAGACGCTTCCGCGATTTCGACAAGGGTGTGCGGTCAGCTAAATTCCCGAGTTCGGCTGGATTCTTCGCTAGCTCAACTGTGGAAGCGTCGTACTCCTGCCAATGTCCGATTCGCTCCGACACGCTTCTGCGATTTCCTCAGATTTGTACCTAGCTGCTAGCTTCCCACATAATCAGGCAGAGCCTCGCGCATTGGTTGGCATGTTCAAACGGACGGACTGGAATTTTACGCGATCAGATTCCGCTTAGTCCTTTCCGATAGAAGCAGCCTGTATCGTTGGATAATAGTAGTTAGAGAAGAAAAGGGGACGGGGGTAGTTTCTAAACTACCCCCGTCCCTTTTGCGCCTTCACGTCCCCTTTTGCGCCTTCAAGGCTTGCGGGATTCCAAAATACACCAGTTGTGCATAACGTTGAGAACATCTGCTCTTGGCCTGGAAGAAATGAATGCAGCGCGCCGTTTCATCAAACGTGCTACGATAACTGATACACTGATACACTGATACAGATTACGTTTAAATTGCAGGTGCTACAAGTGGATGCGGATACGGAAACCATGGGTCGAGTCTTAACCACAGCCATGATTGAGAACCTGGAAGACATTTGGGCCGCCAAGCGAGGTCTTGTCGGTGCTGACCAAATTAGGCGGATCGAAGTGACGGATGCATTGGTCGATTCAGGTGCAACGCTGCTGTCTATTCCATGCCAGCTCATTCAAACGCTTGGCCTAGAACGAGTCACGACCAAAAAAGTATCGAGTAGCATCGGGCCTGGTGAAGCGAACATCTACTCGGCTGTTCGCCTAACAATCCAAGGCCGGTCGTGCACGATGGATGTTTTGGAAGTGCC
>JANLRK010000818.1:0-2830 GCA_031361585.1 Pirellula sp. | reverse complement strand
CAAAAAGCAGGTTCCAGCTTTTAAATGCGCCGGTATCGCGTAGACTCAGAGAGTATTGCGCGAGAGCATACGGCCCAGTCGCACCCAGCAGGTGCGACCTACTGTAGGTTACTCTTGCCGAGAGTGACTTTGCAGTGCCAGTCGCACCCGGCAGGTGTGACCTACCAGATCTTAAACGAATGGTGAAAAGATGAAACGTAAGATGCGGATTGGATACTTGGCAATTTGCATGACTTTGCCATGGATCGGTACAAACGCTGACGCAACCGAACCGGGTCTTGTTTCGGAACTCGTCTTTCCATTAAACCCAAAGCACAATCATGCGCCTGGGATCGTCGAATGTCCGAATGGTGACCTATTCGCTTCTTGGTACCGTGGAGCAGGTGAACGTCAGGCGGATGATGTGGCCGTGTTTGCGGCTTGGAAAAAGCAAGGGACAGCCGTCTGGACAGAGCCATTCGTATTGGCCGATACGCCAGGCTTCCCCGATTGCAATACGGCACTGTTCATTGATCGCGACAAGCAGCTTTGGTTGTTCTACCCAACCATCCTTGCAAACAGTTGGGAATCCTGCCTCACAAACTTCAAGATTGCGAAACAGTTTGCTGCACCGGAGTCCCCCAGCTGGACGCGTGAAGGAATGATATTGCTAAAGCCCGATGACTTCGCGGAGGAAGCTCGCACGAAACTGGACGTGGAATTGGAACCGTACAAGGACAAATTACTTCCAAGAACGGTTGAGAACATACGAGTCCTACGCGAGAAACTCGGTGAAAAACTATACCAAAGGCTTGGATGGCAACCGCGATGCAAGCCCACGCAGTTACCCAGTGGGCGCATACTACTACCGCTCTATACGGACACGTTCTCCATTTCGTTGATGGCGATTACGGATGACAGCGGCGCGACATGGCACGCCAGCAAGCCGCTATTTGGCTTTGGCAACATACAGCCAACGCTCATGCGTCGTAACGACGGAACCTTGGTCGCATACATGCGGGAGAACGGTCTCCGAGAGAAAGTGAGAGTTTCGGAGTCTAAGGATGAGGGCGAAACATGGGGGCCAGTTGGCGTATCCGAACTACCCAATCCAGGCGCAGGGGTTGACGGAATTCGATTGGAAAGTGGCAAGTGGTTAATAGTGTACAACGACACGACCAAGGGCCGACAACGACTGGCAGTATCGCTTTCGAGCGACGAGGGACGAACTTGGCCACAGACGCGGCATCTCGAAGATCAGCCAAGCGGATCGTTTCACTATCCTGCTGTGACCCAAGGGTCCGACGGCACGATACACGCGATCTATAGCTATTTTGTTGAGGGCGGAAAAAGCATGAAGCATGCTGCGTTCAAAGAAGACTGGCTCAACGATGGAGCGAAGGCGAAATAGTAACCGATGCGAACAGCTGGTGGCCTCGATAGCCTGCGGCGATTCCAGCCTTTTCTTGACGGCACGGCCCTGCCTTAAGCCAGTATTCCCAACACGGTCGAAGAAGTGATTGTGATCGCGAAGACCTAGCGCCAGTTTCTAACGAGGAAAAAGGTAATGCTTTTCGCCCGAAAGTCTCACCCTTTTATGGATTTTGGCTCAATCGCTTGCAATTCCATTTCGAAATCCAATAAACTTTCATACGTCGTTGGCAGTGTTTTTTCAATTCAGTCCAATCCTGGAGAGTATGCGATGCGATTTCGGCTAATAATTGGTTCCTTGGTTGCAGCGGTTGTTTGTGGCGGCGGTGCGATGGCGTTCAACAACATTGCTGCTGCGCCAAAAACGGTCAAGGAAGTAATGAAGATTGCTCACAAAGATGGGCTGTTAAAGAAGATACTTGCGGATATGGGTACTGCGGATGATAAGAAGCAGTTGCTCGATCTCTATATCGACTTGGTCGAAGGTGAGCCCAAGAAGGGCGATAAGGGCGAGTGGCAAATGCAGGCAGGCACTGTCATGATGAGTGCAGCCAAAGTATTGATTGGTCGCGAAGGGGCTATCGACGAACTGAAAAAGACTTCGGACTGCAAGTCTTGTCACGACAAGTTCAAGTAGGCGATGCAGTCAGTACGCGAGTTTGAAAACGAAAAAGCCCTGGTGTTCAATTGAAAACCAGGGCTTTCGTAAGCGAGGTCGACGGGGGTCGAACCCGCAACCTCCGGATCGACAGTCCGGTGCTCTAACCAATTGAGCTACAACCCCATCGCTTGTGTGGATTATATCCCTCTCCCCGTGACCCGCAAGCGTACTTGATACCGTCGAATCGATTTTCTGTCGAATCGACTCACAGAAATGTACCCAATTGCCAACCTGTCGCCTTTTCTTAGGCAAATCCATTACATCCGGCACGGTAAGCGGGGATTCGCCAAAACCGTGTTTAGCGCAACTTGCATTGCGTTTCCAAAAAACCTAGCTTTTCTAGTTGGGTATCGAATTGCCCGCAGCCTTTTGTCATTTTGGCCATAGCACATCGCTAGATCACAACGATCGTATTCGAAAATCAGAACATGCAATTTATCTCGAAATACTTTTCCGAATTGGTCCGCGGCATTGTTTACAGCGTTGAACATATGTCGGTCATGCAGTGGGGCATCATTGGAACAACCTCGGTTGTTTTGGGATTCATGTGCCTTAGGACAAATCGATTCTAGTTTTATAATAACAAAGCTGGCCGATGGTAAACCACCGGCCAGCCATTGTTTTTTCCTCCGACCGTCAGGCGGCACGACACGGAGCCGCTGCGAGACTGGCGTAGATCAAGCGTGCTACTGCACTGCCCTTTGCGATCTAGGCCAACGCATAATGATGGTCCCTCAGCCGGAAAAACGACCGGAGGCA
>JANLRK010000813.1:0-1686 GCA_031361585.1 Pirellula sp. | reverse complement strand
CAAGGTCGCGCTGGGGATCTTAGCAGGTGGGCCTGACACGATCGAGGGGACGAAGGCATTGCTCAATCAAGCGTATGTCCCAAACGACTCGATTTCCATTCAGCGAATGCTGGCGGCTCATCTGGGAGCACGCCATAGCGCAGAAGCACATGAGGGATTAACTGCCTTTATCGAAAAGCGTCGACCCTCGTGGATGGCAGATTAGTCAACTCATCGGTGAATCAGGTTCATTGGTTCGCGAACCAAGCTGCGACTAAATCGTCGCAATCAGGTATGCCATTCAATAACTTAAAACCACGGAAGACAGTAGAGTAAGAGGGGTCCGGCAGGCCGGAGCCCCTCTCCTCGTCAAACCGTACGTGCGGATTTCCCGCATACGGCTTTCGCTAAGAACTTCGTTCAAAGGCATGCGCAAAGATGCCAGCTAAGTCATTTACGGACGCTTCAGACCAAGGTCGTGAAGATGGGCATAAAATGATTTGCCAACCGGAGGACGGTAGGCTCGCTGACTTCGTCGTTGGAGATGGTTCGTAAGGCGACATACAACGTAGTTGTGAATCGCCCGGAACGCTACTCGTGGATAGCCATAGTTTTGGCTCTTGCTTGGCCTTTTGATATAGCTTCCGCCTCAGCTCGGCAACTTTCACCGGTAGCTTTACACCGCTCTTGGTCGCCCAAATATCCAGAGGTTCTGGCTGCTTGGTTGATTGGGATGGTTTTGAGTTATTCAACAAAGCCCCAGAGCAGTTATTGATTCCTGATCCAAGTTTGATCAGTCGGCATGCCCTGCCGACAAATCGCTAGGTGGGTCTCCCAGATCCCTTGGCTGATCTATTGACGCCCGCTGTCTCCAGTCACCCCGAGGAGCCTGATTGCTGCAATTGCTCGTTGCTTCGCAATCAATGTTGGCTTCGGCTTTTCCGGAAGCGTGGCCACTCCTACTTGTGTAACGAGGCCGAATCGAGTTCACTGGTGTTACGGCTGACGTCTTCGCCTTCCAAGGCTTCAGCTTGCGGATTACTCCAACAAACTGCTTGGTTAGCTACACGGCGAACGAGCACTTACCATGGCTAGTACCTTTCAACTAACAAAATCAGCCAGGCTTGCCTGGCGCACCGGAAGACACGGAAAAAACCACAATGCAATTCAAAGTAAGCTGATTGAATGCGTCCCATCACTTCCTTTGAGACATTTGAATTCACGTTGCTGTAATGTTCTTTTCAATTTTCCATTCCGTGTATTCCGTGGTTCAAAAAAACCAAAATGCGTTCCAGGTTTGGCTAGTAGCCTGATCTGCGGAAAAACTTAATTTTTGACGCATATGATAAAATGAGCGATCGCATTTTGCGTTTCCCATCTCCATGTGTCGGTACCCTCTATGAATAAACCTCGAGCGAATAAACTGAAGTTAACGTTGGCCGCAATTCTTTTGCTTGCAATGGTGATGGCTTTGATCCTATTGGCCGCAATGTTCGCGGGTGGACTTGCGGGTGGATCTGCCGGCGGCACACTTTCGACAGGTCGAAATGTAATGGCGCACTCAGATTCCCTTTCGCTTTCGACAGCGTTTTCTTCCGACACAGCGACGATTGAAACGGCCGGCATGACAATCGTTGTGCAACCAAGTTCGTTAATCGTTGACGGGACCACGGTTGCCTTCATCGATAAAGACTTGTCGGACGTGCA
>JANLRK010000717.1:0-2083 GCA_031361585.1 Pirellula sp. | reverse complement strand
GTCGCTACCAATTTTGCAGGCATAGACATTGCCATGACTACCATGCCGCGCAACCCACAAAGCCCCTATGGCTAACGGGATCAATAATACGAGAAGCAAGGGCAAGCCCTGAATGACACGGACTTTGGTTCGAAGGTTGGCAGAAAGAGCGGGAACAGACATAATTGGATTAGATACGTCTTTTCCCGTTATCGTGTGTTACGAAGTCCTGTGACCGCAATAGATGCATAATCGTATGAGAGTTGTCTAATTGATTGGCGTTGCTGCAGACCTAGCACGCATTATAGCCTTTCTAAACCACGGAATACCCGGAACACACGGAAGGGGAATTTGAGCGAACACTTCAGCAGGCCGTATTCGTAGACCGCAAGGAGTGACGGTAGGCACGGAGTCAGCTCGCATTAACTGAGTGTGCTTTTTTTCATGTATTCCGAGTCTTCCGTGGTTTCTCGTTTTTGAACTGCTTGTCCCTAGAGCTGGAAACATTAGGAACTACTGACTACGAATATCATTTTGCCGCCCTTAGCACCCCGGGTATGTTTGCATTATTTTCTCAGTACCCAATTTTCTCTTGGGAAGTGACACGTATAGCCATTTGGCTGATGAATTAAGTAGTCTTGATGGTTAGGTTCGGCCTCCCAAAAATCACCCACCGGTTCTAATTCGGTAACCACTTTGCCCGGCCAAAGCCCGGATGCATTCACCGCTGCAATCGTTTCGATGGCTATCTGCTTTTGCTGTTCATGTACATAGTAGATCGCCGATCGATAGGAGCTGCCGCGGTCGTTGCCTTGGCGATTTGGAGTCGTTGGATCGTGGATCTGAAAGAAGAATTCGAGTAGCTGTCGATAGGAAATCTTACTTGGATCAAAAAGGATCTCGATGCCTTCCGCATGCATGCCGTGATTTCGGTAGGTAGCGTTGGCGACATCTCCGCCGGTGTAGCCGACCCGAGTTTTTTCGACGCCCGGCAACTTACGCATCAAGTCTTGCATTCCCCAAAAGCAGCCTCCTGCCAATACCGCGCGTTCAGTCATCCGTTTTTCTCCTCAAGTCGCCGTGCATGATTTTGGGTATTCACCGGAATTCGATGAACCTTGTTGAGCCTTATTCAGACACAATTCATTGTACATAGGAGGGAAGCACAATGGTTGAGGCACTCGGTGAGTAAAGATGCGGCTTCGTGCCGGGCATTCGAACCATCTATTCTAGTGTGATGGCTACTGATAATGATACCGAGCTTGAAGGAAATCGATTCGATCGTCATTCACTAGATAAACGATACGATGCTCTTGTGTCAGGCGGCGTGACCAAGTGCCAGGAACAAGATACTTCAATGGCTCGGGCTTTCAAATCCCTTCAAACGGGTCGCGCATGATCGATTCGATCAAGTCCATGGCTCGGATCGCAACTTTTCTTTCGATCTCTACCCAGTAACGCAAGTCCTCTCGGAATTCGGCGTGAAACACTGCGTCCCGTTCGAAGCCCTTTTTCTTTTCGCTACTCTTTTTGCTCAAGTCCTAGCTCCTCACGAAGTTTCTCAATACTCTGAGGCTTGGGCTTTTTTTCCGTAGCACGCTTCAATGCCGTCAACAGCCTTTGTGCATTTTTCGGCGAACGGAGTAGATGGGCTGTTTCCAGGAGGCTCGAAAGCTCCGAAACCGCCACCATCGCAACGTCATCGCAACCGCGCCGGCTGATAATGACAATTTCCTGATGGTCGGAAACTTGATCGAGCAACATAGCAAAATTTGCGCGAGCATTCGAATAAGTCGACTGAATTGTCATCGATATCCCCTAATCTGCAATCTTGATAATTGTACAGTCTAACGGTACAATAGGATTTTCCTGGAGTCAAGTCGCAGCGATGCTATTCTAGATGTCAATTCATGCCGAATCAGCAGCAGAGGGAAATGCGGCGCACACGCAGGACGGGAACCGTTGAGGACAACTGTTCTACACTGATGTCCGAATCTACACTGGTGTCCGAATCTATTGCGACGCATCAAAGAGGCGATTCAATTGGTGTTTTTCAAGTTGAGCGTAGATCGCTTCTGGCCCGACAAACATGCCTTCATCGAGA
>JANLRK010000796.1:0-2131 GCA_031361585.1 Pirellula sp. | reverse complement strand
ATCAAGTCCTTATCGCTTTCCTCTTCGTCCACCAAACCGATTTTGGCTCTCATCTCGGCCATCCAGTAGCCTTGGAAAACTTGCGGAAACGCATTTAGGTCATGCGTAGCGACTTCGATGGCCTTGTCTTGATCCACATCGATTAGCGGCAGTAGCGTCTCGGCGAATCGAGCTAAATTCCACAGCGAGATTGATGGTTGATTCCCATAGGCATAACGTCCGCCATGATCGATGGAGCTAAATACCGTATCGGGATCATAGACATCCATAAATGCACATGGCCCGTAATCAATCGTCTCCCCGGAGATCGCCATATTGTCAGTATTCATCACGCCATGCACAAATCCAACCGCTTGCCATTTTGCAATCAACGCAGCCTGCCTGTCGACCACAGCTCTAAAAAACGATCCATACTTGTTTGGTGCGTCAACCAGTTCGCTATAGTGCCGCTCGATCGTATAGTCCGCTAGTACCCTCAAATTCTCCGTATCTTGTTGAGCCGCTAAGTACTGAAACGTTCCAACGCGTAGATGGCTCTTGGCGACTCTCGTTAGAATCGCTCCCGGCAGTGTTTTCTCGCGATAAACTGCCTCGCCCGTCGTCACCACAGCCAGACTGCGCGTGGTCGGAATGCCCAGTGCATGCATCGCCTCGCTGATGATGTATTCGCGTACCATCGGCCCCAGCGCCGCCTTGCCATCGCCCATTCGCGAGAATGGCGTGCGTCCCGCCCCCTTAAACTGAATATCGTATCGCTGTCCCGTTGGCGTCAGATGTTCACCCAGCAAGATCGCTCGGCCATCGCCCAACATCGTGAATCCGCCGTACTGATGTCCCGCATAGGCCTGCGCAATCGGCTGCCCCCCCTCAGGAATGAGCTGCCCAGCGAACACGCTCGCCAAATCGGCCGCTGACAAGCGGTCCAAATCTAGCCCTAATTCCTTCGCCAACCCTATATTAAAAATAGCTATCGCAGGCTGTCTGACTTTCGCTGGTGCAACTTGGCGAAACATAAGCTCCGGCAGTCGCGCATAGCTGTTATCAAAATTCCAGCCCACGATCTTTCGTTCTGTTAAATTCTCTATTGCTGCCAATTCCCTGTCCTCAATTCGCGAGTAATGCCGGCACTCACCAGCGGTTCAACCGAAGTTTACTGCAATCCTCGCTCCGAAGTCCACAAGTTTCAAGAGTGAGGGTTGATCAACTACGCCCCGGCGAGTTTCGAGAACCATCAATCAGGTATTTAAAAAATGCGAGCAGACCGGAAAGGCGGAACTGGGAATCAACGTAGTTTTGAATAACGTAGAAGTGGAAATAGTAGAATCGACAGAAGGCCCAGATCGTCACACAAAGTGCACGAAACGCTTGCCATGCATTACCCCTTCAGTGCTTCATTTCCGCGTTGACGGGTGTGCCCGCTTCGAGGTGGCTGATTCTCAACGCCGGACGAATTGCAACGACGCCGACGACTCACTGATCGTAAGACTTTGCCGCCTTCGTGATGGTCACCGTCTTGGCGTTGTCGTCGATCCTAACGACGTCGCCAGGCTCGAGCTTCTCGCTGCTCGGTCCCACGTAGAAGAGTTCTTCGCGAAAGCGAGGCCTTCGGTTGGTCGAGAAGTGATGTTTTCATGTGTGTCATTCCGAAATTGCTTTTTTTCGTAATACGAATCCCAGGAGCCGTCGGGTAATATGTCCACGTCTTCAATTGTGGAGGAGGAGTACCGTGTCCCCCTCCTAGCCGAATTCAGCGCGCCGTTTCATCAAACGTGCTACGATAACTGATACAGATTACGTTCAAATTGCAGGTGCTACAAGTGGATGCGGATACGGAAACAATGGGTCGAGTCTTAACCACAGCCATGATTGAGAACCTGGAAGACATTTGGGCCGCCAAGCGAGGTCTTGTCGGTGCTGACCAAATTAGGCGGATCGAAGTGACAGATGCATTGGTCGATTCAGGTGCAACGCTGCTGTCTATTCCCTGCCGGCTCATTCAAACGCTTGGCCTAGAACGAGTCACGACCAAAAAAGTATCGAGTAGCATCGGGCCTGGTGAAGCGAACATCTACTCGGCTGTTCGCCTAACAATCCAAGGCCGGTCGTGCACGATGGATGTTTTGGAAGTGCC
>JANLRK010000775.1:0-3342 GCA_031361585.1 Pirellula sp. | reverse complement strand
GAAAAAATGAGTATTTGTCGGACCAATTAATCGCTCTTGCAGTTGAATAGCCCACTGCAAAACCCGACAATAGATGAGAGCGTCGCAACTGCGCTGAGAAACGCGGATTTCGTCTACGACTCATACCTGTTGTTTTTCGTCCATGTCCCTTGAGCTGACCAATGTTGAAGCGACCGCGAAATGTCAGCGAGAAAGAGTTGAAGCCGATCTCTGGCGACCAACCGGGGATGCGCGACGACTCGGCTGACGACGCAGCCGTCTCGGACGGTAATTTGAGTGACAAATGGAATGAAGGTTTGGCGGACGTTTCGGATTTGGAAGACGACGACAGCGAAATCGCTGTAAATTGGTTTGATTCTGAAACCAAATCCTTTTTAATTAGCATGCTATTTCACCTTGTGCTGGTTGTCGGCCTGGCATCTTACACGGTGGTAACGCAGCCTGACATTCTGGCTTTGTTTATCGTATCCCAACCCTTGTCCGATGAACTGCCGCCGCTGGACATCATCAATGAGATTGCCTATTCCGAATCGCCGACTGAAGAGATCGGGGCCAATTCGGTGGGCTTGTCGGACATGGCTCTTTCGATGGCTCCGACTCTAGCGGACATCTCCGAGGTACCGAGCCTCGAGTTGGACCTAACGATGCCCAACGCCAATGTGCATGTATCTCTTGACATCAAGGATGCGCTCGGGGTGACAGAGTCAACGAAAGTGGTTCGCGGAATGACAGGCGTCGGCGAGACCGGCACTGAGGGAGCAGTCGACCGGATTACTTATGAGTTGCTACAATCCATCGAACAGCGCCCTACACTCGTAGTTTGGCTATTCGACAGCTCGATCTCGATGGTAAGACGCAGGCAAGAGATTCGCGATAGATTCGATCGCATCTACGAACAGTTGGGAATCGTTCAGGAGGAAAAGCGAAAGAGAGGTGGTTACAACGATTCCGATACATTGATTACATCGATTGTTTCTTTTGGAAACGATGTTCAATTCATGACCAAAAAACCGACCTCGAATCTCTCTGAAATTCGAACTGCCATCGACAACATTGCGATTGATGAATCGGGCATAGAAATGGTCTTCCATGCGATCAAAGCCGTTGCCGATCGATATAAGTCCATGCGAACGTCGCGAGGTCCGAGCGATCCTGAGCGCAACGTCGTTTTGATTACCATCACAGACGAGCGTGGCGACGACATGCAGTTGGCTGAGGAAGCAATTGCGATCTGCAAGCGGTTCGCAATCCAATCCCATGTTCTGGGAGTACCAGCTCCGTTCGGACGAGAATTCACCTACATCAAATTTGTGGACCCGGATCCGAAGTTTGACCAAACGCCAGACTGGCGGCAAGTCGACCAAGGGCCCGAGACGTTGTTGCCGGAACGAGTCTCGCTGGGCTACCAAGACAACTATTTCGAGGAGCCCGTCATCGATTCCGGATTCGGCCCGTACGCTCTTGCTCGAATGTGTTATGAGACAGGTGGTATCTATTTTTCCATCCATCCGAATCGACTGGTTGGGAAGAAAATAGACGCTGGAAAAATCGAACCCTTCGCATCTCGAATGAGCTACTTCTTTTCTCCCGAAATTATGGACGTGTACCGTCCCGACTATCTTAGCGAATCGGAGTACATGTCTAAGATCCGAAAGAGCCCTCTGCGGGCAACACTTATTCAAGCGGCTCAGATCGCTAGGGTCGGAACGCTGGATAAGCCTCAGCAAGTATTCATCAAAAAGGAGGAGGCGACTTTTATTCGCGAACTGACTTTGGCTCAGCAAGAGTCTGCTCGACTCGCTCCTGAACTTTTTAATCTATGTACCGTGCTTGCCGAAGGTGAAAAGTCGCGAAGCAAAGAAACGTCTCCTCGCTGGCTCGCTAGCTTCGACCTATCTTTCGGCACGTCGATAGCTGCCAAGGTTCGTGCCGAAGCCTACAACGCGATGCTTGCCAAGGCAAAGCGGGGGATGAATTTCGAAAAGCCCGGAAGCAATACGTGGAAGCTCAATCCAACGGACAAAATAACGGTTGACAGCAAGCTCGAAAAGGAAGCAAAGCAGGCAACGGATTTGCTGCGTGGCGTCGTTGAAAAGCATAAAGGAACACCCTGGGCACTGCTGGCGGAACGGGAATTGAGCCATCCGCTTGGATGGGAATGGGCCGAGTCGTTTACGGATTTGAACCCACCACCCAAGGCAAATGTTCGGCCACCACGAACAACTCCCACTCCAATGGTTCCTCAGGACGACAAAGCAAGGATGCTTGCGCCCCCTCCTCCGAAACGCCCTGTCACGAAGATTTAGTGCGAATGTAGCATGGACCCCAGGGCCGTACGTGCCGTTCCCTGCGCTCGGCTGAGGAGCTCGCCCGCTACTGTTGTGCTTTCGGCTAAATACAAGCCCGACGCGCAAGCGAGCGATTGTTCCGACCCTTCGTTTCCGCGTCGAGATTGTATTTACATCAGCACGGCCCAGGGGGCCATGCTACGGTTACAATATCGCTTGTTTGTGGCGTATTCACTGAATTTGAGTTGAGGAGTGTTGCCGTGTTTCGTTTGGAAGTTATTGACTATATCGATCAGACTAATCAGTCGCTTGTGGCTCGGGTTCCAGAAGCAGGTACTGCGGCCATTCAATATGGTGCCCAATTAATCGTACAGCAATCTCAAGAAGCCATCTTCTTTCGTGACGGTCGTGCGATGGATTGCTTTGGCCCGGGTCGAGTTACCTTGACGACCGCCAATCTGCCGATCATTGGTCGGATTTTAACCGCCCCTTTCGAAAAATCTCCATTCCAAGCCTGTGTTTACTTCATCGGCAAACAAACGTTTATCGATCAACGTTGGGGAACGCGGAATCCGATCACGCTTCGCGATCCTCAATTTGGTGTCGTGCGCATGCGAGGCTATGGCAAGTTCGCGTATCGAGTTGCGGACGGTGCTTTGCTGCTCAATTCAATCGTCGGTACGCAAGGAAAATTCACCACCGAGGAAATTGTCAATTACTTGCGAGACATCATTGTTGCAGGCTTGACCGATCTGCTCGCGACATCGGGAATTGGGTTGTTGGACATGCCAGCTCGCATGGACGACATCAGCGCTGCAGCTCGAGTGAAACTTGGTGATCAGTTTTCCAAATATGGACTTGAATTGACAGAGTTTTTCATCAGCAATATTTCGCCTCCTGACGAGGTACAAAAGGCGATCGATGCAAAGTCTAGCATGGCGGTTCTCGGCGATTTGCGATCGTACACGATGTATGCCACCGGCAATGCCATCCAGGCAGCTGGAAATGCAAGTGGTGGCTCTCCGCTTGGGTTCGGTCTTGGGATGATGCTGCC
>JANLRK010000741.1:0-2576 GCA_031361585.1 Pirellula sp. | reverse complement strand
AGAGCGAGGTGATGCGAAATCGGTTACGAATGCAGGTTGGTCTTTATCTGCGAGAACTGGCCAAAGGAACTCCAGAACAGGATCTTTCCACAGGCTTCCTTTCGTATCGTACCGATGACGTTCGTCCGCTGGTACTCAATCTTTGGCGAGCGTATCTTGCCGCCATGCCTGCGGACGATCCGGTGTTTGGTGCATGGTGCAGTCTCTCACTCTTGAACGCAGAGAATTTTGGCATGAACGCTGCCGAATGGATTCAACTGAGAGAAAAAGAGAACCAAGAAACCTTGAAACCCAAGGAAACGCACGGACTGCGGGCGAAGTCCCCAAAAATTAATCCACGCGTGTTGGAGTCGCTCTCAAAGAAGATGCCTAAGTCGATGTTCGATGTGGCCGATGCATACGGTGAGCTTTTTGCAGCGGTCCATCAGGAGTGGTTGAAAGCATTGACTCAAACTTCGCTTGAGGCAGTGTCTCAAGAAAGCGTTGTTCCAGATGAGGATTCAAAGCATCTTCAAGTCAACAGCCCGGTCCACCGACAGCTTCGTCGTCACCTTATCGGCATGGATACGCCTACGAACCTATCGCATGACCAAGCAGTCGAATTGCTGAATCGTACGATATCTGACGCACTTAGCGGCAAGAAAGGTGCTATTCATGAACTGCACCTTTCTTCCGAGGGTTCACCGCCGCGAGCCATGGTATTGCGTGAGAGTTCGCAACCCAAGGACTTCTTTGTATTCTTAAGGGGCAATCCGCTAACCCGTGGCGAACAGGTTCAACCCAGGTTTTTATCCGCCTTGATTGAGCTGAACGAGAAACTCGGCGAGCAACCGTATCGTGATGGTCGACGGCGATTGGGCTTGGCCAAATCTGTAGTTGCACAGAACAATCCGTTGACCCGGAGAGTGATCGTCAATTGGGTCTGGCAGCATCACTTCGGCGAAGGATTGGTGCGGACTGCGGATGATTTCGGAACGCGCGGCCGACCGCCGACTCACCCCGAATTGTTGGACTACTTGGCCGCGTCGTTGTACGAAGATGGCTGGTCGTTAAAGAAGCTGCACAAGAGGATTATGCTGTCCGAAGTCTACAAGCAGGGGTCTATAGAAAATGAAAAGTCGCGGGCAATCGATGCTGAAAATGACCTGCTTTGGCGAATGCCTCGCCGTAGATTGGATCTAGAATCGATGCGAGATGCAATGCTTTCGGTGTCGGGCGAATTGGACCTGGCACTCACCGGCCGACCTTTTGACATGAGTGCTAATCCGGCCATCCCGCGTCGAAGTGTTTATGGATTCATTAATCGCGATATCGTTTCGAACTTAGCCAGTACTTTCGATGGAGCAAATCCAAACGCTTGCACCATCAAAAGACCAGATACGACCGTTCCTCAGCAAACGCTCTTCGCACTGAATTCGGAGTTCATTCAAGACCGGGCACTCAAGTTGGAGTCACTATCACAATCGGCCGCAGTCGATAGTGACATTCTGCGCGTGGAATGGCTTTATCGGCGGATTTTCAGTCGCAACCCAGAACCGACTGAAATCGATATTGCAATTCAGTTTATTCAGTCCGGCGGCGGGCTAGTCACCGGCGAGAAAAGTCCAACTAGCCCTTGGCAACGACTAGCCCATACGTTGTTGGCGTCCAATGAATTTTTCTTTGTGGATTAATACGAGTGTAACACGATGATTCATGAACCAACGGTAGGTAGACGCAATTTCATGAGCCGTTGTGGCATGGGAATGGGTTCTTTAGCTCTTGCGGATATGCTCTGCGGCAGAGGCCTTGCGTCGTCCACCGGTCTTCACTCTCCTCGTCGCGCGAAGCATGTCATCCATATCTTTTTGAACGGTGGCATGTCACAAGTCGACACATTCGACCCTAAGCCCGAGTTAACCAAACGCGGTGGGCAAATGCTCCCATTCGACAATCTGCAGACGGAACGAAAGACCGGGTTTGCTTTCCCCTCCCCATTTGTGTTTCAGCGACATGGGCAGAGCGGAATTCCCGTCAGTGATATCTTTCCACATCTCTCGCAGTGTGTGGACGAAATGGTGGTGATACGGTCGATGGTTGCGGAATTGCCCAGCCATGAAATGTCGCTTATGTTGATGAATACCGGAGATCAACGATTGGTGCGTCCGAGCATAGGTTCGTGGCTAACGTGGGGAATGGGGTCCGAAAATGAGAACCTACCGGGCTTTGTTGCGTTATGTCCCGGCGGCTTGCCAGTTGGTGGCGCAGGCAATTGGCGGTCAGCGTTCTTACCGGGTGCGTTTCAAGGGACTCATGTGGACACATCCAATGCGGACCCTACCAAGCTCATCGCACACATTCGAAACGGAAGACTCACGCCAAACGAGCAAAAGCACCAATTCGCCTTACTACAACAGCTCAACGCGCGGCATCTTGCAGGTCGGCCAGGCGAAGCTTCGATCGAAGCGCGTATTCGATCGTTCGAACTAGCCTATCGCATGCAAATCGAAGCGACCGACGCTTTCGACATTCGTCAGGAGCCTGAGCACATCCTGCAGTTGTATGGCGAAGGTCCACAGAATAGGCAATTGCTCATG
>JANLRK010000728.1:0-1744 GCA_031361585.1 Pirellula sp. | reverse complement strand
GCAAGTTGCAATCGGTTGACTTCGAAGTAGCTTGGATCTGCTCCCACCAGTCGTGCGTCAATGGTCGCATCTTCGTATCTGGCTTCATGGACGAACTCTCGTAAAGGTGTGACTCGAACCACGGTGTCGAGCGTTTCTTTGATGCGGCGTAAATCGTCGTATTTGAGGCCATACTCTTGGATGAACGAACGGAAATTAATTGGGGCTTCGACCGCAGATTTGACACTCCGCACAATGATGTTGTTGATCCCTAACGATGCGATCTGGCGCTGGGCGGTTTGACTCGCCCCCTCTGCAACAGCCAACATGACGATAACGCTCGCCACACCAAAGACCAGTCCAAGGATTGTCAGAAAGGATCGCAATTTGTGCATCATCACACTGCGCAATGCGGTGGAGAACATGCCTCCCCAGTGCGACCAAGTCCGGCGACTCATTCGGTCGCACCTTGCGAAGTTTCGCTTGCTTTGCCGGCCGATTGATTCACACCCGCCTTGCGTTCCGCAGATGCAAAGTCGTTTGTTCCACGTTTGTAAGCGTCCATAGCAACCAATTCACCTGGCTCGAGCCCTTCGGTAATTTCAACGAACGAGTGCGTGGTCCGTCCGGTTTTCACAACTTTGCGAGTGAACTCATTGCCCTTTGCCATATAAACGTAGGACAGTTGGAAATGCTCTGTCACAGCACCGACTGGGATTGCCAAGATATCTTCGTAGGTTCCGACCAAGATCTCAACCTCCGCCGTCATGCCAGGTTTCAAGGAGATGCCCTCGGGAATCTCCTTGATGAGGACGGTCGCGTCGTAGTTTTTGGCATCATCAAAGCTACTAGCGGCTAACTCTGCTACATAGGAGATCGTGCCATTCAGTTTTACGTCCGGAAAAGCGTCCAAGCGAATGGTAACGGTCTGGTCCTTTTTGATGCGATTGATAATGGATTCGTGCACACCTAGCTTGACTTGCATGTTGAGCATGTCGGGCAAAAAGAAGATGTCCCTTTGTTGATAAACTCTGGAGCCGGTGCGAATCTTTTGGGACGCGTCAAACCACGGTTGGTTTGCGTATGCGACCGTTCCGTCTTGCGGAGCTTTCATCTCGCACTTGGCAAGTGTTCCAAGCAATTCATCCAATTCGGATTTATGTAGCTTGACTAAGTTCTCAGCGCTGGAAATTGTTGACTCGGCTTTCTCAATTTCTGCCTCATTCGTAGATTCTTCGCGTTCCACTTTCTTGCCAGCATCCGTCTCTTTGCCTTCAAAGGTGGTCGTCTTCAGTTTGTAATCGTACTCTTTGAGGTTATTTAGTTTTTGTTTATCGCGCTCGACGGCTTTTGTTAGACTATTGACCAGCAGACGATACGTGTCGAGTTGTTCTGGGGAACGATAGCCTTTTTTAACAAGCACTTCGATATTGGCTCGTTCGTCTTGAATCTTCTGCAAATTGGCTTGGCCGTCGGCAATGAGCCGCAAGAATTCGGACTCTTCGGCTTTCGAGTCTCCGTCGCGATACTTCACTACGTCGATCTTTGCAATTTCTAGCTCTCGCTTGGCGGTAGTAATTTTGCCCTCGCCCTCGTTTCTCTTGGCGATTAGATTTTGTTTGGCTTCTTTGAGTTTACCTTCCGCTTCGTTGAGAGCGATTCGTTTCAAAGCGATCTGTTGGTCGATTTTGGCCGATTCCAATCTGACAATAACATCCCCCTTCGCGACAAGTGTCCCCTCGGGAACGATGAATACAATGCTGCT
>JANLRK010000707.1:0-3434 GCA_031361585.1 Pirellula sp. | reverse complement strand
GATGCCAGCTAACAGTAAGCCAAGATAGATGAGAAAACCGCGAGCACTCGCTCGTGGTGCGGACGTAGTTGTCATTGCTAATGCCGCCAAAGTGTGAAGATTGAAACTCTTGCCGAACCGGCGTTTAAACGATAGTTGTTCGAACAACTATTGAGCCTCCAAGTTTACCATCCGCAGCTTCACCCGAATAGCTCGGGTTATGAGTGGGCCGCTTCTCAAGATGCGATTGGTATACCGCTCGAACTCGAACCGGCAAGCTAGTGCTGCCCCATTGAAACCAGCCAACCTGCTAGTTGGGTTGCTCGATTGCATGCGAAGAGCTTTGCAAGCGACAGGCAGGGCATGGGTGCGAAGACATGAACAGCCAATAGAGCGTCAATGGGTAGGTGATTCCCATCAGCATCCCACAGGAGAGCAGCGATACAATGAACACAATTAAGCCAGCCGCCTGGTAGTTATCTCGCCTCTGCTAGCACGTCGGGCAAGTCGGGTCGTGTTGATGGGATGACAAGGCAATTCGTTCAAAGCGTTGATCCTGAGCGTCCAACTTCACTGTACCCTTGTAAGGTATTCGTGCAACCCTGTCGCCCTGAGGTTTCGCGACGCCAGCTTCGATAAACTCAGTTTTTACCTGCGCCCATTCGACGCATGCTTCCCTGACCGATTTGCTGGCACTGAATTCACAAAATACGAGATCTCGGCGAACGCCACCTCCTCGCTTCAAGAAATGGGAACATACGTCTTCGGATCAATGGCTCGACAGCGTCCAGGTATTTCAGGAAAAACAGCCAGGAGTTTGCTGGGTTAACCAACCAAAACGTATCGTTGCCGAGCGTTCGTAGCGATCACTGGGTAGACTACCCAAAAAAAATGCGCACTCGGAACGCCCGAAGTAGGTTTTATCAACGAATCGCTTAGTATTTTTCAGCACCCCCGAGAAGATTCGAAGAAATCAACAAATCTCCTGGAAAAAGTGGGTGTTGAAGCACTCGGTGGTAACATTCCCAGCGATTTGTGTAGGATGTCCAGTGACATAGGTTTCACAGGTCATCGGGAGTCTTGTTTAAGCTTCGTTCACGGGTATTCTGCAAAGGTGTTAATTTCCCGGATCAGCAAACCCAGGAACTTCGGATGCAAAAAGAGCTTCTCTCGTCCCACGGTTTGTTCTTCCAGCACGCCGATTTCGGCCAGTTGTTTCAGGTAGCGTGATGCCGCCTGGCGCTCCGCAATTTTCGCTTCCACAAGATTCTGAATCCGGCAATAAGGCCGCTCAAAAATCACGTTGATCAATTCGAGGCTGTAGGCCTTCGGAAGTTTCTTGCGGACGTATTCAACCGTGTGTACGGACAAGGTGCGAATGGCGTCGATCTTCGCCGTGGTCCACAGCGCCGTCTCTTCTACGCCCTTCAGAATGTACAGCACCCACTCTTCCCAAGCGTCTTCGCGGGTGACGTTGAGCAGCAGCCGATAGTAGTCCGCCTTGTGCTGAATGATGTACCGGCTGAGATACAGAATCGGCAAGGTCAACAAGTTCTCTTGGATCAAGAACAGGCTGTTGAGCACTCTGCCGGTTCGTCCGTTGCCGTCCGTGAAGGGATGGATGGATTCAAACTGATAGTGGCCGACCGCCATGCGGATGAGCGGGTCCAAATCCTTGGTTTCGTGAAGGAACTTTTCCCAATTCGCTAGCAGGTTTCGCAGCAGGTCTTCGCCCACGGGAGGCGTGTAGACGATCTCGCCTGTGTTCGTGGCCAGTGCCGTTCCCGGTACACGACGGATCGTCATGTCGATCCCCTTGATGTTCGAGCAAACTTGTTCTGCCGTCCGTGTGCTCAATGGCCGCCGGGTCAGTGAGCGGTATCCGTCGAACAAGGATTGACTGTATCGCAATGCTTCCTTGGTCGCCGGGTCGGCCGCTTCGGCATCGTGCCGGTATTGGAACAGCCGGTCGGACGTGGTAACGATGTTCTCGATCTCGGAACTCGCCTGCGCCTCCAGCAGCGGCATGGTATTGACGAGCATTCCCTGATTGGGAATCCGCTCCGCCGCCTGTTTCAGTTCGGCCAGCGCGGCCCGCGCCGGGATGCACTGCTTCAGAATCGCCTTGGTTTCCAAGTCGGTATGGGGAGGCAACAAGGGCAACTCGTTGAACGGCGCGTCGGCTCGCCATCCGAGTTGTGACTTCGTCGGTGATTGCGACCTGATTTTCATGTTGTGAGCTTACGTCGTCGGCGACGACACGTCCACTAGACGTGTCGCAGTTTTTCATTTTCAGCGACATATCCCCGTGATGTGTCGTGCGGGGAGACATGTCGCGCCTCGTCCCTCGCGGCGAACACCGGCGCAACGACTCGGCGACAGCTGCGTCACTCCAGCGTTCCAAAAAGTGTTTCGAGCGTGCACGTTACCACCCTTGGCGAACCATCACGAAACCAGGGAATTCAGAAAAACCTTTAAACTTCGAGGCTTGAGCGTGACCGCTGATTCGGTAAGCGTCGAAAAGCACCCCCGAGAGGATTCGAAACAATTATCGGAAACCAAGGGGAAATTGCAATCAGCCGAAAAAAGTGTTCTACCGGCGCAGACAATTTTCAAAAAAGTGCTCGAAACTGACGATCAGAGCGTGTGGTCTAAACTGGCTGAAATCTGGCCAAAACTCCCGCCTGAATCGAGAGCGGAAATGGTCGCCCTGGCAAGCCGACTGGCGGGCCGGGAGGCATCACAATGACTCCGAAGCCAATCTAGCAGCCTGAGTGGCTCTATCGCGAAGCAGAGGGAGCTTGTAGCGATTCTGAAGCGGTCCGATTGCATGGACTGGTGTAAATTGCCTTGGAGCGCGGGGACTGCCAAGAAGCACTGCGGCTGATGCAAATGTTGCGTTGTATAATCCCGTCCGACAGCGAAATGACATTCGATGACATTTCAAGCAGAATTGAAGCAAGTGATTATCCGTGAACCTTGCTGAGGCGTGCTTGGGTGGCATCAGTTTCAGCTCAACGTACTCCTCGAAAGTCAGTCCAATCACCATTTGTCGATCTCCTACGCGTGTGAAATGAGAATTCTCGTCGCTTCTCATAGACCTATTTCCTTCGCCGGGAGGAGATTCGTAGCGATTTTCCGCGGCTTTTTCGATTTTCTTGAAAAATGAGGGATAGCCTATTGCACCCTAGAGCCCGAAAAACTCTTTGTGGATTAAAGAAATGCAGGCAATTGATGCCGGCGAGCGGAGGGAAATTTTCTTTCCGATTGATAATCACGTTTTTCCTGCTACTTTAGTAGTGTTAGCTTTCCACGGCTCAACCTGGAATCTGCTCTTGCGAAATTAAACAAGAGAAATCTATATCCCCATGCTTTCAATAAAGTCATTTATTCTGCGTCAGCTTCAATTGTTCGCACTGGTATTGTTATGTTTAATCCCGGATTATTCATACTGA
>JANLRK010000690.1:0-3114 GCA_031361585.1 Pirellula sp. | reverse complement strand
CCCGGTCACCAAAGCATTCTTTCCTTTGAAACTATAGTGCATTTGCGATTGAGCCCCCTCTTTTTGATTTATCGAAAATTGTGTATCAAACGTACAATTAGGAAGACTACCTGCGGAAACCTCAGAGATCAATGTCTGATTCTAGAACTAGCCGCGAATCGTGATATCGCATCTTGACTCGTTATGCACATCAATAAACGTTTTGATTGTCGACGGTTGAAGCATATGCCATAATCGCGACCATGATTGCAATTTGGGTAACTGCCTGTCACGATACGTTATTCCAAGAACAATCCAACACACTAGCGTATTCGAGATTGTTTTGATCCGAAGGAAAACTCAAACTAGAGACTTCTATCATGCGTTTTTTGTTACTGGGCGCGATCTTTTTGGTAAGCTCCGCCCATGCAATTCAGCATGTGAGCGCAGAAAATTGGCGAGCCGGCGCAGCTTCAGCCATCATTACCCCCAAAGAGTTCATTCCGATGGCTGGTTACGCTAGTCGAGATCGACCAGCGGATGGAAAGGTAACGGAACTCTATAGCAAAGCCTTGGTGCTTGAATCGGCTAAGCAATCGCGAGCCGTCATTGTAACGCTAGACCTAGTTGGGATCGACCGCGACCTTGCGTCTGAAGTGCGTCGTCTCATCGCGAAAGAGTATTCGATTGATGCTTCGCGAGTGTTGCTGTGTTGTTCGCACACCCACTCCGGACCTGTCGTCAAACGCAATCTGGGACCTCTACACTACTATCGACTGACTCAAGATCAACAGAAGCAAATCGAACAGTATGCCGATACGTTGCGTGACACGATTGTTCGAGTGGTCGGAGAAGCGATAAGTCGATTGGAGCCCAGCAACATCTCATGGGGTATCGGGCATGCCGATTTCGCTGTGAATCGACGGAACAACAAGGAGGCCGACGGAGGCGAACTAAGGTCTCTCGGACAACTAGTTGGACCATCGGATTTCGATGTACCTGTTCTGACAGTCCGCAATGAAACGGGAGAGCTAACATCTATCTTGTTCGGATACGCTTGCCATGCAACTGTGCTATCCGATTATCAATGGTCCGGTGACTACCCTGGCTACGCACAGATGGAATTGGAAGCGCGTCATCCGGGTTGCGTTGCGCTGTTTTTCGCAGGATGTGGCGCAGATCAAAACCCAGTACCCAGGCGAACCGTTGAATTAGCCAGTCATTACGGCAGGCAGCTGGCTGTGGCGGTGGACCAAACAATTCTCACGACGGAAATGAAGCCTGCACCTCCGTCCCTTCATTGCGAATATCGCGAAATCGATTTGCCGTTTGACAAACTTCCTTCCATTGAGGAATTGCACTTACAAGCTGAATCCAAATCCATCTACGAAGCGCTGCGAGCGAGACAACTTCTATTAGGCATCGACGCTGGAAAGCCATTGCCACCTTCCTATCCCTATCCCATTTCCATTTGGCAGATCGGCAACGATTTGAATTTGGTTGCGTTGGGTGGAGAGGTCGTCGTGGACTACGCCGTGCGCATCAAAACACTAATCCCGCGTTCGACGTTTGTAGCAGGATACGCGCATGATGTTATGGCTTATATCCCGAGCCATCGAGTTCTAAAAGAAGGCGGCTATGAGGGAGGGGGCGCGATGGTTTACTATGGCCTGCCCACAATCTGGTCCGATCGAGTCGAGGAAGAAATCATCGACGAAGTAAAACGTCAGACATATGCCATACAAGTTGGTAGCGACGCCAAATAACTTCGGAGCTAGGTGTTGTCGCAACACCACAAATCATCGCCGGACAGCTCGCGCAGTTCGGATGCGGTCTACTTGCTCTCGCGTTTGGTCTTGCCTTCAACAAGTGGACCGGACATAGGAGGACTTTCAAAGAATTTGCCATCGTCGATCAAACGAGGATCGCCTGTTCGACTTAGTTCATCCATCAATCGTGTTTCGAGACTAGCCTTTACGGACGCATATGCGGGATCGTCTGCGATGTTCCTTGTTTCGTGGGGGTCTTTCTTCAAGTCGTACAATTCGTATTTCGGACGTTTGCCATAAACCCATTCGTAGTGGGATTTCCATTGGGGCGAATTCCGCTCGCCCACCAACCAACCCTTGGTTGGCCCTGCATCGTCGTCGGGATGTGTGGTGCGTGTCGTTTTGGTGATCTCCTCCACGGTCGCCACGTTGTCACCCTCCAAACGATACGGATCGCCGAGCGGCCAACGATCGGGTCTGAAGTTGATAATGAACAGATTGTCGGCTGTATGAATGGCGCGTTGAGGATAGGGGCTGAAGTCCTCGCGAGCGTTTTCGACATGCCTTTCGCGCCCGGTCACCACCCACGTGCGTGACTCATCTACAAGCCCCGACGTAGACGACATCAAAACCGGCCATAGACTGCGTCCCGTCATGGCTTTCGGAACAACAAGTTCAGCGGCTTCGAGAAATGTCGGCGCAAGGTCTGGGAGGTTCACAAAGTCATCCACCACTCGGCCACCAACAACCCCGGGGCCACTGATAGCCAACGCGACACCCGTTCCAAAACCATATAGATTGCATTTACCATGCGGGAAGCCGGGGGCACCATGATCTCCACTGATCACGATGAGGGTGTTGTCCCTTTCGCCGGTCCTATCAAGTTCCGACAGGATGGCTCCAATGCCTGCATCCCAGGCTGCGATCTCGCCAAAGTAATCCGAAAGATCCTCTCGAACCTCTGGCACGTCGGGTAGAAATGGTGGCATCTTTCCTTGTAGTGAATCGGGGTCGATGTTCCAGAGCTTCTTACCGCTGCCTTTGGTCCAAGGACGGTGAACATTGGTTGGTCCGAACCAATAGCAAAATGGTTGCGTTTGTTCGCGGGCAGCTAAGAAGTCGGTGAAGTTGCCGCGTATCTCGTTGTAGAGCTCTTCTTTGGAATCGGCTAGTGTTTTGCCTGATTCGATCAACTTCGTAACGTTTTCAGAAAACTGATTGAATCGGCCGCCGTGCTTTTGAAAGGAATGTTTCTGACCACCGTAGGGTGCGTCAGGCGGACTACCTGGGCTCCAGACTTTGTATGTCTTACCTAGGTGATAGCCTGCATCTCGCAAAAGCAATGGGTACGATGGAATGGACTCGT
>JANLRK010000685.1:0-8302 GCA_031361585.1 Pirellula sp. | reverse complement strand
GCGAGTCCGAGTCCCGGAGGGACGGCAGATCGTCGGTTCTGTCGTCCCTTCGGGACTTAACTCGAGGTGCTCTCATCCGAACCGGGGTTTTACAACCCCGGCTAAGATCTGTCGGTCCTACGGACCTAAAACAGTGCAACTCCAAAACGCGCGCGTCGTGCTACTGGTACTTTTCAGTCTGCCGGGCGCCTTAATGGGAACAAGCAATGCCAGGCGACTCAAAAAAGTCGGTTCCTTTGTCGTCCACCAAAATAAAGGCTGGGAAATCAACGGCATCAATCTTCCAAACGGCTTCCATGCCCAACTCTGGAAACTCAATCAACTCCACGCCGCGAATATTCTCCTTTGCAAGAATGGCCGCTGGGCCACCAATGCTTCCAAGATAGAATCCGCCGTGTTTCTTGCACGCTTCCGTGACCTGCTTGCCGCGATTGCCCTTAGCGATCATGATCATGCTTCCTCCTGCCGATTGAAATAGGTCGACATAGGAGTCCATGCGTCCAGCTGTGGTAGGTCCAAATGAGCCACTAGCATAGCCATCGGGTTTTTTCGCCGGGCCAGCGTAGTACACCGGATGATTCTTGAAATAATCTGGCAATGGAATACCAGCATCGAGTCGTTCCTTAAGCTTTGCATGAGCAATATCACGCGCTACCACAATGGGGCCAGACAACAGCAATCGCGTTGTGACTGGATAGCGAGTCAATTCGGCGAGAATCTCTTTCATTGGTCGATTCAGGTCGATCCGGATTGCAGTATCATCCTTGACATCCCGCAAACGATTCGGAATGTACTTGAGTGGCTGCATCTCGAGCTGCTCGATAAATACGCCCGCTCTGTTGATTTTTCCCTTTGCTTGACGATCTGCACTGCACGATACACCAATTCCGATGGGCAGAGACGCGCCATGGCGAGGCAACCGAATGGCACGCACATCCAATGCAAAATACTTACCACCGAATTGAGCACCGATGCCGCACTTGAAGGCCTCCTCGAGCATCCTGGCTTCGAGTTCAACATCCCGGAATGCTCGTCCGAATTCGTTGCCCGTGGTTGGCAGGTGATCAAGGTATTTGGTTGAAGCCAGTTTAACGGTCTTCATCGTCGCTTCGGCTGACGTACCACCGATGACAAAAACGAGGTGGTACGGTGGGCAGCCAGACGTGCCCAGAGAAACCATTTTGGATGTCAAGTATTCGACAAGCGACTTCGGATTGAGAATCGCCCTCGTCTCCTGATACAGCATCGACTTGTTCGCCGACCCTCCGCCCTTGGCCACGAATAACAAGTTGTATTCAATTCCGTCACAACTCATCAAGTCGATCTGAGCAGGTAAGTTGGTGTTGGTGTTTTTTTCCTCCCACATGCTGATCGCAGCATTCTGGGAGTAGCGAAGATAGTTCTCGGTGTACGCATCATAAACGCCCTTGGAGAGGGCTTCCTCATCGCCCGTAGACCAGACGGCGTGCCCTTTTTTTCCCATGATGATTGCCGTGCCAGTATCCTGGCAAAACGGTAGCACTCCTCGGCTGGAAACATCGGCGTTTTTCAGCATCGTGAGCGCAACGATTCGATCATTTTCAGACGCCTCTGCGTCGTCTAACACGGCTGCCACTTGCTTGAGGTGCGAGGGGCGCAAGAAGTAGTTTATGTCATGGAATGCTTGAGAGCACAGTAAAGTCAAGGCATGCGACTGAACGCACAAGACGTCTGTTCCCTCAAAGGGCTTGACCGCAACATGCTCGCGTGTGAGCAGTCGATACTCGGTCGGGTCTTGGCCAAGTTCAAACAACGGTTCGTAATGGAATGGAGCGGTTGGCACGGATACATTCAACGTTGGAGACGAGAAGATTTAGAAAAAAGTATTGTACCAAATCCCTCCTACTAGGGCTCCACCACCCTGCAGATGCGTTCCTATCGTAGGTCACTCTTGCCGATAGTGACTTTACGCGACAGCTGCCTACGTCAATTTCAAAGGTACAGTACCATATTCTTACTGCGTCGGATTTCCTTCGTTAACCAATGGCTATCGACTGGCAAATCACGTCCTTCGCGAAGGCTAAAAGCAGATCATTGAAGTTTCTGGCCCGACTGATCACAATAGGGCTTGGTTTCCTTGAACGCTTTGAGCGTCCCCTCCTCTCTCCCTCCCGAACGCACCCACCCTACCGTCAATGACCTCCTTCCATGCGTTTTTCAAGACGATACCCCGCGCTGCCCTATTGGCAACGATGGCTTGTTCGGTCAATGGATGCCGAGAGACCGAATCAGGAAAAAAGGTCGAGCCCCCGCCTGAAGCGGTAGTGCAGGGTACCTTGTTTGCTATCGAGCCATCTCAATGGCCAAAACTGGTCAAGTGCCAAGGAACATTAATCGCCGACGTAGTGACCACGGTTGGCGCAAAGGTTGCTGGACGAATTGCCGAAGTACCGGTCGATCTCGGAGATATTGCTTGCCAAGATGATGTGTTGATTCGCCTGGACCCGAAAGAGTTTCAGTTGCTGTTAGAACAGGCCGATGCACAACTTCTCCAAGCGCGTTCGGCCGTAGGACTCAAGCCAGGTGATCCGATCGAGGGATTGAATCCGGACAATGCTCCACCCGTGCGCGAAACAAAAGCGGTTTGGGACGAGGCCAAAAAAGCCGTCGAACGGATTCGTCAGCTATCCAATCGCGATGCCGTTAGCATCGCCGATTTGGACTTGGCGGAATCAGCGGAACGAGTTGCATCCGCGCGATATTCATCTGCCCAAAATGGCGTTCGCGAAAAGATTGCCATGATCGCTGTTCAATCTGCAGCCCGCGACTTGGCTCATCAGCGCCTGTCGGAGACGATTGTGCGAGCACCATTCAAGGGAGCCATTGAATCGCGATTGGTGGCCGCAGGAACCTACGTCCAGGCCGGTCAATCCCTCATGAGCATATCCAAAACGACAGTTCTTCGATTCCGAGGTAGCGTCCCAGAGCGATTTGCACAACAGTTGAAGGTTGGCCAACAAATAGAACTTGATTTCGACTTGAGCGATCAAGTTCGAACGGTGCCGATTTCAAGAATAAGCCCCAGCTTAGATCAAGTGAATCGCTCCTTGGTCTTCGAAGCCAACATCGACAACCCAGACGGATTGCTTCGTAGCGGGCTATTTGCGGAAGGAGTGATACAGATCGATGCCGAGGCCAAAGCGATAGTTATTCCTACCTCAGCCCTTGTTCGATTCGCAGGTGTAGACAAGGTTTGGAAGATCGTCGATGGCAAACTGAAGGAACAAGTTGTTGGGCTCGGTCGTCAAAAAGCAGAAAAGATTGAAATACGATCCGGGCTTTCCGCAGGCGATCAATTGTTGCTCGAGGGAAAAAATGGCAAGATTGGTCGCTTTGAGCCAAAAAATTAGGAACGTCCGTCAAAAACGGCCACCAACCCATTGAATGCGAGCAAATATCTGACTTTTGTTCCGATATAAGTGCCATAGCCGCAACTTCTCACGCGTATTTCTCCAGTATCCGGGTACACTTTCGCCATGAACAAATGGACGTCCGGCCAACAATGTTTGACGGCGGCGTTCGGTTCTATCATTTGAAGGAAGAGTTGTTATGGCCGAAGGTAGCATCAAAAAGTTGACGGACAAGGGTTTCGGGTTCATCAACGTCGGCGGCGGCAAAGATTTGTTTTTTCATTCGTCGAGTGTCAAGGGCGCGACTTTTAATGAGTTGCACGAAGGCCAGAAGGTTTCCTATACCGAAGGAAAAGGACCTAAGGGACCATGCGCTGAAAACGTAAAGCCTGTTTAGTTTTCGGTCGTACAATTTCAATTTGGCGTCGTTTTAGAATTATCTGTGCCTCCAGTTAGCGCGAATGAAGCACTGGAGGCCGAGCATCGCCGTTCTTCGTTAAACGCGGTAAGTATCGCTTTCGTTTGACTTATTGCAACAGGATCTGGCAACCGCACGGTTTCCTTTCCATTTGCTGGTGTACGAAATGAACCGTGCAACTGACGTGAGCAACTCTTAGCAAGAATTATTTCTGCGTTAGCTGGTGCAACTCCACCTCCTGGCAGTATTTCGATTCGACCTCCTGCCCACTCTGACAGGCGATACAAATTCTGGACGCCATCGACTGCCATTTCACGGCCACCGCTTGTTAGGATGCGGGTAAAACCCAAATCAATTAACTTTCCGAGAGCCGTTGCGGGATCGCAAATTTGATCGAATGCTCGGTGCATAACAAGTTGGCATTTCGGCAAAGCATTCACGACAGCCAGGAGAAAAGGGATATTGAGCTCTCGCGAAGCAATTAGCCCGCCGATCGCAATTCCGTCGGCACCGTATTCGATGGCTAGTATGGCTTCCTGTATCATCAATTCACATTCTAGCTCCTCGTACAGAAAATCTCCCGTTCTGGATCGAATAAGCACGATTAGCGGCACCTGGATTGCGCGTCGAACAGCAGACACGAGTGGTCCGGTCGGCGTTACACCGCCTAGATCCAAAGCTGAACACAGTTCGATGCGATCGGCACCTGCTTTTTCGGCGAGTATCGCGGCCTGGATCGTATCGACACATACCTCTAACATAGTAACTCTAACATAGTAATTGGCCTGGGTATAAGTATACAAACTGTAAATACAATAGTGGCCATACCCAATTTTAGTCGACTTTCACCAGTTCTTTCGCCCGGTCGTGCAACTGCTTCAGTCGTTTTGTCAGTGCAACAAGAATTTCGGCATCGGACATTGGCATATACTCCGAAGGCGGAATGGGTTGACCGAATACAACCGCAATTGGCTGTCTAGTAGGAATCTTGGCGCCTTTCGGAAGACAATCATAAGCGCCGACAATGGCAATAGGTATTAGAGGTACTTGCGAACGGCGAGCGACTGGAATGAAGCCTGGTTTCAAATTGCCGATCTCGCCATCCGACGAACGTGTGCCTTCTGGAAACAGCAGAACCATCTCTCCTTTTTGCAGCCGATTAAGCATTTCTCGCAGTCCAGCCAATCCACCGCGTTCTCGATCGATTTCAATGGCATCGAGAAGCCCAATGAGGAAACCCAAAAGCGAGTTCTTGAACAATGTCTTTCGAGCCAGGAAGTTGAGTCGTCGATTCGGAACCATGCCGATGAGAACCGGGTCCAGTAGGGACTGATGCGTTGAAAGCAACATACCGCCTCCTTCGAAATCCAAATGGTGCTGGCCCTCAGTGCGAAAACCGAAGGTTACCGCAGCAATGATTCTCGAAGTAAGCCGAACGCCTCGATAAAAAAGCTGCCGGCCTATGAAATCAAATCGATGTACTGGTTTGGGCGGAATTAATTTGCTCATGTCTATCCATATGAATGAAACTGGCACGTTCCCGCCCGCGTCTGGGACGAAACGCACCTCGTGAACGGTTACATTATTTCTTGGCCGATGTTGGCAACTTGCTCTGGACGATGTCCACCAGCTTTTGTAGCACCTGCTCCTCGGACATCCCATCGGTCCAAACCGTTATCGAGTCTGGAGCCTCTTTCAAGCCCCCTAATTCTCGCAGGGTATCGTGTACGTCTCGCTGGTTTTGCTGCTGCAGTATTTCCTGATAGTCAGCATCCATTCCTAATTCAATCAATTGCTCGACACGACGATGTGCTCGTTCCTCAGGTGTGGCTGTCAAAAAAATCTTGCATTCAGCGTTGGGAAATGCGACCGTCCCTTGATCGCGTCCCTCGGTGACGACATCGCGGCCTTCGGTCCATCGACGCTGGGTAGCGACCATCGCTTGACGAACCATTGCATTGTCCGCGATTGGACGAATGGACTGGGTGATCGATGGCCTACGAATCTCTTCGGAGACATCCTCGCCGTTCATAAAGATGTGGTTTTCTTTAATTTCAATTTCGACGGTCCTCGCAATTGCCGCGACCTCGTCAACACGGGATAAATGCAATTGCTGTCTAAGACATTCTAAAGTCACACATCTGTACATAGCGCCGGTATCGAGAAAATGGAATCCAATTTCTCGAGCTAACCGTTTTGCCGCTGAGCTTTTCCCAGCTCCCGCTGGCCCATCAATCGTTACTATCACTCTTGCCCCCAACAATTAATTGAAACGTACCGAGGTCTAACGTGATTTTACTCGAAACCAGAAAAAATGCTTCGCGCATTCGGCTCGCAATGCCCATGAAGCCTGAGCTATACTAAAACAACCATCCATTCACCTAACATTGAGCATTCGGAGTTGCCATGTTCAGCTTATTCTTGCGAAGCGTTTTATTCGGTTCGGCATCAATTACCGTACTTAGCACCGCCTGTTTCATTGGTTCTGCATTCGGGCAACGCGAAAATGCGACGCCTGCCGAAGACACTAAAGCGGAAGCGACGACGCCTCCTGCAGTCGAAAACCAAATTGAGAAGGAAAAACCCGTTGCACAGGAAAAACCTGCCGAAAATTTAGGCAAAATAGAGACTGGGGATAGGAAGTCCGATGAAAGGAAGACCGACGAAAAGAAGTCCGACAAACTGAAGAGTACCAGGGAAAGGCTACCCACTAAAAAGCAACTTCGGCATATCCCATTGAGCGGTTCCTACGATGATTTGATGCAACCCGCTTCTCTCGATCCCACCAGTTTACTCCTCGGGCGCAGTCCGGCCAAAAGCAAGTCATTCTTTCGTCTTTGCGAATACCTACAAGAAATGGGGGCCGAAGAGAACTTAACGCATATCCTCTTTGATCTTTCCGATTCTGAAATTGGATTTAACTCAGCGCAATTGGACGAACTGACTCGACGAATGGCAGCTCTCAAGGCCAAGGGGAAAAAGACGATTGCTTGGCTTGAGGACGCTGGCAACGTGCAATTGGCCATCGCAGCGTGTTGTGATGAAATCATTATGGCCGACTTTGGTGGAGTCGATATGCCCTCGGCTGCACTGGAAACGATGTTTTATCGCGATGCAATGGATCTCGTCGGTGTTAAAGCATCCGTTGTCCGAGCGGGCGATTTCAAGGGTGCAGTTGAGCCGTACACCAATCCGGTAATGAGCGAACATCTCAAGAGCCATTATCTTGAGATGCTCGAATCGATCAATGCCGCGCAAGTGTCCCGGATCGCAAAAGGTCGTGGCCTAACAACTGCCGCTGTTCGCGAACTGCAAAAGAAACGAATGCTTCTTCCAGCCGACGCCCTGGCTGCTGGCCTCGTCACCCGACTGGCACCTTATGGTTCCATGAAGAGTACCATCCAAGAATCGATTGGCTCTGAAATCGAATGGACCAAACCGAAAGCCAAGCCAAAACGTGAAATGTCGATCTTTGAAATTATGAGCAAAGCGATGTCAGGCCCCAAGGAGAACGCTAAACTAAAAGACGATTCAATCGTTATCTTGCATTTGAGTGGAGCAATCGTCGACGGCAAAGAAACCTCGCCAGGCTCCATCGTATCGGGGCCGATGGTCAAGTCGATTGAAGAGTTGATACAGGACGATCGGGTCAAAGGAGTAGTCGTCCGTGTCAATTCGCCAGGCGGAAGTGCCACCGCGAGCGAAGCCATTCGACAAGCCCTAGACGAACTGGCTCGCAAGAAGCCGGTGGTGGTTTCGATGGGTGAAATGGCAGCTTCGGGTGGTTATTGGGTGAGCTGTATCGGGCAACCCATCTATGCAGAACAAGGAACGATTACAGGATCCATCGGGGTTTTTTCACTTAAACTTAGTCTAGGCTCATTGCTTCGACGAGTCGGCGTACACGTTGAATCCGTGACGCTTGACGAGTCTGCGGGCTCCAATGCAATCGATCGTGCTTGGTCGGATGCCGAAATTCATAACATGCAGCGTTTTATCGACGAGGTATACGACCGTTTTCTGAAGTTGGCCAGCAAATCACGCAACATTCCAATCGAAAAGTTAAAAATGTTAGCGGGTGGTCGAGTGTGGTCTGGTGCCCAAGCCAAGCAACATGGTTTGGTTGACGAAATGGGCGGAGTCGATGATTGCGTCACTGTGGTTGCAAAAAGAGCTAACACGGAAAAATACAAGTTGATTCACAGGCCAGAGGTCCCATCAGGATTCGATCTGTTCCGCGTTCTCGACGAATCGAATGGCAGCGATATCGCAATGGATCCAGCGGGTGTTTTGCAATCGCTCGAACAAAAACTGCTTGGCATTTTTGCTCACCGAGGTTTCCGCTTGGATACCACTCGCATTTTGCTTCGATCTGCCTGGCAGAACACGTCCGGCAAGCCAGCCGTTTGGGCACTAATGCCTCAAGAGATGCGAGTCCACTAAAACATGCTGGATGACTGGTAAGGAAAGTGAATTACCAGGCAAGTGCCACTGC
>JANLRK010000678.1:0-5205 GCA_031361585.1 Pirellula sp. | reverse complement strand
CAGACTCCCGCCTGAACATTGGAATTCATAGCAGCGCGAAACGCTAGATGTCCGCCAAGACAGATCCCCAGAGTCGCTACCCGTCCATTGCAATTGGGCAATTGAAGCAAATAGTCAATCGCTGCAATCGCATCAGCATCATAGCTTGCAAGCTCTTTGGTGATCTTGAGCTTGTTGCCGCGATCGGTTCCGGTCTGGTCGTATGCAAAGACTTCACCGGGAGTCGCAAACTCGTGATATACCTCGGGCACAGCTACGACGAACCCATTGCCTGCGACGAATGCTGCTGTTCGAGCAATGGGACCCGTCATTTGATAGATTTCAGAAAACAACAAAACCGCTGGGTATTTGCCCGTTCCAACGGGTCGGAACAAATGGCTTCGCATCGTACCGAAAGGGGTGGGTAGATCAACGAACTCGACTGGATGGATCCGCATGGTGACTTTCCGCTCGTAATGACACTCTTGTTTAACCCGCGAAGCGGCGGGCGTTCTTGTTTAACCCGCAAAGCGGCGGGCGCTGATTTCATGCTTGCCAATTTCAGGTCCTGCGGCTTCGCCGGTTAAACATTATGTGGCTTCGCCGGTTCGGCGAAGGAGGACCAGTGAAACAGTCCTGACGCATGCTCCTTAAGACTCGTAATGTACCAATAAAAAATCGGCCCGTCACAATTTGTAACGGGCCGATTTTTATTAGATCATGTCTGGCGACAAGCTGTCCAGAATTCGAAATTAACGAATTCGGGTGCTGCTTGCTTGAATGACATGACGCTTGGTGTTCATGTAAGCATGTGGGTCAACGACTGGTGCTGGTGCAGCCATTGGAGCAGACATTGGTGCCGATACTGCTGTACCGCCACATGAGCTGCATCCGCTTGGAGCCGAACCGCCGCATGAGCTGCATCCCGAAGGTGCACATGAGTCGCAGCTTGATGCCGTATCACATCTGCTCTTGCACTTGAAAATCTTAGCGAGCAAACCACGCTTGCCAATCCTTAGGCCACATCCGCTATCGCACGATGGAGCTCCACAAGGATCGCATGCAGCGATTTCAGCACCGCAGCTTGGTCCACAGCTTGGAGTTGCGCCACAACCAGAGCCGCACGAAGCCATTTCAGCTCCACAGCTTGGTCCCGCGCCACATGCTGGTGCACCGCAAGGATCTGCACAGCCAGAATGGCAAGACAGCCTGCTCTTCAAACCGGCAAGTCTAGCTTTGAGGTGTGATAGAATCGGTCTGCGAGGTCCGCAGCACGAGCTTTCCACTCCGCAGCTAGGAGCGCAGGAATTGCACGAGGCAATTTCTGCACCGCAGCTAGGTCCGCAGCTTGGAGCTGCGCCGCATCCTGATCCGCATGGTGCAGCCATTTCGGCTCCACAGCTTGGACCAGCGCCACAACCGGATCCACAGGGTGCAGCCATTTCGGCTCCACACGACGGATCGGACACGGATGTATCGCAGCAAGAACTAGAAGCTCCGCAACCGCGACCACCGAGTAAACGATGTAAAAGGTCGCCACCAAAGCTTTGGCCGCAAAGGCTAGCGCTCAGTACCATCGACCCTACTAGTATGTTCAATTTCATCGAGCCAAATCTCCCTACGTATTTATTGTCACTGACTAATGTGTACAAGTCGACTTGAACGGTTGAGTTGAGACCGGTTTCGGCGCACGAAGTCGCCGCCGAAATCGCCCTCTACTGGCGTGGCATTGTGTGATGTGCTTGCGCTCACCACCATTGACTTCGTTAGCCTCGTTTCCAAAATGAAAGCTTCCATGTAAAGCTGCCATTTCTCCGTTGTTCATCGTGTTTCGAAGGACCCCTCAGTCCTTCGTAACAACACAGTAGTTGCCGGTCGAGTATTCCTGTTACTCGATCAGTTTCTGGGTCACCGGCAATCCATTGGATCACATCTTTCTCACTCGAATGAACGTACAACCGAGGTAAGATGCGTCGTTGAGGGAATGTATCGGTCGGTCGATGAAATGCCCTTGAGCAAGCCATCCCATTTTTTGAAAAATGATGCCGGATAAGAGTTTACGTCGATTATAGCGGTAGTAGAGGTCATTCGAATCTTGCAGTTAATGCGGTAGAATAGATTACCCACACTACCAATGCTCAACCGTATTTCTTAAGCAATCGTCAAAGTCATCCAGCCTTATGCGTAGTGAAAGTTCCAAAGAACGAAAATGAAAATCGCGTACCTCACGGCGGGAGCTGCTGGAATGATCTGTGGTTCTTGTTTGCACGACAACGCGCTAGCCAAATCGCTCATTCGCTTGGGCCACGACTGCATTTTGATCCCTGCATATACCCCAATCCGCACAGACGACGAAGATGTCAGTATCGACCAAGTCTTTATGGGCGGGATCAATGTGTATTTGCAGCAGAAGATGCCATGGATAGCTTATCTACCCAAATGGCTGGACAGTTTTCTCAATCGATCTTGGATCATTAATCCACTCACCAAGAATGCCGGTAAGACATCCCCGGATTTGCTTGGCGCGCTGACGATCTCCATGCTGCAAGGTTTGCAGGGACGACAGCGGAAAGAATTTAGGAGACTTCTCGATTGGCTTTCGAGAGATATCCAGCCGGACGTAATGGTCTTTACTAATCTTCTGGTCGGAGGCGGAATCCCCGAGGTGAAACGCATGGGCTCGACCCGTGTCTTTGTCACGCTCCAAGGTGATGACATTTTTTTGGATTCGTTGCCGGCCAAGTCTCGAACCAGGGCAATAGAACTGATGCGCGGCTTGGTTCCTTCAATAGATGGCTTTCTTGTCCATTCGGTGGACTATGCGGACCGGATGGCTTCTTTGTTGAAAATACCCACCAGCAAGATCCATGTGGTGCCACTTGGAATCGATGTAAGTGATTTTAGAAAGATTGGCCGAACACACCGCTCACCAGAGACTTTTACGATTGGTTACCTCGCCCGTATGGCGCCAGAAAAGGGACTACATCGATTGGTGGACGCATTTATTGCAATCGCAGATCTACCCGAGGCCAAGCACGTTCATTTGAAGCTGGCTGGTTGGATGGGTTCACAGCACACGGAGTTCTGGGAAAAGCAAAAAGCCAAACTGAATCGATCTGGCCTCGGCAATCGATGGGAATATCTCGGTAGTATCGATCGCGACGAGAAAGCCAAGTTCCTTAGTTCTATCGATTTGTTTTGTGTGCCGACCACTTACACAGAACCCAAAGGACTATTTCTGTTAGAAGCAATCGCATCGGGCACGCCGTATTTACAACCTGACCACGGTGCGTTTCCTGAGCTACATCGGAGAATGCAATTGCTCAACGGTGGGCGCCCTTTGGGTTCATTGTTTCAGGCGGATTCGTTGGACGATCTCTCCTCCAAGCTACTCGAGGGGATACGCGCCAACAAGCCAACGACGACAGCTTCAGAAAAGGTCCTTGAGGAAATCGACATTGCCAAACATGCGACGCGAGTCCTAGCGTGTTTCGTTTGAAGCCGAGCTGTATCGTTTAACCCGGCCGTGGCGGACGCTGCTAGCGTCCTGCTCGGATCGTAACGATTATTCCGGCATCACGCTTCCGTTTTATGACCTAGACTCCATTAGACTGGTCTCAAGAATATGCACCCTCGAATTCGGCGATCCCATTCGCCAAACAACCATGCGACAACTTTCGCCGACAAACACCGAAACTCCCGAATCGACTGGCAACCCGATACTTGCTATCGGCCTAGTCTCCCTGATTGGAATTTTGTGCGGTTATTTTTGGTGGATCGGCGATCAAGTTGCCATGGTTTCGCTAGGATTGATCGATCTAGGATGCGTTGTTGGATATTGGTATGGGATTTGGCGAACAGTAGGTTCCTCAGTAGGCGTTTGGGCTGGATGCCAACTGGCCGCGCCATCGGCTACACACTTGGTTCCGATTCTCGAAAAGCAATTTGGCCAATCGGTTCCTACGCAAACCGGATTGCTTCTATCCGGAATCGCTGCGGGAACATTGGCGACCTTGATTTTTTGGATGGTCGGAAAGGTTGTGTTTAGACGCAGCCGTTTTTTGAAGCGCTGCGATCAATATGCTGGTTTTACGTTTGGATTCGCGAATGCAGTGGCTCTAGTTGCCTTGGTGCTGTGGGGGGTGCTCGCTTCGGAACCAGAGATCAAACGACGGCAGCAGATGACCTTCGGTGCGAAATCGGAACAAGCCGACCAGATCTCGCAACGACTGAATCAGATTTTAGTCGCGACTAAGAACAGTTACGTCATGGTGGCCTTGCGCGGCTGGAATCCATTTTTGGAATTGCCACAACTCAAAAAAATCAAGCAACAGTTTGATGCAATGATCGCCCAAAAGTCATCCAGTAAGCCAAACCATCATGGCCTCCTGGAAGATGTTGAGCCTTCGCAAGGCTTAGAAATGCAAAGGTTGATTCAAACCATGTTCAACGGTGAAATGGGAGGAATCAAGTGACGCGATCATATCCTCTTCGATAGAGGAATGTGGCAGGTGTAGCCGCCTGGGTTTTGGACTAAGAAGTTTTGATGCTCTGGCTCCGCTTCCCAGAAGTCACTCGCCGGTTTCAATTCAGTCACAACTTTGCCGGGCCACAACCCGGATGCGTTAACATCCTCAATCGTGTCTACCGCGACTCGTTTCTGTTCGTCGCTCGTGTAAAAGATCGCAGAACGGTAGGAAACTCCACGGCCATTGCCTTGACGATTCTTCGTGGTTGGATCATGGATTTGGAAGAAGAACTCCAGCAGTTTGCGGAAGTCTGTCTTCCTTGGGTCGTAAACGACTTCGATCGATTCTGCGTGCGTACCGTGATTGCGATACGTGGCATTCTTCACATTACCGCCGGTGTATCCGACGCGAGTCGAAACAATTCCTGGTTGCTTGCGAAAGAGATCTTCCATTCCCCAGAAGCAACCACCCGCTAAGATTGCTTTTTCAGTCTTTACGTCAGTCCCTTCTAACGCTGGATTGCCATTTACAGCAGCTTGACTGGGAGACTGAGCACTCCCTTGCGGTGTCGCGATAAACATTCCAAGTAACGAGATGCCAAGTAACGACATTCCATTTGAAATGATCCACCAACTAGTAGTCTGCGGGGCCATTCTTCTTATCTCCTTGAAGAAGCCGATCTAGAATGGGGCGTCCCCTTCGTCGTCTGCTGCTGTTTGCGAAAATACGTCGTTTAGTTCGTCGTCATTCGGTCCCG
>JANLRK010000701.1:0-2378 GCA_031361585.1 Pirellula sp. | reverse complement strand
CTCTCGGGCACCGGAACGATTTGAGGGCCACCGGCAAGCTTATTTACTTGGTCAAGCGTGTGTGCCATTTGGACTGGCTCTCTATCTGAACGCAAGGATTTGTCAGGCGCTTTGGCCTGGATTGGCGACCAATGTTGTGGTGGGCGCAGCGACGGATTACGACTTAGTTCCGCGTGCTGGTTTCCATACCATCGAATCAGATCCTGCCCTTGCCGAGCATTGTACGCTGAGTAGAACGAAATCAGTGGGTCACAAGAGCCTCGGCTCTGATGATAGACATACGCAGGAACTACATTCCTGCGACTGGAGGTCAAACCGTAGTAGTCCCCAAACAAGTAGTGGTTGTATCTCGGCTGAACAAAGAGATTGTGCAATACGACTTGCGAGTTCAACACGACGTTGGGTCGCAAGCTCCAACCTGGACGACTGTAGATCACCCTTGGGATGGCAACTGGAGCAAAGCAGAGCCCGCGCATCGGCAAGCGTTGATCCCAATACCCGTTGACATAAACACAGCCTCGCGGTGTCCATACTACATGGGCTGGTATCCAAATTAAATCATTTTGCATGGGATGCCAATAGCCGGCGTTCCAAAGATAGCCTGAAGAATAAGGGGCAGATGGCGCTGATGAAGTAGTCAGCGAATTAGACTGAGACCAGTTCCCAGGAATGTAAAAGTAATCGACGCCAGGAGACGGACTACTTGGGCCGACCTCAAGCGTTGCAGGCGGGGACGGCAAATAGGCAATCGACTCCGCAGCCTCTTCCACCCAAAAGCCTTGCACCCATTGCCAACCCTCGATCAATGGATGCCAGTAGCCTGGAACCCACTGATGTCCCTCGGGCGGCACGCGGTAGACCCCGCTGATCCAGACGAAGTCCTCTCTCTGCTCATCCCATCCCCAATAGCCTGAAATCCAAATTGCATCCTCACCGTCAGGCCGGTACTCGGGTGCAAGCTCATTGATTGGCGCTGGTGGCTCTTGGGTTACGACCAAACCAGGCGCCGGATCCGCGACAATCGGTTCTGCAAATGCTTCATGCAAAGGACCTCGAGTCAACGTCTCGTATTCGTCAGTATCCAAACTGCCGCCGTTCAATGGCGGTACCGAACTCACTTGCAATTGGGAAATGCCATCAGGTCCTGCGGGGAATGGTAGCTCCAAAGTCTCCTGAGCTTCAACTTTGCTGGCGACGATGCATAGGAGGCTACATGCAATGGATCTAATAACGATCAAAAAAGAATGGTTGAACATGTCTGAGCCCCGTCTGAATATTTTTGCCACTTGCTAAACTGGTACCACATTGATCTCAGCTGTCGTCGAAAAGCAACACGTTCAACGAACGGTGCAATGGTTCGAACATGCTACGACATGCAATGCAAGTCCCGTGCCAACGTGGCGGATGCTGCCAGCATCCGAGCCAATGCGAGCGGCGCACCTTTCTTTTCAAGGGCCTTGCATCGGCCTGATCGATTTCTTTGTAGTAGTCGAGCGGCGGCATGTAAAGTAACAGTAGCACGACGCGCAAGCGCGCAAGCTAGTGAATTGGGTGCAGGAATCACTAGCTTGCGCGTTTGCGCGTCGTGCTAGGTATATTTAAAGCTCGCCAAGCATGGCCTCCTGGGCAATTCTGTGAAGCATTTTCGCCAACGAAAATGTTGGGTTGTAGGGAGCTGTTCTACTCTATCCGCTGCACGGCTTAAACATTACTCAAGTATCTTCAATTCGACGTTGCGAAATCGCACTTCGGTTTTGCCACCGGAATGCAGTTGCAGTCCTATGACCCCACGTTTGGCACCCTTTGGGTCATCCAAGTCGACACACATTTTTCCATTGATCCAAGTCTGTATTTTCGATCCCTGGGCTCGCACTTCGTAAAGATTCCATTCGCCGTTCTTGACATGCGGCTCCCCTGATTTGTCCCAAAGTAGCGCGCGGCCTTCTTCCTCGTAGAGCTTGCCCCACCAACCTGGACCAATGTCCGCTTGATAACCCAACATCCCCTCGTCGGTTTGTTGGCTTCGAAACTGGATACCGCTGTTCCCCGCGTTATCCGCCAATTTTACTTCGAGCTTCAAATGAAAGTCTTCCACCGAAAAATCGCTCACAAGGAATTCGTTCTTGGAAAGACCGGACGTTTTTCCAACAATCTCACTTCCTTCGACAGTCCAGAGCTTTTCATTGCCTCGCCAATACGACAAATTCTTGCTATTGAAGAACTCAGGAGCATTTGCAACGGTGGCCAGGATCGGTATTTGGCGATCGCTACCCAAATAGGCGATTAGCGACCGAATCTCATGCTTGCTGAAGAGCTTTAGCTGATCTTCAGGCATCATCGATTTGTCACTGATTTTGCGATCTTCGATCTCATCGAGC
>JANLRK010000699.1:0-18040 GCA_031361585.1 Pirellula sp. | reverse complement strand
ATTCGAGCGGGCGAAGGTTACTTCAGTCGAGATGGCAAATCGATGGTTTTTCAAAGCGAGCGAGACAGGGAGAATCCGTTTTATCAGATCTATTTTATGGATCGAGAGACCGGCGACGTCGAACGGGTGTCGCCCGGATATGGCAAGACAACTTGCGCTTGGATCCATCCGGATGGCGATCGCGTTCTATTCGCCTCAACGCAGTTTGATCCTGAATCGATCAATAAACAAAAAGCTGAACTTGAGGATCGAGCAGCCGGAAAACAAAAACGCTACGCTTGGGATTACGACGATCACTATGATCTCGTCGAATGGAATCGCAAGACGCATCAATACAAGAAGCTCACCGATATCCGTGGATACGATGCTGAGGCATCTTATTCTCCCGACGGTCAAACCATTGCATTCTCGTCCAACCGACTCGCCTATGAGTCCACCCTTAGCGAGCGGGAGAAGACCCTCTTTGAGAATGATCCTGCCACGGCCCTGGATCTTTACATCATGAAGAGCGATGGCTCCGATGTTAGGCGGATCACAGATACGTTTGGTTACGATGGTGGGCCATTCTTTTCACCCGATGGAAAACGACTGTGTTGGCGACGATTTTCCGAGGACGGTGCAACGGCGGAAATTTACACAGCCAATCTCGACGGTACCGATGTCAAACGATTAACATCGCTCGGCGCGATGAGTTGGGCCCCTTACTATCATCCAAGCGGAGACTATCTCATCTTCGGTACAAACTTGAATGGCTTTGCAAACTTCGAATTGTACATGGTCGATATTAACGGAAGTCGTACGCCAACGCGTATTACGACTACAGATGGTTTTGATAGTTTGCCGGTCTTTACTCCAGATGGCAAGGAATTGGCTTGGACCTCGAATCGAACGCCGAACAAGAAATCGCAAATTTTTATTGCTGAGTGGAATGACAAGGCTGCACGAGAAGCACTCGGATTGGGCGGGCCGAATGAAAAGGTGGATGGAGGTGCAGTCAAGCCGCCATCGCTAAGCCAAATGGAATCGGCAAAAGCCGAAGCATTGGCATCGGTCAAAGCCAATGATGCGGACTATCGTGCAAGCGATATCGGTAGACATGTGGACTACCTTTGTCGACCGGAATTAGGCGGACGGCTGACTGGTACTGCTGGCGAGAAACTAGCCACCTCCTACGTTGCAGGCTATATGGCCTCCCTGGGGCTAGAACCTGCAGGAAGCAATGGCAGCTACTTTTACAACTTCCCATTTACGGCGGGAGTGGAACTGCTCAATGGCAATGCGTTGACATCGAAGGACAAAACATGGTCCGTTGACACCGACTGGCGACCATTGGCTTTCTCCAATTCGGGAACAGTTGCTCCGACCGGTGTTGTGTTCGCTGGCTATGGAATCGTCGCACCTGCCGATCAAGGGCAAAAGGATTACGATTCCTATGTTCATCTGGATGTGGAAAACAAATGGGTCATGATGTTGAGGCAAATGCCCGCCGATGTCAGTCCGGAACGCCGACAGCATTTTGCGAGATTCAGTTCCTTGCGATACAAGGCGATGGCCGCGCGTGATCGAGGGGCAAAAGGAATCATCATCGTAAGCGGTCCAACCAGCCAGGTACGCCAACAATTGGTTCCGCTCCAGATGGATGGTTCCCTGTCTGGTACCAGCATCGCTGCCATCAGCGTAACAGACGCAGTTGCGGAAACGTGGTTTACCAAAAGCGATGAGAAACTAGCAGACATACAAAAGGAACTCGATCGCGGCGAAATGATGATGGGCTTTGAATTGCCTGATGTTCAAGTTAACGCATCCATTGATGTCAAGAAGGTCATGCGTGAAGGCCTAAATACGCTTGGGCTTCTACAGGCTGGCGACAAACCTGGAAAGTCGGTGATTGTTATCGGAGCGCATATCGACCACCTAGGAACCGGCGGAGGCGGCAATAGCATGGCTCGCGACGAGGAAAGGCAAGGAATGCACCGCGGTGCCGACGATAATGCATCTGGCGTTGCAGCCATGCTTGAAATTGCACAGTCGATGGCACAGCTTAAGAGATCTGGAAAGCTAACCATGGAACACGACGTTCTATTCGCTGCTTGGTCCGGCGAAGAACTCGGGCTCCTCGGTTCCGCATATTTTGCGGATCATTTCTTTGAGCTTTATCCGAACCTCCCGAAGAGCGAAAAAGCAAACAGCCTCTATCCTACTGTCGTCGCTTGTCTCAACCTCGATATGGTTGGGCGATTGCGTGAAAACCTTGTTTTACAAGGAATCGGTTCATCGCCTCTTTGGACACAGGAAATCGAAAAACGAAATGCAGTCGTTGGTTTGCCAGTGACCCTGCAAAATGACTGTGCCTTACCTACCGATGCGAGTACATTTTTCCTAAAGGGGGTCCCAATCCTGTCTGCCTTTACGGGTTCGCACACGGAGTACCATACACCTCGAGATACACCGGAGTTATTGAATTACGAGGGGGCTGCCAAGACAGCCAAGCTGATGGGGCTGGTGGCCAGATCGCTTGCGAGTTCCAAAGGGATTCCTGAATTCCATGACCAGCAACCGACGGAAGGTCAAAAAGCCCGAGCAGTGATGACTGCCTATCTCGGTACGATTCCGGATTATTCGCAGGGGGATATCAAAGGGCTCATGCTGTCTGGTGTTACCAAAGATGCACCGGCAGCCAAAGCAGGGCTGCTCGCCAAAGACATCATCGTCGAATTGGCTGGAAGGAAGGTGGAGAATGTATACGACTACACCTATGCAATTGAAGCATTGAAAGTCGGACAAGAAACGGAAGTCGTGGTTCTGCGAGGTAGCGTAACGATACGACTGAAAATTACACCATTGTCTAGGCAGTAGATTAGCCGATATTAGATTGCAGATACTTGCTGAACACATTGATGATTCCTATCCTTCGAAAGTGCCGATGCTTACTCGCGAACATTGGGGTCAGTAGCTACCTGCGGCTTGCCCTATGCTGCTTATTTCCATTGTTTGAATTGGAGCCCTCCACGGTCTGGGGCCAAGCATCCCAGCCAATTTTAGGAATGCAAAAGAGGTATGGCGATGAAATCATGGTGTGTGGCCAACTTTATCGTATCGGAGCGCCAGTAAAATTGTGGATCGACGAGGGTGGCTTCGATGCATACCGTACCGAACGCAGATTCGCTCCCTTCGCTCAGCGAAAATGGAAGAGTACCGTCGAGGAAATGCAAGCTGGCAAAGTCGAATTCGTAGCCAAACCTCAGGAAACCAGTCCTGACCGATATGGCATGCGATTTGAAAGTTCGATGGAACATCAATTCTCACAGGAGCAGATGGAACAAATTCGTGGCGGCGGTTGGAATTTGGATTTGCTAAAGGATAAAGTCGACCAGTTTGTTTTGCATTTCGATGTTTGCGGGACTAGCGCGCAATGCTTCTATGTATTGCATGATCGGCGCGGTTTAAGCGTTCACTTTATGTTGGATGTGGATGGGACTATTTACCAAACCCTGGATGTAAAGGAACGGGCATGGCAAGCCACCAAGAGCAACGATCGCAGCATCGGCATCGAGATCGCAAACATTGGTGCCTATCCAATCAATGACAGGAATCAAACATTGCAACAATGGTACAAAAAGGACAACATCGAGCAAACCTACCTGATTTTCCCAGAGTCTGTGCGGGGTCGCGATGCATTTCAAAAAATAGTGCTTCGCCCTCGACGCAATGATCCAATCGTCGGTTCGATTCGCGGCAAGGAATATCAACAGTACGACTTCACATCTGAGCAGTATGAGTCACTTATCAAGTTATCCGCCGCGATATGCGATATCTTTCCCGGAATAAAACCAGATGCACCTCGAACCTTAGACGGGCACGTGATGGATCGAACGTTGACCGATGAACAATGGGCTTCGTTTAGCGGCATGCTCGGGCACTACCATGTTCAGGAAAACAAAATCGATCCTGGACCAGCAATGGATTGGGAATTCCTGTTCACAGGTATCCGAGAGCGAATGATAACTTTGAAGGAAATAACAAAGACTGAATCGAAGTAAGACCTGCTCTGGTTGATTCTCACGTAGGTCTGGCTGTCCTCAGCCGGACACGAGTCAGTCTGACGACCGGCTGGTTCGCGTGATGGCTTCTTTTCCTGATGGCTTCTTTTACGGAAGAGTATGCCCCATCTTGTCTCGTTTGGTTGCGAGGTAGATTGCGTTATGTTCGTTGGCTTTCGAAACAATGGGGACTTGGTCGGTAACTGTCAAGTCAAAGCCGCGCAGGTTGAACGCTTCGGTCTTCTTTGGATTGTTCGTCAAGAGTCGAATTCGGCGAAGGCCCAAGTCCTTTAGGATTTGAATACCGACTCCGTAGTCTCGCATGTCCGCTTTAAATCCGAGGGCGTGATTCGCTTCGACGGTGTCGAGTCCTTGCTCCTGCAAAGCGTATGCACGAATCTTTTGAGCGAGGCCAATGCCTCTGCCCTCCTGAGGCAGGTAAACCAGCACGCCGCGTCCTTCTCTCGCGATCGCGTCCAAAGCTTGATGCAATTGGTCTCCGCAGTCACATCGCAACGACGAAATCAAATCACCTGTAAAGCAACTGCTATGCATGCGGACCAGCGGCGCCGGATCCGATTCGTCAAGAATGTTTCCCATGACCAAGGCCATCGGCTCTTGGATTTCGAATTGGACGCCGTAAATCACAATGTCGAAGTCCCCGTACTTGGTTGGCAATTTCGCTTGAGCGGCTCGCGTCACAAGTTTCTCATTCATGCGTCGATGCGAAATCAGCTGTTCAACAGTAATGATCTCCAACTGGTGCTTGACTGCCATTTCGAGCAATTCGTCACGCGTAGCGCGATCCCCTTGGCTATTCAGGATTTCGCACAAGACCCCCGCTGGAATAAGTCCGGCCATTCGAGCCAAATCAACAGCCGCTTCGGTATGTCCGGCTCGTCGCAGAACACCACCCTCCATGGCCACAAGTGGATAAACGTGGCCCGGCTTCACAAAGTCCGTTGGCTTGCTTGTATCCGTAGCTAGTCGCCGAATGGTCTCAGCCCGTTCACCTGCAGTAATCCCAGTTTTGCAACCGGCGTGATCGACGGGCGTCATAAAGGCGGTGCTAAGCGGCGATGTGTTTTGTTCCACGATAGGTCGTAGCTCAAGTCGATTGCAAACCGATGGCAAAACCGGTGCGCACAACTGGCCATGGCCTTGAAGCATGAAGTTGATGGTTTCGGTTGTCACGCCTTGAGCGGCACATACGAAGTCCCCTTCGTTTTCCCGGTCTTCGTCATCGAGGACGATCACGACTTGGCCGCGGGCTATCGCAGCAACGGCTTTGGGAATGGAACTGAAAGCATGGGGCATAATGATCCTTAGTAAGAGGTTGCAAGGCTGATTGGATGCGACCGGCAGTCCGATAATTTCTTGTTTAGCGGACCACGCACTAGCGAGAGCACCTATGCTCGCCAGTGGAGGGATCGTTTCTTTCAGATTGACGGTCTGGTTATTCGAATGCGTCTTGCCCCTCTAAGTTATAGTCTTTCATCTTTTTGTGTAGTGTGTTCCGATTGATTCCCAATCTAGTAGCAGCTTTGGTTTGCACGAAATTGCATGCTGCAAGCACTTGCGCGATCAACTCTTTCTCCACACGGTCCACAACCTTGCTATGCAAATCGGTTTGATCGAGATTGCTTGTGCGAATCCCTTCTTGAACAACATCTCTTATCAACGAATCGAATTCAAGCGGTCGGGCCTCGTTCGAAGCTGGGATCGGAGCCGTGCCGGTAACGCAACCGGGCAAAAGCTGCACGGTTAACTCATCCGAGTCAGCCATCACAACCGATCGTTCGATGTAGTTTTGCAATTCTCGAACGTTTCCCGGCCAATGATAGTCTTGAAGAGCTTGCATGGCTTCGCGTTGGATGTGCACGACATACCGATCATTACTTGCACTGTACTGATGTAAGAAATGGGCGATCAGCGCGGGAATGTCTTCTCGGCGTTTTCGTAGAGGAGGTAGTTCGATAGGCACGACATTCAGACGCCAATAAAGATCCTCGCGGAATTTTTCATTGCGGATCTCGTCGGCTAAATCTCGGTTGCTAGCGGCAATCACTCGAGTGTCCACGGTAATGGTCTCTGTGTCGCCAACCCTTTCAAATTCCCTTTGCTGCAAGACTCGCAGGAGTTTGACTTGCAGGTGCATGGATGTGCTATTGATTTCGTCAAGAAAGATGGTGCCGGTATGGGCTGTTTCGAAGCGGCCGGCGCGATTCCCAACAGCTCCAGTGAACGCACCCCGAACGTGGCCAAAGAGTTCACTCTCAAGCAAACTTTCACTTAGGGCACCGCAATTGACTTTAACAAAGGGACCGCCGTTCCGATTGCTAAGGTGGTGAATTGCGTTGGCAATGACCTCTTTGCCGGTCCCTGTTTCACCTAGCAGCAGAACGGAGGCGTTGCTCATCGCCACGCGGCGAGTTATCCGAAAAACGTCCTGCATCGCAGGACATGATCCGATCACTCCCGGCAGCTGGATGCTGCTGTTGTGTCGATAGTTTCCATCGTTTTCCAGTCCGAAACTGGCCATGTGTCACTAACTCGTGGTTGACGCCAAAAATCCAGGTCGGCGTCGTTACACGCGACCGGCGTTAGGGTGCGACTTCGGCCCAGAGCCTATTTCCCTTGGCCGCCTCGATCGCATCCAAGATGCGTCCAAGGACAATTCTTAGGTCCATTTCGCTTGGACCTCGCTTGTTATACTCATCGTACAGAGCCTTAACAGCCTCCGAAGATATCAATACGCCAAATTGCTTAACGGATTGCACAAATTTTTGGCTAGCCTGCTCGCGTTTGGGCAATGTTTTAGAGTCGTCGATCGAATACTGGATCAATTGCATTTGGCCCACGGGTGTGTCAACCGCTGTTGCCTGGATAGCCTTTGGCTGAGCAGACACAAACTTGTTCTGCTGGTCCAGCCAATAGGTACTTGAAAGTTCACGCCATGTGTTTCGGTTGGCGGAATCGAGCAATGGGGATTGGCTCACAATGCTTATCCGGCGCAGAATATCCGCGAAACCGGCCTGCTCGGGCGGAACACTCCCCATCACCACACGGGGGTCGCCACCTGCAATCTCATGTTCACCTCTGCTTAAGGATGCAGCGAGAATCGCAATGGGGCACGTTGCTGTAGTTGGGTTGGTTCGTACTCGCTGAGCAAGCTCTCCCAGATTCATTTCCAAAACATGCGAAACCACGAAAACGGCCTCAATCGGTTGCCCTGCCCTCAAGTAGCTCATCGTTTGTGATGCTGAAGCTGCTTCTAGAACGCGAAAACCAAACGCTTCCAATAGGGTTCGAGTGTGTGTCCTCAAATCTTCGGCTCCTCCCACAACTAAAGTTAGAGGACTCCCCTCCAGCATTCGCATTTCCGAAAGAACCTTCTCTAGTTGATGCCGACCATCAAAATGCACATCCGACAACTGAACCGAACCATCCTCAGCATGCAAGTACATCGTTCCGAGCAGGGCTTGAGCTGCAGAGTACCGAACTGCGGCAAAGCCGGAACTGCATGCTTTAGAAAGTCGTTCGCGGACAGCGTTTGGGATGGTCGCGGCACTGGCCCATCGCCCAAGGTTGCGGATTGCCGTCAATTGTGCCGATGCTAAATTGCTGCTTACCGACGCATCCCATACCAAACAGCCAAACTCGTAACTATCAACAATAGCGGCTGGCAAACTCGGTACGACGTCTGCCAACGTTAATTTGTTCGCAGCTTCAGGCGAAAGACGGCTAGCGTTTTCACAAAGCACCGCAACTGCGAGGCCTGAACTGCTATCAGCAAATTCACCGCATTGCATCGCCGAATGCGCAAATTGAGCCGCTCTAATCCAATCTAAATCTGCCAGCCGAGCGGATAGTTCTTGTACTGCTCTGCCATCCGTGGAAAGTTGCCAAGATGTAAAGGCATCCGGCTCATCCATCCATCGGATCGTTTGAAATGCTTTCAGCGACTTTTGCATTCGGTCTAAAGCATGGCGGTAGACTTCCTGGCCCGTCGGAATGGATTTGTTGCGATTCGCTGCGATCATTGCAAGTTCATTTCGAACTCCTTGATCAATCCTTTGATCGATTGCCGCAACGCACAAGTCCGTCATCAGCGACGGCTCGCCAGACCTCGCCGCCAACAGAGCCAGCCTGCCCCGTGCATCGGCATGCGGAGAATTAATAGCGGCTTGCCAAGCAGCAAAAGCAGGCTTGCCCATCAATGTAAACGCTTCGCACATTGTCGGACTAGGGGCCGCCGAGCCTTCCGCCAGCATGAAATTAATCAATGCCGCAACGCCTCGGTTTCCGGCCGACTCTAAGGCGCGAAAGGCTTGAATGCGCTCGGTTTTGTTGAGGCTTCCCAGGGCCGACACACTTGCAACGAGCTTTTTTGGATTGTTCGCGGCAGAGGACGCTAGCTCCAGGATCTTCCTCGCATTTGACCTTCGCAAATCCGATAAACCAGCGTCAAGGCTGATCAGTTGGAGGAAAGTTTGAGTGCCAGCTGTTTGTACCATTTTCGTCGCGTTTGCTTCGTTCAATCCCAGCTTTACAGCTTCGTCTAGCCAATGTCCCACTTCATCCCAACGTCGAATCCTAGACATCAGTTGAATGGCACGGGCTAACTCTGAGACGGTGCGTGGAGGATTCGAGCGAACGGAAAGAACGACAGCACTTCGCTCATTTGGGTCCAAACTAGCGGCTCGGTCACTGCCCTTAGATGCGACGTTACGCGGAACATCGTCTGGCTCGGCTTCGCCCACGGCAAACGGGTCTTGTGTTTTTGCAAAAGCTGTCTGAACTGTTGCGAAAACGAGGATAGTTAGCAAAAGTCTCGCGAAAGTCCGGATCGGAATGTTCATGGCGAATCGTCAAAGTTGCTTCGGTCGGCGACAAGAAACGCTGCTTGTTCGCAGTCGATTTCCTCATCTTAACTCGGCACGCGTCGCTATTCCCTAACACATTTGAAACAAGCCATATATTTTCAGCCAAAACCCGTTATTTCAAGACTATCCGGAACAGAAGTCAGCCTAGCCCCGATGAGCCACCTAGGCTCCGTGACTAATCGTCGTCGTTTCCAACTTCGATAACGCACGAAACTAGATAGTGGTCCGAATGGCGTTTCTTGAATTCCTTGATCTCGTCGTCGGTACCGTTTTTCGTTGTATGGACTTTCTGTACGGAGCCTTTGAACTCGGGTTGATTCGATGGCACAAAGATTCGATCGAACGGGGCACTGGAGTATCCTGCTCCCCATGCGGCAGTCGTTCCAACGTTTTTTTGATTCAAATCCGTAAAGCCTGCATCCACAAGAATCTTTGGCGTTTCGTCATCCGGTCCGAGAATATTCGTGTCCCCCAGCAGAACAATGTCCTCGTCTTTGAATTGCTGCTTCAACGCCCCTAGGTGAGTCACAAAAGCTTTGACCTCCGCTTGGCGTTGCTTTTGCGTGAATAGTGGGTCCACCGGGTTCGCTTCGTTGCGGTTGGATTTAAGATGGACCGGGACAAACACCACATCCGTCTTGCCTTCACCAAAAGATAGCTTGACCGCATTGGCTCGCCGCTCCCAAAACTTATCGCCATACGTTTCGTTTCCGCCCACGGGGATCGAGAAGGGTTGGCCTACCAACGTGACCCGATCACTTCGCCATGCAATGCCTGTGTGCTGGCCTCGAGTGATGAAGTCTTCAGTATTCTTCGGGTAGTTAGTCTTGGGAAAGAGCTGGTACTGCCATGACTGACCGTGAACGGTTTTTAGTTCATCGAAGGTTTGCTGAAGCGGCTTGCTAGTCCAGGGGGCGGAGTCCTTTTCGACGCCAATCTCTTCGAGCGCCAAAACATCTAATTTGGCTTCAGCAATGTAGGCCGCAAGATCGACAGGCGATTGCTCAATGTCTTTTCCAGGCTTGCCACGCAAATTGGGGAAGCCAAGCCATTCAATGTTCCAAGCTCCAATGCGAAACTCCTCCGCTTGAGCCATCGATGCAAAAAAAGGGAAAGCCGCGGATAGCGCCAAAATGCCGAAACCAAGTTTCATAAGGTGAATCCAGTTACCGTTGTTTGCTCTCGAAAATCCCAAAGGCGTGTACGACTCAATAATCTGAATCGCCAAGGAGGATTTCATCAAGGTGTGTTCTGGCCAGATTGCCTCAGTCGCACCCGGCAGATGCGACCTACCGTAGGTCACTCTTGCCGAGAGTGACTCTCCGCTGCCATGCATTGCGTCGACGACTTGTCCTTCTGCTATAACATCCCATTAAGAATGACGATCTCCTTTCAATTTTCACCTCACACAAGCTGTCGGGGCTAGTTCGTAGGATTGCAAACATAAATGCCGAAGCGTCGTGTGGTGGTTATAGGGGCCGGACCTGGTGGATTGGCTACGTCGATCCAGCTCGCACATGGAGGGGCGGATGTTACGCTGTTGGAGTCCCGTGCGCAGGTTGGCGGGAGATGTGCGAGCATCTACGCAAATGGCTTTCGATTTGACACAGGACCAACGTTTTACCTTTACCCGCGAATCTTGCGAGAGATTTTCCAATCGGTGGGCCGAGACATCGACGTCGAGATACCGATGGTACGACTGGACCCCCAGTATCGCGTCTCATTTGGGGCTGGCGGACACTTGGATTGCACCAATGATCTGTCTGAAATGGATCGACAAATTGGTGAACTATCGCCTGCAGACGTTGGCGCATTGAAAAAGTACCTTGATCACAACCGAGTGAAGCTGGCCAAGTTTCGACCCATATTAGAGTCTCCGTTCAATAGCATGCTCGACCTCTTACGTCCATCCGTGCTCGCGGCAGCTTCGCTAGTTAAGCCGTGGAAGACGCTTGGACGTGAACTGCAAAGCTATTTCCGTGACCCTCGATTGGTCATTGCGTTTTCTTTTCAAGCCAAATATCTCGGAATGTCACCATTTAAGTGTCCGAGCCTCTTCTCCATCCTGTCATTCTTGGAATACGAATATGGAGTGTTTCATCCCATTGGCGGTTGTGGCCAAGTAAGCGAAAGAATGGCAGAAATGGCCACCGAAATGGGATGCGATATTCGAACAGACGAATCGGTTGAAAGCCTTGAATTTCAAGGCAGGCGAGTCACGGCGGTTGTAACCACCAAGGGACGTTACGAAGCCGAAGCCTTTGTTATCAATGCCGACTTCGCCCATGCGATGCAAAAGCTCGTTCCTGACCAATTCCGGAAGCGATGGTCCAATGCCAAGATTGCCAAGAAACGATTTTCGTGTTCGACGTTTATGATGTATTTGGGGATCCGAGGACGCTACGAAAACCTAAAACACCATACGATTCATATCTCCAAAGACTACGATCGCAACTTGCGGCAAATAGAAAAGGAGATGATCTTGCCTGACGACCCATCCATCTATGTCCAAAACCCGTCCAACACCGACGCGTCCCTAGCACCTGAAGGCAAGAGTACGATCTACGTGCTTGTACCGGTTCCTCACTTGAATCCTAACACTCCCTGGGACACAGCTCAAACACAGGCTTTCCGCGAACTTGCATTCCGAAAGCTCTCAGAGATTGGAATGAGCGACTTACGCAGCAGAATAGAATACGAACAAATTGTTACGCCGGCCAATTGGCGAGATGATTTTTCAGTCTATCGCGGCGCAACATTCAATTTAGCGCACAATCTTGGTCAAATGCTCCACCTAAGACCTCACAATAAATTCGAGGAATTGGATGGCGTTTATTTGGTCGGTGGCGGCACACACCCCGGTAGTGGACTTCCCGTTATCTACGAGTCCTCTAGAATCACTTGCAAACAGCTGCTTCCGGATCTCGGACTTTCATCCAAATTCATTCATCAGATCGAACCCGTAAGTGAATCCGAACCTGCGCTTGCATAAAAGATTTGGCAATACAAAAGCAAGGCAACACTAAATACGATGCTGTCTACCTCGCAAATTTACGATCTCAACGCTCGAATGATCGATGGACGAGACATTCAATTCGACCAGTATCGAGGATCTGTTCTCTTGATCGTGAACGTTGCAAGCCGATGCGTCTTCACAGGCCAATACGAACAACTACAATCGCTTTACGAAACCTATCGAACCCGAGGTCTTATCATTTTGGGCTTCCCCTGCAATCAATTTGGTGCACAAGAATCCCAATCCGAAGCTTCGATCAAGGATTTTTGTTCACTGAAATACAATGTTTCCTTTCCGATGTTTTCCAAGATTGATGTCAACGGCCCAGATACCCATCCGCTCTATACTTTTTTGAAATCGAAAGCCAAGGGTTTCCTCGGCAGTGAAAGCATCAAGTGGAATTTCACCAAGTTCTTGGTCGCACGCGATGGGAACGTCGTCGGCCGTTTTTCACCTGCGACTTCGCCAAAGAGTTTGACCCGGGCCATCGAAAAGGCTCTTGGCTAACGCGGAGGATCATCCCTCTATTCGAACTCGAACTTGCCTTCTTTGATGGTTCCGCGATCGCCATCCGCTTTCCAACTAAGGCGTTTCATTTCCGCATCTTGAGTGATCTTTAACTTATAACTTTCGCCGTCAGCGGTCTTGCCTGTGCCTGTGTAGCCACCTGAAGGGTCTACGGTGATGTTTTGTTGGTTCACTCATGCCACCCCTTGAGTCCGACGTGATAGTTGTGACATTGAGTACACGAATCGCCCGCTGCATTCGGTTGATGGCAGCCAACACATTGCGATTTTTGCATCGGAGCAAATTCCTCATGAATCACTTTTGAGTAGACTACTGACGAATCCAACGCAACCGTGTTTTGGATCGGCTCCAACTGATGGCATGTGCGACAGTCGTTGATCTTCGGCAATGCAAGATGCGGAGTGTGGTCAAACTTCGTAATTTGACGGAGAGTCGCTGCCCGCCGTTTCGATTTCCAACACGTATTGGAGCCTTCAGCGGATTCGATCAACTCCTGCGTCAAAAGGTTTCGATTGGCTTGACGAAATGAAATGTTCCAATTGTCGTGGTGCAATGGTTCGTCGCGTTGGTGAGTAGGCTGTAACAAGTGACACTGTCGACATTGCTTTGCCATTTCAATTGAGTTTGGCTGTGTTTTGCTGTTGTTATGGGAGTTGGAACTCGTCCTCATTTCCTCGAGCTCGATCCAACGTGACAACCACTCGTCCGCATGCCCAATCGGCACGTACACAATCGCCATGCGTTGGCGATCGATCATCCATCCTCCAAAGGCTAGTTGATCCCATGCTCGTGAGTCCTTGAATCGTTCCAAATCAGAATCCGCGTTGACTCGCAAAGGGCTTGCGTTCAAGAGCGAGTTGTCATTGCCGACCAGCAAATCATCATCAACGCGTAGCAAGCTCGACGACAAACGCACGGCCGACGGGCTTTGAGGGGATGTCTGTTTAACGATCGGTGTCTCTTTTCCATCCTCAAACCATTCGCGCCATGCAGCCCGGAAGAGATCTGGTGGAATGCCGCTGGAAAATCGGTCGAGCCAAGGGCTTGGCCTCGGACCGAACCCGTTCGAAAGCACCGGCTCCGACGTTGACACCAGCCTTTCAACCGACGAGCGAAAACCTGGTTGCCCCTCATTAGCGATCTTCCTCATCAGCTGCCTGGTCATTACCGATAGTTTCACCAAAGTGTCGCGAGCTCGTTCCTCTTTCATGTCCAAATCAATCAATCGGCCCGTTGCCGGGAGTTCGTTCAGAAGGGCTGTTCCACCTGGCTCGGACTCGATCAGCCAACGCATGATCGGTGGGACGACGCCATCCGTAAGTTGACTTGCCTGTGTGGGCCAACTGCCGATGTCCGCCCCAGTGTTCAACAATTCTTTGCGATTGATGCTCGGGATTTGGAGGACAATCAAACCATCTTGAATTGCGGACTTGATTGGCTCTTTATGACACGAAGCGCACGCTTGTTCAAAAGAAACGCTGCGGAAGACTTGCCCTACTAGCCCCACTTGTTCCGTTTGAACGTGGCATGACTTGCAGTCGAAGTTTGCCGACTTTTTCGTGAAATGCAAATCGCGATGCTTGAGGTGATCGAACTCGATATTTTTGTTCTGGCCGCGAAAAGGGTAGTTCTTGAACTCTGGATGATCGGTCGCAAAAGAATGGAATGGATCGCGGTGACACGCTTGGCAGCGTGCCGTGGTCATCGCGTTAAGATCCTGCGACGAGCCTTGATGTTCGCGATGGCATTGGCTGCACTGAGTAGCGCTGTCATTCCACGCGATCGGCGATCGGCTGACTAGCTTCGCCAAAGTATTTTTAGAGTTGGATCGCTCACCGTTACCGACCAATTCGTCTAGCGACTTGCCATGAAGATCATGGGGTGAACCATGCACGGCGTCTGGCATTTCATGGATATGGCATTTCAGGCAAAGATCGGATTGCATGGCGGCAGCGGACTCAACGTTACTGCCTGGGTGGCAAGCTGCGCAGCGGTTTTCTGATTGGCCAGCGACCAGAAGTTGGGCATGGGATTTAGAAAGTGGTCCGGGTGCAAGTGACTGCTTGCCTCCGATGTTACTCCAAGCGAGGCTTACGCCGATCAGGGCAACGAGGGTTGCTGACAAGCGAATGAAATTGCTCCACCAAGTCAGGGTTCGAAGTGGTCTGCAACCTTTGCTTGATGTGTCTGAGAGGCTGTGCGAGCACCGTCCACCGATAGGACCGACGGGACATGGCTCACCTGTCGGAGAATTGCCGCACTTGTACGCTTGGCCGGGCAATCGATAGTAGTTCATTAGGCTGCACTACCAACTGGTTGTGAATTGATGAGCAGCGATCACATGCGCAACCGTCAGGACAAGAAAACAACCGAGCACCCAGGTATGGGACGAAGCCCAGAATCGGACGCGATTTTGAATGGCCGATTGGAAGTCAAGGTCGTCTTTCGCTTGAACGAGCGAACTCATATCTCGACGCAGAGTCCGTCCATCGTCATTCAGGTAGCGATCGATGTTTTCGAGCCCCGCCAGCAGTCGTCGCCGAGTGGTCCCCGTTGGACTCAAGCGGTAAAACAGACTTCTTCGCGACGCAAAAAAAGGACTCAGGAAATTTCGATAGTGGTCGGCCAATGCAGCGGAATCGTTGTTCCCCGCAGATGCTAAAGCCAATTCGTGGGCTTGCATTGCAAGGCGTTTTGTTCGTTGTGGGATGTCTTGGCGTAGAATCTGAAAGCCCACTGCCCGAAGAATTCGTGGTGATGTGCGGTTCACATACCATCCGATGATACCACTGACCGCGATGGACCAGAAAGATATTGCAAGCATGGACTCCAACCAACCAGTGGTAATCATTCCCGCATGCAGTGCATATGCACCCACACTTAGCAGCCCAAGATAATGATGAGTTCGTTGCCAGACAGCCAATCGCCCAACTTGGACGGACAAGACCCGCTTCCTTAACCCAAAAAGCAGCAGGAAAACACAAATCGCTGCCAGAGAGTATCCCGTAACAAAGGATTCGTTTTGCAGACTCGCGACGGATCGATTTCGAAGGCTTCGAAGGACTAGCCACGCAACAAAGACCATGGCGATCGGAACCAAGCGACGACCCACACGGCCAAACAGGGTTGCCAATGGTTGAATAGAGTCCACAGAACGGGACTGCGACTGAGTTTTGGCATCCACTAACTAGCCCTCTTCTTTAGCCAACGATCGAGCGAACTGGTTTCGCTCGTATCAATTCGAATCAATGCCTGATGAGGGCAAGCGTTTTGGCATGACGGGCCAGTTTTTAACTCGTGACACATATCGCATTTGGAAGCCTGCAGGATAGGTAGTTGGGTCATGCGGTCCACGGTTAAGCGTCCATTCTCGTCGCGTACTGGTATCATGACGATATTGTCATAGGGACAACTTTCCGAACACGTTTTACAGCCGATACAAGTTTGTGAGTCGATCGAGATTACGCCCGAATCTTGGTCGCGTGCAATCGCGCCCGTTGGGCAGCCGATCATACAAACCGGATCGGCGCAATGCATGCAAGCGTGGGCAAAGAGTAACGGTCCAAATTGCGGACCATTGCGAATAAAACGCGGTGTTCCAGCGTGGGTGGTTGCGCAAGCTTTTACGCACTCATCGCAGCCTGTGCAACGATCCAGATCGATCATCATGGTTTGCTTTCCATTGATCAGTCTCTCATCCACCAGGAACTCAACCAAAGACGTTTCTAAATGGGATAGGGATTTCTCAACATGGTACGCATTCCCCAAACTGGATGGCGATAAAACATCCGAGATCACCAACCCACCGGCGTCGTAGCGCGGGTTGGAAATAGGTTCTGGCAACTCGGAGTTTCGGATTTTCGGGAGGATATGCGTTAAGACAAGCTCGCTCGGTATTCGAAGGATGTCAACAAAACCGAGAGCTCGCAATGACTCTTGATACGGCAATGCCTTGCTTGTTGGATTTCGAAATTGATGCGCTAGTTCCGATAGTCCAAACACGTGCCCTCTGCCGAGATAGGCAACCGTCTGGTGACCTCGGCCAAGTTCAAAACTGAGCCTCGCAAATCCAGCCCGAATGAGTATCAGATCCTTGACATCACGTCCCTCGGCCGCGATCAATGGTTCACGCGAGATCTGAGTTTGAACATCCATCTTTTGTGTGTCACGATACTCTGCGAACCATTCGCGTTCGCCTATCGAATGGATATTGGTCTCGGCTATGACCCTTGCCATCGCGGTGTCGTCGAGAAATCGCAATAGCGGGGTCTCTCTGAGGTGAGTTTGTAGGCTAGTCGCGCGAAAGCGAGCGTCGAGGTAATCACGAAACGTCTTGTCCCTTCGCAACATGCGTAGTCCTTGCCAACGGATCTCTAAAATGACAGCTGGTGAATTCGCGACAACCGTGTAGCGATGTTGGCTTCGCGTGATGGCGGCCATTTCGCCGAAGATCTCACCAATGCCAAGCGGCTCGGACTGAAAACCATCAATAATCGCGTTGATGTCCTGAAGGAAGATCCTGCTCCTTCCCTCAACTGTCTCGACTTGCTGAAGCGGGATAGGACGATCTTTTTCCGCGCTAGCAAGTTGACTGCCGCTGCGACTACCTTCGCGACGATTTCTATTGCCGACAGAGCTTTTACCGACGGGAGCTGTCTGGAATTGTTGCTTTAACCATTCCAGCCAATTCGACGGATGGGCAACATCCGACGGTTTGCCTCGCGGCTGCCACAACGCCTCTAAAAAGGCTCGCACAGATCCCCGCAATACAAGGTAAGCGCTTCCGCCGTAGTCTCCTTCGCGCACAACAATATCACCAGGTTCGTACCTGAGTATTCGACAATCATGTCGCAGAACGTCTTCCAACGGGCTGTGCGATGGAAACACATCGGGGTTCATTTCCGAGAACGGGGGCTGTCGCAACATCCAACTTAGATCGCGGGTAAGCATGTCGAGATCCAGGGGGTGATCCCAACGCACCGGTCGATCGACAGCTACCGGATCGATAGGTTGAGTCCTCATAAGCCTTTAATTCCCAAAAATACTCCCCAGAGAGTTAGTCGGTTGCGTGATGTGAAATGAATGGATAGACACACTCAGTCCGCAGTTTCCGCGAAAGGCTACTTTCAACTCAAGACCATTTTTTGGTCCAATCCGTGGCATGGCCCCCTGGGCCGTGGTTTCCGTGTAACATCGACCCGATAGGAACAAAGCAAGGCACATTTTCGCTATCCAAATCCCCAGCGTTGTTCGATGGGCTGTATAATTCAGGGCCGAAACATGTTAGCCCAAGGCCCTATCCTCCCTAAGTTAATCTTCAAATGGCCCGCACCTCGATTTGGTTCTTTTTGAATGCCTTCATATCACTCTTCACTCTTTTGGCCAGTCATTCGGATTCCAATGGGGACTGGACGATTCAAACGATTGCTGGCAATGGCAAGCAAGGTTTCAATGGCGAAGGGGGAATAGCGATCGAGGCCCAACTCGACAATCCATTTGGTGTGATTCGTGGCCCCGACGATTGCATTTGGTTTTGCGAATATTCAGGTCAACGTATTCGACGGATTCGC
>JANLRK010000572.1:0-7589 GCA_031361585.1 Pirellula sp. | reverse complement strand
CGAAAACTTTGAACGACTGCCCGCCTTGGTCGTTAAGCGAGTGATAACAGAATGGAATCCGTATCAAGGAAAGGCATTAATCATTAAACTACTGGCTTTGATCGGGGTCGTTTGGCTAATACGATACAACCGACTCGGGCTTATCTGGCTCGTGGGACCGCTCGTCATAAACACGGTGATCGTTGCGATGACCTACAGCATAGGTGGACGCTTTTTAGTGCCTACGTACGGTCCGATATATATTTTTGCGGCCTTCGGAGTCGCTGGGATTGTTGATGTCTTGAATCGTTTTACGCCGCTTGATCGTTTAACCCCGAGCCATAGGCAACGATTAGCGGCCGACACGTCGCTGAAGGAAACATGACTCGATTTCGTCCAGAGACGGCTAGGGGTCGATGCCCATTTGCCTAAGTTTCGTTCTCAACTGCTTAGCTTCTTGCTCTGCTTGATCTGCGCGTCGCTTTTCATCATCTGCTCGCTGCTTCTCCCCATCTGCTCGTTGCTTCTCCCCATCTGCTCGCTGCTTCTCATCATCTGCTCGTTGCTTCTCATCATCGGCTCGTTGTTCTTCTGAGGATGCACGTTCTTTACCTGTTGGCAAAAGTTGACCCTTTGCATCGGTCCATCGCAACCATGACTGGGATATATCTTCATATGTCCCAGGCCAGATCCGCACTCCTAAACCTAGAGAAGAAAAAACGGGTGACTCGGATAAGTCGAGTTCATAGCGACCGCTCACCAGCCGATAGACTCGAAGGGGTTTCGAACTCAAGTGCTCTTCGGGGTCGTAGATGATGTAGTAAGTGATACCTAGTTTGGCATATCCTTTGAGCTTGATCGTATCCTCGCCTCCTTCGTTGTTCGAAACAACTTCCACCACGAGATCTGGGGCCTTGCCATACTCCCACACAAAATAAGATCGATTCTTTTTTGGGAATGGGTCCGCAGGGGACGAGACGCCCAAGCTGACCAAGACATCGGGAACAAACGGTGGCGTACGTATTGCGAAGAAGAGTCCTACGTTGCTCATCGCAACGAATGGCTCGCCAGGTTGCCATGAGCAATAGAGAACCTCGGCCAGTAGACGCTGTTGCTTCTCGGAGAATTGGTTATCCACAGGCGCTCCGTCCTCTGTAATAATATGATCGATATTCGGATGCAATTCGACTGGCAAAGGATGATGCTCTGAAACCGACATTGGCGGCTGAGCAGGCGCTTCGCTGGACATGTTATGACTCCGGAGCCAGGGTAACGTTTCCTATGAACTTCTATTGTAACAACGACTCTCCATCACAGAAACCGCTGGGTTACGCAGCTCGTGGCGGATGCTGCCAGCATCCGATCCAATGACAGCAACGGCTGCAAATTGGATGACGCGGCTAGTCAGTTTGAAATCGATCCAATTGTCGGAACAATCCACGTTCTGCGTGATGTTTTACAAGCAGCCTTAAATCAACTCCACCCAAAATAGGGGTAACTCGTCATGCGTTGCGTTTTTTAGTATACTATGAGCGTTCAGCTTTCGATAAGTTACAAACCCATCCCACCCCCGCCTAACTGTTCGAACGATTTAGAGGAAATTTCTAGTCGATCGACTCCCACCTTTGTTGCTATTGCATAAACGAATAACCGAACTCAGCTCTGCGTGATTTCGTTCGTAAAAGCAAGCGTTCCTCGTACCTACGGATTGACTTGATGATCTCGAATTCTACGGGAATGCATCCATTGCTTGACTCCGTTCAATTGCGCCAATTGGCCGATTGCCTCAGTTTAGGGGACTCGCTGGAACAACTTGCGGAACAATGGTCCTTCAACAGCCCGCATGAATTGCTTGCGACGAGTGCGCGTTCGATGAACTTGGAATGGCTTGAATCCGACAGCGTTGATCTTGCAGTGGAAACGCTGGAAGGGTTTCCGGCCAAGCTGATCCATAGGCATACCGTATTTCCGCTTGAACGCGGTGCGGGCTGGCTCAAACTGGTTGTTAGCAACCCGTTTGATTTTGCGGCGATCGATTCTGTTGCGTCCGCAATGGAGGTCGAGGTTCGACCTGTGATGGCGATGCAGGAAACCGTACAGAAGTTGATCAAGCGGCATTTGGGAGTTGGCTCAGAAACGATCGACGGATTGATTGCATTGCAACGACAGCAAGCCGGCGACGTAGAAATGCTTGAGGGGATCGATCCCGACAGTTTGGAGGATGCCGAGGAAGCGCAGCAGGCTTCGGTAGTCGGACTTGTCAACGAGATTTTGAGCGAAGCCGTCCAGGCACGGGCCAGCGATATACATATTGAGTCGCAAGAGTCCGGCTTGAAGATACGTCATCGCATCGACGGAGTGTTGCAAAAGCAGCCAACGCCACCCGAGATGAATCAGTTTCGGGCCGCGATCATCAGCCGATTAAAGATCATGGCCAAGATGAACATTGCTGAAAAACGCGTGCCGCAAGACGGACGCATCAAGCTTCGTGTCTCTGGTCGTGAGATCGACGTGCGCGTATCGATCATCCCGATGCTCCATGGCGAAGGAGTCGTCATGCGCGTGCTCGACAAAACGAATCTAAAATTCTCGTTGCGTGGCATCGGCATGCCGGAGTCTGTCTATGAGACCTTTCAAAAGCTCATTCGAATGCCACATGGAATTGTTCTCGTCACTGGGCCAACTGGTTCGGGAAAGACGACAACGTTATATAGCGCGTTGAGCGAGATCAAATCGGAAGACATCAAGATCGTAACTACCGAAGATCCCATCGAATATCAGTTGGAGGGGATCAATCAGATTCAAGTGCATACCAAGGTTGGCCTTACTTTCGCGGCATGTTTACGCGCCATTCTGCGACATGATCCCGACGTTGTTCTTGTCGGCGAGATTCGCGATTTGGAAACCGCAGAAAACGCAACGCAAGCATCGTTGACAGGTCACCTCGTATTCAGCACGCTGCACACGAACGATTCGGCCAGCGCGTTCATGCGATTGTGCGACATGGGCGTTGAGCCGTTCCTGGTCGCAAGCACTGTCGAAGGGGTCTTGGCTCAACGACTTGTTCGCGTTTTATGCGACGATTGCAAAGAGCCATATCATCCCGAAACGGCAGACTTGCCTGACGACTTCCCCATGGACCATCGAGTAGATCCCAAGCTCATACTTTATCGGCCGGTAGGATGCGCCAGTTGCCGCAAGACCGGCTATCACGGCCGACTGGGAATTTATGAATTATTGGTTACGAACGAAGAGATCCGAAAAATGATGACCCAGCAGGGAACCTCGGATGCAATCAAACAAGTTGCTATTCGTAATGGCATGCGTACTATGCGGATGGATGGTTGGGACAAGGCCTTGTCTGGCATCACCACCATCGATGAAATAGTCCGAGTGACGAAAGCAGACTGATTGCGATGACCGACTTTGCATACACAGCGAAATCCACTACAGGAGAGAAGCGAGCGGGAACTATTGCGGCCAACAGTCGGTCCGAAGCGATGCAGCGTCTGCGTTCGCAGTCCCTTTTCCCAATGACGTTGGTCGACCAAACGGTCTCTAAGTCCGCATGGGTCTCTATCTCCCTGCCGGTACGAGTGTCCAAGGAACAAACCGCAGATTTTTGTGGGCAACTCGCTGACCTTTTGAGCAACGGTGTCGCAATGCTTGAATCATTGAGAATCCTTGCCGAAGCGACCGAGAATGTGAGGCTAAAACAAATTGCCATGAGAATCCATGACGCAGTTGCACAAGGGGACAGCTTGGATGTGGCCATGAGCAAAGAGTCTGCTATGTTTTCCGAACTGACTCTCAGTATGGTCCGAGCCGGTCAAGAGGGGGCTTTTCTCGAAGAAGCCCTGCAACGGACGGCCATGTTTTTGCGAAAACAAGATGAAATGCGGAGCAAGATCATCGGCGCGCTCGCGTATCCAATGATTCTTGGAATAGTGGGAACGATCATCACAACTTTGATGGTGGTTTTTTTGGTCCCCAAGTTTCAACCGTTTTTCGATCGCCTTGAGCAAAACGGAACCGGGCTCCCGCTCATCACGATCGTATTGTTGGGAACGAGTCATTTGATGTTGAACTACGGACTTTTTGTTTTGCTAGCTATTGCCGCGATAGGCTTCAGCCTACACCGAGCGATTCAAACTGCGGCCGGACGACGGGTAGTCGATAAATTGAAATTGAAAACACCTTTGGTTGGTTCCATTTTTCACGATGCGGCGGTATCGAGAGCGTGTCGCGTCCTTGGAACCATGCTTCGCAATGGCGTTCCGCTCCTTCGGTCGCTCCGCATCAGCAGCGAATCGACCGGAAATACGTTGTTGGCAGAGGCTATGATGAAATCGGTTGAGAATGTAACCGCCGGTGATACTTTATCGAAGCCGCTTGCCGCCAGTGGGCTTATTCCACCACAAGTCATGGCAATGATTCGAGTTGCAGAGGAATCCAATACGCTCGATGAAGTCCTCATTAAGATTGCCGACCGTATCGACAATCGAATTGAGCGTCGTCTCGAAGTCATTGTCCGCATGATCGAACCGATGATGCTCATTTTGATCGGAGGGATGGTGATGTTTGTCATTGTGGGGGTACTATTGCCTGTGTTTGATCTAAACTCATCTGTTGGTTAAAATACGAATAGGAAAACTCCCACATGAGCTTGCGGCCCAGGGGTAAACGATTCCCGCCACTATTCCGCCTCAGTGAACCACGTATCCCGCCTCAGTGAACCACGTAGGTTCGGCTGTCCTCAGCCGAACAACAGCTCATTAGAACCTCACCCTCCCACCTCCCTTCCCGCCCCAACTCCAACATGGATTCAATCATGCGTCTTCGAACTATTCGAAAATCTCCGCACGTTCGTCACGGCCTAACTTTGCTTGAATTGATGATCGTTTTGATCATATTGGTCGGATTAATAGCGATTGTGGGGCCACGTCTTTTAGGCTCGCAAAAGAAGGCCGACATTCGAACGGCTCAGGTCCAAATCGGAAACCTCGCCTCGTCGCTTAAAATGTATGCGGCGGACATGAAGAGCTTTCCCTTGACCGAAGAAGGTCTTGATCTTCTGGTAAACCCACCCGAAGACGAAGCTCTCGCAAAGAAGTGGGACGGACCCTACATCGAAGGTGGTAAGTTGCCGAAGGACCCTTGGGGAAATAGTTTTCAATACGAATACGTAACCGATTCGTCCGGTTCAGAACGAGGCGGTTCAAACTCCAAGTTTCAATCATCGGATTTCCCTCACATCTTTTCGTTGGGGCCGGACCGACAACCGGGCACGACCGACGATATCTCGAATCAGCCTCAAGGCGACGACGAGACATCTGATTCTAGCAAGTCATCAAAAAAGTAAAGAGACGGAGTTAGCATGTCTACGTACTTGCGCACACGTCGCTCTTACCGGGGTTTTTCGCTGTTAGAAGTGTTGATTGTGCTGGTGATAATGGTTGGCCTGTTGGCAATTGCGTGGCCCAATATGCAACGCCCGCTACGCCGAGCTACGCTCAATGAGGCAGCTCAAGTATTGCGTGAAGCGATCGACGAAGGTCGCCACGAAGCGATTACCACAGGTGAACCGATATTTGTTCAAATGCAACAGGGCAACCATGAGGTGCGCACCGGGTCGTTTGCCAATTTTGCGAACAGCGAAGAAACAACAGACTCCTTCAAAAGTACAGTAGAAATGCACGGTGCAGAAAATCGACACGGGCTTGGTGGGGAATTTCATTCCGATGGAAGAACGCCAAGGACTTGGCGCCTACCCGATTCCATTGTTATTGCCGAAGTGAATTGGACATCGGAAGCGAAAACCGAAGAAGAAGTTAGCAGCTCTTTTGCATCAAGTGCAGAGCTCATGTCAAACGAGTCGCATGTTACTTCGGACAACAGTAACACCACTCAGAGAAACGGTTCGACCGATTCAGAGGCGGCGATTGCCGAGATCGGAGCATCCCACAACGATTGGTGGTTGCCTATTAGTGCAACCGGACAGAGCCGGAGCGCATCGATCGTCCTTTATGACACGTCGATCCATGAAAGGATGATCGTGACGTATGCCTCCGCGACGGGCGCATTGGAGATCGTTCGGTGATTCGCCGGGCCAACGAGGCCGTCTCGTTTTCTAGCATATGTATTACTGAGCCTGAGGCGCTAGCTGATCTCCCTACTTTCCCATGCTTGCAAAAAACGTGGGGCCGTTCACCTTGTTTAGCCTGCAAGCAGAACAATCCAGCAGGACAAGCCTGCGGTATTTCTGAATCCCACCGAACCCAAGCAAAACAAAGTGAAGCGGCCTCCAAGAGCATGCGTCGGGCTTTTTCCTTGTTAGAGGTCATTATTGCGACGGCTATTCTAGCCGGAAGCGCGATGGTCCTTTTCTCCTTGATATCGCTTGGTACAAAGTACGGCCGTCGCGCCGAGGAAAGAACGATCGCTATCGCGCAAGCACAGTCGATTTTGGATGAGTTTATTGCTCGCATGTCGAGCCATGATTTGCCGGAAGAAGTGAACGGAGTCTTGCCGAGCAACCCTCCTCGAAAATTTCGCATCAACGTCACACCGTTTGAACTGAAAGCCAATCAGGGAGCCAACCGAAACACCGTCGCCGCGATGGAAATTCAAATTGTCCTCTTTCGGGTTCATGTAAAGCTGTATGAATCTAGTGCACAACTAGGGACCGAAGACTTCGCCCCCCTCGTTGAAATTTCTCGCCTTGTTCGACGACCGCGAATCAACGAACCGATGGCCGGCGCGCATGGCAATCCTTCGAATCGAGCAGGTGCGTTATGATTGCAATCCTCGTTCCCAGAAATGCAGCCTACAACCCTCCCCCCCCGACTCCCTCGTCGTTTATCAGGGGCGAGGGGGACAAGCGATCATTGCTTACGGCACGGTCCGCGTTCACCTTAATCGAACTTATGATTGCGCTGGGTCTGCTCGGTGCTCTCATGGCTGTCGCTTGGTCGCTTCTCGGTACATTTCGCGACGCAGAAATGCGAGGATGGAAGGTTTCCTACCGCACACAAACCATTCGATCGGCAAGAACGTGGCTGGAAGATGACGTACAACACCTAGTACCCGCGCTTAGCCCTAATAGTTTCATCGGCAACTCGATGGGCTTTTCAGCGACAATTGAGCCATCGATCGATCCGATCCCGTTTTTGGCCAATCTGATGTCTAGCTCCGAGCCAATGGAATCTAAGCCTTCGGACCGGGACCTCACCGAGGGGCATCAGTCGAGTGTTGCATCGGACCACAAATCTCCGTGGCCCGCCGAAGCCATCGAAATTGAATACCAATTGACGCCTATACCAACGTCTTCGACGACCTCAGCCCTTCGATTGGCCAGCGACTCGAAAGAGACACGCTTTGTTTTGACGCGACGTGAAAGAGTCGCTTCGAATGCGGCCGGAGATGTCCACCCATCGGAGCGAGACTCATCGGCCCAAGATTCAAATGGCTTGGGCGGTCATGCTACGATTCGCTCAGTCCAAGAGCTCTATCGACAAACCAACGATGAGGCTGTGTCCGGTGGCCGAACGATTCGCGAGTCTCGACTGGAGGGGCTATTAAAAGCTCAATTTCGTTACTTCGACGGAACC
>JANLRK010000545.1:0-6350 GCA_031361585.1 Pirellula sp. | reverse complement strand
GCTCTTTCAAGTAATTCGAATGAAATAGAGTGTTTATTAGCTCGTAGATGGGTAGTTGGTTAATGTGCATAAGTAGGAAACTCCAGATTGCTTGTGCATTGATTTTGGTTGTGACATCCGGCCCAAATGGTGCGGCCCAATTGACGCGTGCACCATCGACCCAAGCGGCGATGATGGCTATTCGTCGAGACATCGACATATCCCCCTCTCGCTATCTATATGTCAAAGAATCGTTGACGCGCCTCTTCCAAAAATATGGTCGAATGGATCCAGCGATTGCTAACAAGATAGAACTGCAATTAAGTGCAGGCCGTGCAAACATCGAGTTCCTTGACGCAGAAAACAAAATGCAAATAGAGGCACCTGAGCCGTTGGCAAACGACTTGGCCACACTATTGAAGACACTGGGCAAGCTTGGACGCGATGAAGCCGTACGTATTTTGCCTTTGCATGACAACGGGCAAGCCTCACTTGCGAAATTTTCGCTAGCTGCCGTTCCCTCGCCAAAGAATCCTATGCGGCTAGCCTCGATGCAACAAGAGGTTCCAACCAATGCACTGCCGCCGGAAAATGTGACTCCGGATAAGCCTGCAAAACAAGACAAGCCCTCGAATAGCCTATCGCTGCCACAGTTTGAAGGCGTCCAGATTGAAATGTTGCCTGAGATCGACGCGATTATTTTGCGGGGGCGGGATCAGCAGCTATCCGACTTAACCGAGATAATCAAACGTTTGGACGAGGCAAGCCGACTAACAAGACCCGAGATCGAAGTCGTTCCATTGCAACATGCCGGATCTAACGCAATCGCAAAGTTGATCCTTTCGCTGCAAGAAAAACTGGTTGGCTCGATTCAAGGACGTGTGTCAGTGACGGCACTTGGAAAGCCAAATTCATTGCTGTTGATCGGTTGGGGAGAAGCGGTTGCTGCGACCAAGGAATTGATTGCAAAGCTAGATCAGCCAGCCTCAGCTGACTCCCAATTTGAAGTGATTCCATTGCAACATGCCACGGCAACGGAGCTACAAACCCAACTGCGAGCATTTTTCTTAAACCGCGAGGGGCTAGCCCCGATCATTCAGTCCATGGCAGACAATCGCATCAATGCCATTGTCGTCCATGCGCCGCCGCGCGACCTACTTGAAATACGCAGGTTGGTCTCCCAGCTCGACGTCCCAAGAGGGCTGTTGATGAAGCAAGCAAAGGTCTTCCCACTGAAGCACAGTTTGGCTGCGGACATTGCTAGGTCGCTTCAACAAGCCCTGACAACCTCGGCCAATGGGCCTGGAGCAAGCATTCAACTATTGGACAAGGATGGTCGAACCATTGCAACGAGCGGGACGTTGGGTACCATCCAAATTACAGTGAACGAAAGAAACAACTCATTGTTGGTGTCCTGTCCGCCGGAAACATTGCCACTGATTGAACAGCTAATTGAACAACTTGATACACCTGGGATGGTGGCAAAAATCAAAATATTTCCGGTCAAGAACGGAGATGCAGCTGGGCTGGTAGAAACGCTTCGATCCTTGTTGCCAGCCCAAAGCGGCACGGCTCCATCGTCGCCTCAACTCTCCAGTGCACCTGACGAGACGGCCCTCATGCCGCTTCGGTTTACCGTCGACATCCGTGGCAACAACGTCATTGTGATCGGCTCTGAGGGAGATCTGAAAATCGTCGAGGCCCTGATTCTGCGGCTCGACGAAGGGGACAAAATGCAACGCAAAAGTACCGTCTATCAACTCAAGAACTCACCTGCCCGGGACGTAGCGTTTGCCATCAACGAGTTCCTACGAAGCAAACGCCAAGTCGAAATTGCGGCACCTGGTGCAAACAATCCATTCGAGCAGATCGATCGTGAAGTCGTCGTAGTGCCCGAACCCGTGCAGAACAAGCTGATTCTGTCGGCAACACCTCGGTACTATGAGGAAATCAGTAAGCTCATCGAGCAACTCGACCAACAACCGCCTCAAGTAATGATCCAGGTAATGATCGCCGAAATTACGCTTAGCAATACAGACGAATTCGGCGTTGAAGTGGGACTTCAAGACTCGATACTTTTCGATCGAAGTCTTTTGGGTGCCAACGCGAGCAATATCCCCGGCTTCAATTTCAACTCGAGTGCGCCACTTGGCAATAGCGGTTCCGACAAAGCACTAACCAATTCAAACCGGGTTGGCGGTCAAGGACTATCGAATTTTTCGGTTGGGAGAAGCAACCAAGACTTGGGTTTTGGTGGACTGGTTCTATCAGCAAGTAGCGAAAATGTGAGTTTCCTGCTGCGAGCATTGCAGGATTCTCGAAGATTGGAGGTCTTGAGTCGACCGCAAGTGTTGACACTCGACAATCAACAAGCGTTCATCCAAGTTGGGCAACGAGTGCCTCGCATTTCGAACTCAAACGTGACCCAATTCGGTACGACGAATGGGCTCATCGATGTCAACGTCGGATTGATCATTGGGGTGACTCCAAGAATTAGTCCGGAAGGAAATGTGGTTATGGAGATCGACGCGGAAAAGTCCAAGGTCGGTCCCGAGAGCGAGGGAATACCAGTGTCTACTTCTAACAGTGGGACCGTCATCCGTTCACCGCGAATCGATACCATCACCGCCCAAGCGACCGTGAGTGCAGCGGACGGTGAGACAATCATTCTTGGGGGATTGATATCGCGAAGTACGAACACTCTGCATCGTCAGGTTCCTTGGTTAGGAAACCTACCGATACTCAAACACCTGTTTAGCTACGACTTCAATCAAACCCTACGAACAGAACTTGTCATTATTTTGACCCCACACGTTGTGCGTTCTCAAGGTGACATGGAACGACTCAAGCAAGCAGAATTCGCAAGGATGAGCTGGTGTGAAGCTGACATTTTCGAGATCCATGGCGATGTCTATCCAAGAAACGAATTTGCTCTCGACATGATGAAACAAGATGACGTGGATATCGTTTACCCGGATACGGATCCTCGAGGTTCGCGGCAGCGTTCATTGAATGAAGTGCCGACTGTTGCGCCTACTTTATTGAATGATCCCGATCTGCCCCCAAGCTCGGTTTCACCAGCTGTTTTTCAAACAAGCGGAAGCACTGGCCGAAACAAAATTCAACAAGGCCACGACCGAGGCCCCGCTCCCTCCTTTCAAGCATCGGCACGCGCTCCGACGGCTGGGGGACTAAAGTAATGTTGGTGTCGATGTCGAAACGAGACCCGCATTCGCTTGCTCGCGCGCCGTGCTGTAGCTTGGGCCCCTGGCCCGAGCGTCACACGGCCCAGGGGGCCATGCTACTCGTAATTCTCAGCCTGCCGATCGCTTTAGTGCGTCTGCTTTGTCTTTCGTGTCTTTTGAGTACGCTTGGATGTCAATTCGCACCTAAAAAATCGATTGTCGACTGGCCATGGATGAAAACGGACACGAAGTCTGTTCCTGACCGTATTTTGCCAGTATGGACGGATTCGGTTCTCCATCAGCCCAGCCAACCTGGGGTTCGTGGCTTTGGTGGTCGAGTCTATTTTTATGGCAAAGAGAATACGGAGCCTATCGAAGTGGATGGTAACTTTGCCGTCTATGTGTTCGATGCCGAAGACAACTTTTCGACGACTCAAAAACCATTGCGCAAGTTTGTATTCACTGCGGATCAGTTCAAGTCACACATGAGCAAGACCTCGATGGGGCCATCGTACAGTGTCTGGATCCCGTGGGGCGAGGTGGGAGGACCACCTCGCAAGTTAAGTTTGATTTCTCGATTCGAAGGGCGCGAAGGAGGAACCACCATTTCGGATCCAACCATCAAATTGCTCCCTGGTATCCCAACCAACAAAGAAGCCTCGATCAGCCAGACTGCAGCAACGGCACCTAACGGCAGTTCATCGGTTAGTCTTGCTGGCCACAACGAATCGCCCTCTCGTTCACGAAAGAAAGAAGAATCCAACGAAGCAAGCAGCGTTGAATCCATCGATTTGCCCCCCGCCTTCCAACGTCACTTGCGAGCGCCAAACAAACAGATTGAGACTCTCCCAACCAAACATCCCAAGGACGATCCAACGACCACCCTCCAACGATCGGCCGATTCCGTAGAAGTGATAGCCGCGCCGGTCTCAACGCAAGTCTACGACTATCGATCTCGTGGCCGTGTTGGTCATTCCGGCATTCTTCCAAAAAAGCCGGCCAAAAACGATATACGCGAAGGACGTTGGATCCAATCTATTTCACGAACCGACAAGCCCGAATAGGCCTTAGCACGAAGCGCAAGCTAGTGATTCAATTCAGTTTTTTCCGTAAGAGTTTGGCAGAAATATGGCAGGTAAAAAATGCCATAGACGTTGTTTTGTTTCCGGGCAGCCGACGGTATTCATTTTTTACCCAACATGTTTCCGCCAAATCGATTCTCGAACGAGAACCAGGCCATGCCATCAACGCACGCTCAAACGCAACGTCGCTCGTTCGGACGTCTGGATGAGCAAGTTCGTTTATTCATCATTTACGCAATAATGGCTCAGGTTTCGGTTTTTCATCCGACGTAACTTCGAGTTCGGGCAGTCGGATTCGCACTCCATTCTTGCCAAACACAATCGGAATCAATTCCTTAGAAACTCCCGCATCGTACGTCAGACCATAGTACTTGTGCGCCGGAGCTGAAAGTCGCAGAACCCATCTCAACATCTCGACTCGCAAGGCTTGCAGCACAGGTAGATCGGGCTGACTGATGATTTCCTCCTCGCCTACCTCAACAATCCAACGTTCTGCGGCGATATTGATCTTGCCTCGCCGCTGCAAGTCCTTTAGCGCACCCCGAATATCAGTCTGTTCCATGTATCCATATGTGACGTTCACCGCATAGATGTCGTTGCCTAGCTTGATGACTTCATAACGATTTGCATTGTCGTAGGTGGAACTTGAGGTCTGATTGATGTGAAATAAAGTTACGTGGGACGGTAGCACGCCATACTTTTTGAGAAAGACTCGCAAGGTAACTGGCGTGTAATCCTCCAGCGTGCGAATGGGTTGCGAGCACAAAAACACGGCCGCCCGATCACTCTCCACCAAACGACGTCGGCCTTGAATTAGCGTTCTGGCCAACGGCAGGTTCTCGTCAATGGCGATTTGGATTTCGTCGACTTTTTCGCGTAACATCACCAACCAGTCGATTTTCTTGCCCTCGCGAAAACCGAAGTCGTAGAACGCCTTCGCCATCTGCGATCGTCCCCATTGCCACGTCACCATAATGACAACAAGGACCGATGCGATTGCAATTGGGATATAGCCTCCGCTAGCAAACTTCGTGAGATTGCTAACGAAAAACATGAGATCGATGAACAAAATAGGCCCACATACTGAATACACATGCCACAGTCGCCAGTTCCAGCGATAGTGGCATACATAACCAAATGCAATCGTGGTGATAGCCATCGTTCCAGTCACTGCAATCCCGTATGCAGCGGCCAAATTTCCAGCGGTACGAAACGAGAGAGTTGCAAATACACATCCGAAAAACAACGCCCAATTTACAGAAGGAATGTAAACTTGGCCCTCCGCTTCGTGGCTCGTGTACCTAACCAATTGCCGAGGAGCGAACCCCATTGCTATCGCTTGTTTCACTATCGAGAACATTCCTGTAATCAGTGCTTGTGAAGCGATGAATGCTGCACAAGCTGCAATGCATAAGTCGAGTAAAGAAACGCAGTAGTTAAACGTCTCGGCACCGGCAATCTGAGGTGTGATTGCAAAAAATGTGTTGGCCCTTTGGGGAACGCCACGTTCCAATAGGTATCCGACTTGACCCGCGTAGTTGACTAGCAAGCATGGCACGACGATATAGTACCAAGCCAGCATCACCGGTCGACGTCCTGAGTCGTAATGGTCGACACTCGTACCGTCGTTGCATTTCTTACCTGTGCGACGCATAAAATGACCGATGTCAGCATATTTTGCTTCGCCGCCGGTAATGGCCAACACAACCACGCCAAATATCGCAAGTAGGCCCATGACTGGAAAGCTAAAAATGAAATGGAAGGCGTAGTAGGGATTGGCGGCGCTGAAGACGTCTGGATTTCGCACGACCCATGGCAAGCCTTTAAACGCAATCCATGGAAACCACACCAACATCATAAACCATCCAAACAATCCCCCGATCTTGCTGGTCCCTCGCCATTGCGATTTGAACAGGATGAATAGACTTATCAAAGTGGCGATAACTGCCCACTGTTCGCCAAGTGGCTCATACGCCCCCAACATACTGATGGCTGGTGTAATAATTCCATCTGCTGCCAGCAAGCCAGCCGCCGACACCACCAAAAAACTTAAAGCCCCAAGTCCAAATACTTTTCCCGTTTGGCCTCGCAACAATCCCCACAA
>JANLRK010000523.1:0-2459 GCA_031361585.1 Pirellula sp. | reverse complement strand
TTGGGCTGATTCGGCAGGGACAATGGCCAGATGGGTTTCTCGTCAGTCTCTGCGCGATATCGAGTTACGAATTTTGATGCAAATGAGCGCCTCGGATTCGAATCAGCTAATCGATTCCAATGCAGCGAATCGATTGGATCGTTACGTTGTTTTGATCCAGGATGACATCGAAGGCAAACCTATCAAGTTTCGACCCTTTGAATTGAATAGCGTTATCGCAAAACTAACCGCGCCAGACACTGCATTCTAGTTACCAAGGTCTGCACGATAAATTCATACTTTGTTCATCAACTCGGGAACTCGGGCGGCCGGAGACTCCTCGGCAGTGCGTTGGGTTCCCATTCGGAGATTGGTTTGTGGGTGCGACCACCGGGACAGGCCACGGTGGTAAGCTTGGTGCGGTTTCTGACGCTAGCAGCGTCAGCCACGAGCAATGTAAACCACGAAGAGAACTAAGCTTTTACGCCTTCTTCGACCTTCCAGCCGTAGGAGACGTCGCCCTTCTTAGCACCCTTTTCATCCATCTCGGTGTAAGTCACTTTGATTTCTTCGAAGTTCAAGCTAAAGCTCTCGTGTGGCTTGTCTTGGCTTCCGCCAGAAACGGAGTACGAACATACCATCACGTTCTTCAATTCATACTTGTAGAACGTTTCTCGACCGGAGTTGACTGCAGTCGTCTTGCAGTGAATCTCCACCTTTGGAAATACTTTGCCGAGGCAAACTGCTTCTGCGATCTTCGGACCAGATTTGTCCAAGAGCTTGGAGCATTGCAAGTCCTCGTGAAGGATCGTGCCTCGGCGTCGTGCTGCACCTGTTGCTCCAGCTCCAGCCTTGTGAATCACTTGCGAGAAGCTTTCCAAGTCGGTCCACTTTTCGTGTCCCTTTGCTTTGGATTCGCCGTCGATGCCATCAAATTTAATGTAAGCTGCCATGATTGGTTCCTGATTGAAGTTAGTGTTTCAAAAATGTTTTGTCACTCGACACTACTGTTCTCGTTGAAACCTTGATACGGTTGCGTAACGTGTTGTATTTTCTTTTCGATATTTTTGAGACCATGTTTTCCATCGACGACAGGCATTGGTTTCCGCTGCCTCCAGACAGACGCAGCTACGTAATACCGCCGAACCGTTCGCAATCGCCATCGATTCCTGCTAAATTGTTCCTTTTTCGGCTTCCCAGAAATGGGCTGCGTGGCATATGTATTCCAAGGCGCTGCGTGGCTGTCAATTTATTTTCAACCTATTGTGGATTTCAGCATGAAGTACCCACTTGACCTGCGGTTCAAGCTCTTGTCTTTGTCTCAACAAATAACGGTTCGGGATGCCGAAGGCACTTCCATCCTTTTTGTGAAGCAAAAAATGCTGCGGCTCAAAGAGAAAGTCGAGGTCTTCTCGGACTCCAGTCTCAAGAGCAAGCTGTTTGAAATCAACGCTGACCGGATCATCGACTTTTCCGCCAACTATCGATTCACTGCGGCGGATGGAAGTGAATGGGGATCGGTTAGGCGACTTGGCATGCGGTCGCTATGGTCAGCTCACTACGAAGTGATAGAAGGTAACGCCGTAGACATGCATATCCGAGAAGAGAACCCTTGGAAGAAGTTCGTGGAATCACTGCTTGGAGAAATCCCGATTGTCGGCTTCGTCGCTCTCTACTTGATCAATCCAAGCTACTTGATAACGATGGCCGACGGTACCACCGCAATGCGCGTCGTTAAGAAGCCGTCGATACTGGAACGATACTTCGTCATCGAAAAAGTCAATGAAGTCGATCAAGACGATGAGTTAAGAGCATTGCTGTCGCTGATCATGATGGTACTGCTTGAAAAATCTCGTGGCTAACCCATGGCGACAGGCTGGAAGCCTATCCCACGTTCTTACTTCTCAATGTTTAACAGCAAGAAAACAAAAACAATGTTTGAGAAATTTTCTGCATTCCTCACCGTCGGGGTATTCTTCACTTGCGAATTAACCGCACTATCCCAGCCCGAGCAACCTCCAGGGCTTTCCATCGAAGGCTATCCGGATAAGCAAAGCGTTGCGCCGGGGGATGAACTGCAACTGCATACCTCTACCACCGCGACTGAATACAGTATTGAAATCGCTAGACTGGGTTCCGAACGGAAGCTGGTCTTTCAAAAGTCAAAGATCCCAGGAGGTGGCTCGCATCCGATCCCTGAAAACGCCAGCTCGCACGGTTGTAATTGGCCCATTGGTTTTCGTATGCCCATTCCGGCAGACTGGCCCACTGGCTACTACCAAGCTACGCTTCGCGTAACGGATAGCGGCGGGAAGTACGTCGCACGGAATCGCCGGACAGCCGAATCCGACACTTTCTTTGTGGTTCGATCGGGAGAGCCAGGCAAGAACACCAAGATCTTGTTGCAACTTGCGACGAACACCTACAACGCTTACACGAATTGGGGTGGCGGCAGCCTCTATGCGTACAACGGACGCTCG
>JANLRK010000510.1:0-3684 GCA_031361585.1 Pirellula sp. | reverse complement strand
CGAAAGAAATTGAGGGTGGGCTGTGCGAACTCAATCAAAGTGGAGGGTTAACGGAATGCTACCAATAGCGGTCGCTAATTTAATCCAAGGCGACTTAGCTTGCCACTACCGATAGCCAACATTTTCGTTTAACCCGAGCGGACGCCGTCCAAAATGTGGCGATATCTTCGCCTTTAGCGCCCACTTTTTCAGGGGCAATCTGTTCTCGAGCGACAATTCTCAATTACAAACGTTGAATCTGAGTGTATTGGTACGGAATTTGATGTTGATCCAGAACCAACTTTTGTTCGTAAGTCATTTTGGCAAAAACATTGTGGACCCTAATTGATTTTCGTTGGAGCAATTCACATGAACCGATCGCTTGGAAATTGGAAGCCGCTAATCCTAACATTGGTTTTGGGGGCTCCAGTTGGATATTGGCTCTTTTCCAGTCCCCCCTCACCGCCATCCGCAGTCTATGCTCAGCAGGTTGTCGATGCGCAGCAGGCTCGCAGCGGTCTTATCAATCCCGCGGGTGTCGCAAGTGCTGATCAGCTGTCGAAGGTTTTTCGGGACGTATCAAAATCCCTCAAGCCATCAGTCGTTAGTATAAAAAACGTCGTTGAGCGTTCAGCTTCCAGACAGCGCGGTTCTCGTTCAATTGGCTTACCGCAAGACCTTGAACAATTCTTTGGCCGGCAGTCCGACGGACTCAACAATGACGGTGACGATGGTCTCGAATTGCCAAAGGGTCGTATCCAAAATGGTCTCGGTTCAGGCGTCATCGTACGAAACGATGGCTACATTTTAACGAACAATCACGTGGTTGAGGGTGCGAGTATTCTGGAGGTTGTCCTCAGCGACGAACGGAAATTCGATGCTAAGGTGATTGGTAAAGACGAACGTACGGATTTGGCGATTTTAAAAATCGAAGCTACCGGGCTAGTAGCCGCGCCCCTTGGAAACTCCGAAAACATGGAGGTAGGTGATTGGGTCATCGCCATCGGTAGCCCCTTCGGATTAGCTCAAACCGTGACCGCAGGAATTGTGAGCGCGACAAACCGAAGCGACCAGGGCATTACTCTTTACGACAGTTTCATTCAAACCGACGCAGCTATCAATCCTGGCAACAGTGGAGGACCATTGCTGAATATGCATGGTGAAGTAATTGGCATCAACACCGCCATCGCATCTCGCAGCGGCGGTTACAACGGAATATGTTTCGCCGTACCTAGCAACACAGCAAAGCGCGTGATGGATGATTTGATCAGCAAAGGCAGGGTGACACGTGGCGTTATCGGAATTCGCCCCGCGACGCTGAGCCCCGAATTGGCCGAGAAGCTTTCCTTGCCCGCTGGTACGCGCGGTGCTGTGGTGACATCGATAAGCAAGGGTTTGCCAGCGGCCAAGGCCGGACTCAAAGAAGGGGATGTTATTACGGCCATCAACGGGAACGCTATAACTTCGGATTCTGGCATGCGTCGATCTATCGGGGAAACAAAGCCAGGGACACAAGTTCGCATTGCATATTTGAGAGATGGAAAACGGTCCGAAGTTGTTTTGACAGTGGATGAAATGGATGAGACGGCGTTGGCAGCGGCTAGCAATGAAACAGTTAACGTTTTCGGAGTCCTCGTCGGTGTCGTTTCGGAAGAAACAAGGGACGAGTTAGGACTGAAACCGGGGGAAGGGGTCGAGGTAAAAGAAGTCAATCGACGAAGTCCGCTCTTTGCCACCATTCCTGCAGGGGTCGTCATCCTATCAGTAAACGGCAAAAAAATCGGAACACCAAACGAGTTTGCCGGAGCTATGGAATCAGCTGGGAAGTCGGGCATGATCAAAATGGTCATTCGAGATAGCGAAGCTGACAAGACGGTCCAATTGCGAACTCGCTAAGAGGAAAGTGGGATAGGCTTCCAGCCTGTCGATTCAGTGTTCTGACAGGCTGCAAGGGCAAGGCGAACGGCCCACGTTTTTTGCATGCCGGGGGGTATGATGGCTGACAGGCTCAGCAGGGGACGCCAATCGATACGCAATCGGTTGTAGAGTTCATTGCATTGCCAATAAGAATTGTGGATGGAGTTGGAAGTCCGGTTCGCGCAATTGCAAGCGAGGAGACGCGATGATTCTAGGTGCCATTGCTGACGACTTTACCGGCGCGACCGATTTAGCGAGCAATCTCGCGGAAGCGGGTATGAACGTTATTCAGTTCTTGGGTATACCTGAATCCTTTGAGTCCATTGCGAGGGCAGATGCGGTAGTCATCGCACTGAGGACACGCTCCGAACATCGCGACGTGGCGGTTCGCCAATCGCTGGCTGCATTGGGATCGCTTCAAGCAATGGGGGCTAGACGATTCTATTTCAAGTACAGCTCGACCTTTGACTCGACTGACGCCGGGAATATTGGCCCGGTTGCTGAAGCGTTGCTCAATGCATTGAATGCAACCCAAACCATTTTCTGCCCGGCGTATCCGGATTACGGGCGCACCGTCTATCACGGACATCTCTTTGTAGGCGACAAGCTTCTCGGCGAGTCGGGAATGGAGAGTCACCCACTCACACCGATGAAGGATGCGAACTTGGTGAGAGTGCTTTCCAACCAGACACGGCTCCATGTCATGTCCGCGCCGTTTGAATTGATTCAGCAGGGATTTATACCATTTCAAGAATTCCTGCAAATACCATCGACCAAGGAACGGCGATTCATTATTGTTGATGCGATAACCAACCAAGATCTTCGTACCATCGCGATGGCTTGCGCCGATATGCCTTTGGTTACGGGCAGCTCGAGCCTTGCGATGGCTATTCCTGCTGTATACCGTACACATGGTCTGTTGTCGCAGGAACGTTCGATACCATGCATGCCGGGGGTAGTTGGTCGAACTGCGATTCTTTCGGGCAGTTGTTCCAAGGCGACACAAGAGCAAGTGGCCTTCATGCAGCCGCGTTGCCCAAGTTTTTGGCTTGACGCTCGAAGATGCATTTCTCATCCAGAAAAGGCTGTTAGCGACGCAATGGATTGGGTTGAAAACCAAAATTCCGAGTTGCCGATTCTCCTCTTTTCGACGGCGACGGCGGACAAAGTTTCTTGCTTGCAAGCGGAGTTCAGTCGGGAAGTTTCTGCGACTGCTATCGAGTCCGTATTTGCAGACATCGCCGTCCGAATGGTAAACGAGTGCGGTGTTAGGCGATTGATTGTTGCTGGCGGTGAAACGTCTGGCGCAGTCGTGTCGCGACTCAATGTTCGAGCACTTCGGATCGGTCCTCGCATCGACATCGGAGTCCCTTGGACCGAGTCGATCGGCGAACGACCGATGGCGTTTGCTCTCAAGTCCGGCAACTTCGGTACGCCAGATTTCTTCCAAAAAGCCTTGGAGATGGTAAAGTGATCGGGGTGGACGTGGATTCGGCTGTATATGCTGTCGAAGAACAGGAAGTCAGGGATCAGCATGCGCACTTTTAGAGTGATTGACTCACATACCGGTGGTGAACCAACTCGAACGATCGTCGATGGCGGCCCGCGACTGTTCGGCCAAACCATGGCCGAGAAACTTAATGACATGCGAATAAACCACGATGGCTATCGACGAGCCATCGTCAACGAACCGCGTGGCTCAGAAGTAATGGTTGGGGCCTATTTAACGCGGCCGATCGCCCCCGATTGTCATTGCGGCATCCTCTTCTTTAACAATGTTGGCTATCT
>JANLRK010000691.1:0-2083 GCA_031361585.1 Pirellula sp. | reverse complement strand
CAAACATCTCAAAAATATTGTCGCTTGAACCCGATGTTCGTTCGAATAATGATCAGGACTCGCTGCATGCCTATTTCGTTTCAGCTGTTGCGACAAGTCGAAGGGCGTTGCGCGATACTCGGGATACATTGCGAAACGCCATCAGCGATATCAAACCCACGACGACCGTTCCCATTCTTTCCGAACTACCACCTGATAAACAACGAAAAACGCATATCCAAATACGAGGCAACTACAAGGTCCAAGGCGATTTGGTATCCCCCGGCGTACCAAAAGCATTTCATCCTTGGACACCTGCCAACACAAGCGGTGCTCAACCGAAAATGGATCGCTTGGAATTTGCAAAGTGGCTCATGCAGCCAGACAATCCGCTGACTGCTCGGGTCATAGCAAATCGCTATTGGGAGACTTTTTTCGGAGTAGGCATCGTGCGGACCAGCGAGGAATTTGGTTCTCAAGGCGATTTGCCGAGCAATCCTGAACTGCTGGATCACTTGGCATCGGAATTGATTCGTAACGATTGGGACACAAAGGGATTGATTCGCAAGATCGTCACGTCAGCGGCCTATAGACAGCGATCTTCCGTTTCGCCAAAACGCTTCGAAGAAGACCCTGATAACGTATATGGTTCGCGTGGTCCTCGCTTTCGCGTGTCTGCCGAACAAGTTCGCGATATGGCACTCGCCACTGCAGGCCTTTTGTCGCAACGAATGCATGGACCTCCTACGCGTCCGCCGCAACCTGCGCTCGGATTGACAGCAGCCTTTGGAAGCAAAACGGATTGGGATACAAGCAAGGGAGAAGATCGTTTTCGACGCGGCCTGTATACGCTATGGCGCCGATCGAATCCTTATCCATCGATGGCCACCTTTGATGCGCCCAATCGTGAGGTGTGTGTCCTCAAGCGCGATAGAACCAATACTCCGCTGCAAGCCCTGGTCACGCTAAATGATCCGGCCTTTGTCGAAGCAGCCCAAGGCTTAGCCAGGAGGATTGTAGTTTATGACCTGCCCAATGGTTCGCTCGAAGATCGTCTAGGGCGAGTATTCGAATTGGCCCTTTCCCGGCCTCCAATGCCGCGAGAAACGGACGCACTCTCTAATCTCTATCATGAGACTCGATCCGAATTAGCAAACGAGAGCGATCGCGCCAACAAGCTGGCGACTGAACCCATTGGTCCACTGCCGAACAACGCGGATCCAATCGAACTTGCAACCTGGACCACGATTTGCAACGTCATACTAAACCTTGATGAATTCCTAATGACCCCATAAGTGAAACCGTTTAAACCCAAGCCACAGGCGACGGCGCTAACCAGTCAATCGTCGCCTACCCCTCGGAACTAAACGAGACTAACGAAATCCCATCGCATCATGAACTCTGTTATCGAACAACAACTCGCACTGCGGACTCGCCGCTACTTTTTAGGCCAAACATCGACTGGCCTCGGGGCGCTGGCTTTATCGAACCTAATTGGCACGTCGCCCTCGACCGCCGCGGCCGACTCCATCGCAGCCAAAATGGCTCACTTTGCGCCCAAGGCAAAGCGCGTTATCTACCTCCATATGACGGGCTCTCCGCCGAACCTTGATCTATTCGACTACAAACCCAAGCTGATCGAACTGAACGGCCAAGATGCACCAGACTCGGTGCTCAAAGGGAAGGAGTTCGCATTCACCACCGGCGTCCCGAAACTCCTTGGCACCTCGCATAAATTTATCGCCTCCGGCAATTCAGGGGTCTTGCTTTCGGATTGCTTGCCACATCTACAAGGTGTTGCTGATCATCTTTGCCTCGTTCACAGCATGCACACCGACCAGTTCAATCACGCGCCTGCTGAGCTGTTGATTTACACCGGTTCGCCACGCAGTGGTCGCCCTTCGTTTGGCTCCTGGGTATCCTATGGTCTGGGCAGCGAAAATGAGAACCTGCCAGCGTTCGTTGTTCTGATTAGCAGTGGCGTGCAGCCAAACGGCGGTCGCAGCTCGTTTGGAAGTGGATTCTTGCCGAGCGTGTTTCAAGGAGTGCAATGCCGTTCGCAAGGCGATCCTGTTTTGTTTGCGTCGGATCCTGCCGGAATGGA
>JANLRK010000506.1:0-5520 GCA_031361585.1 Pirellula sp. | reverse complement strand
GAGGCGAGCCGTTCCATACGGCACCGAATCCATTCACGTCGATGTTCGAAATTCTTTCCGGTGACGACATCGGCTCCAGCCAAGTAAGCCCGGCGAATACATCGCTGGACCAAATGGACGATGCAAACGGAGCTCGGATCGAATTGTTCAGCACGTGGCGCTCTAGGCATAGTAAATCTCCTCTGCAGAAAATGGTATCAAGCAGCCAGTTCCAAGTCAATAGGTGCCAGGCACTTATTGAAATTTTATTCTGATTCAAACCCATCCACGCTCCGACTGCACCCCTCTCAAGGCAAGGCGGTTAATCCGTTGCATCTTCAACTGCTTCTCGGCTTCGCCAAATAAAGGAGATTGCCCGCGAGGAGGAAGTCAGAAGGACTCTAATGGAAAGCAACAGTCGTTAAAATGAACATCGATGGGCGCCAATATCACGGTACGAAGGCAAGGTAAATTGCAATTGTCAAAACTATTCCGAGAACTGCTGTGGCAAGGCCTGCTTTTCGGTGACGATTGATGTAAAACAACAAAAGCATGCCCGTAAACGATACAAAGACCAATAGACCTGCGGAAAGATCGATCACCCAAGACCATACCTGGCCACTGTCTCTTCCTTTGTGCAGATCGTTCATGATAGCAATCCAACCCATCGAGGACTCGACGAGATCGTAGTGCCCGGTTGCGCGATCGATAAACGTATCTGCTGTATAACCAGGTGCTCGGAAGGCTACGATGCACTGTGACTCATCGACAGTAAAGTCTTTCATCTTGCCACTCACACCTGCTTCGCTCCGCAATTGCTCTACAATTTCCAGCCTGGCGACGCCATCATTCGGATCACTCGTATTGTGGCTTTCAGAAGGATTCGTAACCCACTCCAATCGAATTTGCCCTTTCGCTTCGCGAACACGTTCCGTGTCTCCACCGAACCAACTAGTGTGTTTGAGTGTGATTCCTGTCAGGCTGAAAAAGAGAACAACAGTGCATGAAAACATCGATCCATAGATATGCAGCCAGCGTATCCGCTTAGCCGAAGACCGTTTCCAAATTGATCGACTTTTAAGTCTTTCACTCGATAAGTTTTCAGCTTTGTTCACTTACCAGAGCCTCGCGGGTGATACTCGAAGTGGACCGATTTGATTTCCGCGTTCTGCCCCAAGTCCCCGTGCTGTGAATCTTGTCCGATGATGACTTCTTTGCTCATCAGTTGATAGGTACCATGTTCGCGTGCTACTTCGACATACAATGTGTACTTGCCCTGCTTTAACAACTTGCCATTGTCGTCGTTGCCGTCCCAAACTGCTTTGTATGCGCCGGGAGGTTTGGTAGCTGCGGAGACCGTACCAATAAGATTAGACCCAATCTTCGAATCGACTGTTTGGCGTCGTCTATTCTCCACGCTTGATTTTTCGTCAATGCAACCGCCGAATCCAATTCGCTCTCGGTCGGCACCTTCTGGTCCTTTGCTGCTTGTTTCCAAAGCTCGATCGCGTGTCCAACACGCGGATCAAAAGCACCCTGCGTGGCCGTCCATTGTTCCTCGCACATTCGAAACAGTTCGATCAGTTCCTTGGATGCGATCGTTTCATTGCTTTCACCGTCCATCCATCTGCGCATTTCGCTTTTGGGGTCGTAGGTACTGTAGATCAATGCAAGCCTATCAATTTCCGCCAACACCAGTGTCTCCGCTTCTTTGGCGGCAGCCTTAGTTCTGGCACTGAATTTGATTTCCAAGGATGTTCCAAGAACATTCTCGTGATGGAAACTGACACGTTCTGCCGCAGAGCCTGAACTGCATGCAAAAAAAAGAAGTGACAAAAGGAATTCGAGGCGAAGCATAGTTGAGGTTTCGATAAGTTCTTCGAGATGAAGCAGTTGCCAGAGGAGAGATCGCCATGACAGGGATTCAGGTGGTAAAACCCACTCCTTTCGGTTTGGTTCCGCAGATTTCTGAATTGGGACTTGAATTTTCTTGAAGTTGGGTGAGGCTCGAACTAATCGATTATTTCCCGATGCAAAATCGGCTGAATAAGGCGTCGAGTATGTCATCCGTATAGACGGTGCCTGCGACCAATCCAATTTCCTCGAGCGACAGACGTATCTCACCGGCGATGACTTCGTCGCCTTGTTGAAACTCTGCAGCTTCCTTTGCAAGCAAGATCGCTTCAATTGCATTCTTGAGCGATGCTTGACAGCGCGCCGCTGTCAGAGGCACTACTTGATTAGCATCTTCCGTTTTGGTTGCAGCCCATTTCCGCAGACTATCTACCACTCGGGTAACGCTCGTAGGGTTCTTTGTGCTTACTGGAAACGCTTGGTCGTATTTGCTTGACAACTTTCGGCCAGCCGAATCGAGATCGCATTTCGTGCGAAGCAACCAAGTGGGAGCATGGTATCGGTCGAGCGGCCACTCTGGCGATTCCGAGTCCTCGACCGACAAACAGAACAGTACCAAGTCGGCATTTTCGATTTGCTCTCGAGTAAACCCTTGGGCAATTGCCCGCGGCGTTGTTCCCACAACGGATTCCAGTCCGGCCGTATCCAGCAAATCGACTATTACGCCTTCCAGATCCAGCCGCAGGCGAACGTAGTCGCGAGTGGTGCCTGGCTCTGGACTGACAATGGAGACTTGCCTGTCTGCCATGGCGTTGATCAATGAGCTCTTGCCGGCATTCGGAGGACCGACGATCGCGACTTGCAGCTGAATGGTTTGCGCTGCACGCGATTCCATTTGATGGAGCAGTTCACGTATGACGCCAAGTGCATGTTCGAGCCGAGCAACGATCTGCGATTGGCTTACGAACGAGATATCCTCCTCAATGAAATCCAAACCCGCTTCGATATCGGCGAGCAAGTTAACAAGCGAAGTTCGCAGTTGGCTTAGTGGTTCTGAAAGCCCGCCTGCAAGCTGAGACAAGGCCACGTTCAATGTTCGATGGTTGGCAGCATGAATAACTCCTAGCACTGCTTCGCACTGAGTTAGATCGAGACGTCCGGCCAAAAACGCTCGCAACGTAAACTCTCCAGGCTGCGCAAGAACGGCACCGTTCTCGATCAATCGCGATTGAATAGACTGCAGAATGATGGTGTTACCCAAACAATGCAATTCCACGGACGGCTGGCCGGTATAGCTTCTTTCATCCGGCCAAACAAAAACGTCGACGTCGATCCGACCGAGTGTCGGCAAGTCAATCGTTTTTTGCAGTCGGGTCGCGCGCGAAACATTCCATCGGTCACTCAAGCGGTCCGAACAGACTTTTGCGACTAGGGCTAGTGAGTCGGGACCGGTGACTCGGATCGCGCCTCGAAATGCACCTTCCTCGCCAGTTGCTATAGCGCAGATGGTGGACTCGATATCGAATCTCATGCCTCGATAAACTTATACTTTCCGGGCATTCGAACTTCAACCTCTGGCGCTGGCCCCCAGTCTGGATTGTCTGGCCCGAGCTTCAATTCACTTGCTAGTGCATCGTCCCATTTGATGATTTGGCCTGAGTAGGCTGCTTCGCGTCCCATGATGGCCATGAGTGTGCTCTTGCACATGTAGTCGCCATTATTGATCGGCTTGCCGTCGCGGATCGCCTTCATGAGTGCGACGTGCTCGAGTTGGTACATGCTGGTTTTCTTGCCCTCCATTTCAAACTTCCATTTCGTTTCACCCTTGATTTCGTGGGCCAACACTCGCGCTGTGCCTTTGGTGCCGTAAATGAAATCTTCTGTTTGATTGAAACAGCCGTCCATCTGGCGAGTTGAAGCAAAACATCGTGTGCCGTCTGCCCATTCGTAAACGACAGAGAAGTGATCGTAGATATCTCCGTACTCAGGTTGCGTTCGCACTTGCCGTCCACCGGTTCCATAGCAGAGTACGGGTGGGACATCATTGTGAAGCCACATGGCTTTGTCCAACGAGTGGATAAACTGTTCGACATAATGGTCGCCGCTCAACCACTTGTAGTACAACCAGTTCAAAACTTGCTTATGCATGGGAGTCCAATCTGGCTGCGGATTTCGAATCCAGAGTGTTCCGGTCAAGTAGTTTTCTTGGATCGAAATGATGTCGCCGATAGCGCCGGACTGTATCTTTTCGATGGTTGCTTTGACGCCGTAGTCGTACCGCCAACAAAGTCCGGAAACAACGCAAAGTCCTTTCGATTCCGCTAGTGCGGAGGCTGCCATGACTCTGCGTACTCCGGGAGGGTCGACCGCGACGGGTTTCTCACAGAACACGTGCTTGCCGGCATTGATCGCAGCTTCCATTTGAGCGGGCCGAAATCCAGGTGGCGTCGCGAGCAAAACGACATCGATGTCGGTTTGCAATATTTTGTTTAGGGCTTCCCAACCCGAGAAACACTGTTCCTCGGGGACTTCGTATTGGCTCCCTAGCGATTTTTTTAGTTGTTCTTTGCCGTCTTCCAATCGGTCGTAGAATACTTCAGCGATAGCAGTCAAACGGCAACCTGCATCGGCAGTCATGTTGTCTTTGGCTGCACCCATCCCTCTACCGCCGCAGCCAACCAGTCCAACTTTGATAATGTCACTACCCGCTGCGTGGACGCTGCGATTGAAAAAACTCGATGCACTAGCAATTGCGGTTGTTGCGGCAGACGCTTTCAAAAACTCCCTTCGACTAGATTCAATCGGCAAATCGCCGGTTGAATTACGAGCATTCGACTCGGCGGGCTTTTGTTCGGGGAGATCGAGTGGGTTGAAAGTCATCTTGGTAGACCTCGTTGGAAAGCGATTTCGCATGGAATGAAGTAAGTGGCGAGACCAATAGGTGCGACCGGACAAAGATAATAACCCCTTCTGGTTCGCCTATCGGTGTTGCAAATTTTGCGTATCCTTGGGATTCGAAAATCACACAACCAATCGGTTATAACCCATTGAACTTGGTATGCAACACGATCCACTCGTCTCCCAACCCAAAATCCCTCCCCTTCCTCAAGAAAACGGGTCAAGTGAACCCGCCTTGACGGAAAGCAATCAGGTATCAACCAGCGCAGCGGAAGCGGAAGCAGAAGCAGAAGACCAAACCGAATCAGACGACGATTTGGAGTCGATACAGCACCTCATGCGAGGCCGATTCTTTCGCGACAAAGATCAAACGGATTTCTTGGGTTGGATTGCAACCGAAATGCCGCTGGAGCTTGAAATCGGTTCGGGAAAAGGGCTCTTCTTAACGAACGCAGCCAAGCGATTACCGAACCGACGCTTTGTTGGACTTGAGCTCGCGGCCAAGTACGCGCTGGAGTGCCAGTCCCGTATTGAGAGGACCGAAATTCGCAACGCAAAGTTTTTCGCTTGCGACGCAGTGGCTGTCCTGGAACAAGACATAGCGGAATGCTCGTTGGATGCTATCCACGTTTACTTCCCTGACCCATGGTGGAAGTCGCGACACAAGAAGCGACGTGTTCTGAATGAAAAATCACTTTGCAATATCGAGCGAGCGCTCAAGCCGTTCGGAGCCCTTCATTTCTGGACTGATGTGCTGGACTACTACGAAGGGACGCTCGAATTGATCGA
>JANLRK010000490.1:0-8315 GCA_031361585.1 Pirellula sp. | reverse complement strand
GCTGAAATCGTCCTCCAGCCGAAAGCATCGCGTGAAGTTCACATCCGGTGTAATCCGATTGTTGTGTGGCCCGTCCGGAGGTGGCGATTTGTCGTCGATAGCTTTCTCATAAAACAAGCCATGAAGGTGAGTGCCCAACGGGATGTCTTGCAATGCAGCCGGCGAACCATGATAGTAGTTCGAGCCATAAGGCAGCATCGTGGCAACTATTGGCAAGTCCCAATCGCCGCGCTGTTGGCTGTCATCCCGGTCAACCCGCAAATAAAAGCGACGCTCCAAATGATCCTGCCTGATGAGCTCACCGGAAATCGAATGAGCTGATTTCTCAGGCGGAAACTCGCCCCCCACCAGTTGAAACCAACGAAGGGATTTGTCGGAACTTGCATCGGTGCGAAAGGGGATTGGGTCATGTGCATTCACAACCAATGCGGACATTGAAACGCAAATACTCATGAGGCAAACGAGAAGTTTGAATCCCACAGGCTTGCCCTGTGGATTGTTCGGCTTTTTAGCTACACGGACGTTGTTGCTGGTCAAGTCAGCGGGAGGTTCCAACCCTATCACGAAACAATCTCCGAGATAGCACTTACGCTGTCTTGAAAATGCTCGGTCTCCACATCCATCCTTTGCAACATTGTCAAGAGTAGGTTGCTTAGTCTCGCGTCGGCGTCTATGGGGCGAGAACAGATGCGATAATGACCGATCGCATCGGCGACATTATAGCTGCCAATCTTAGGCAGATTGAAGTCAACGTGTTGGCCATGTTGGAGTCCCAATGCCCGTCCACCTGCAAGCAGCGTAGGCAGATTGGCGTTGCCATGACTATGGCCATATGCCATACCACTACCCCAAAGCACCTGCGTCGTATCTAGTTTACGAGTCAGTTTCGCCTCTTCTGAAGCGTCGACCTTCGGCTTCGGAGTATCTAACCACGAGTCGGCTCTTTCCGTTCGCTCTTCCACCTGGCGTACGGCCGTAAGGTACTCATCGAGTTTCGTGCGATCGTGATTACCCAGTTTGCGACTAACCCTTTGGGCATCCTCTAAAACGCCATCCAAAATGATAGTGCGGCGAGTCAATCGTCGCCGAATTGTTTCCTTGCTATACTTATAAATCCCGAACAGTAATTTAAAAATGTTTCTAGCATTGCGTTCGGCTGGAATCTGAATTCCGTCACGAGACCATGCAAGCGAATGGCCCTCGATCGCCATTTCCAGCGATGCAAACCTTGTCGACTTGCCTTGAACCTCGGCCATTAGTTGATCTGCGGATACGGTATTTCGAAAAGCACCGCCATCACTTGGCACGTCGGCACCTGTCAGCCATACCTTGTCGCAATTATGATGCTTGCCAACAACCTTAGGGTGGTGCAGACCGCTAATAGGTGTGACGTCATCGCGATGCCGTTCCAACGACTCGAGCGGTTGGGTTAACTCGTAATCCTTTCCCGCTTTTTCGATCTGCCAAGTGAGTGTGTTGACTCCATTGGGGATGTAGAGAAAAACGCTCCGTTTCGGCTTGGTCGGCGTCGGCAAATTACCAGCCGCCATGCATTCGAGCATGGGCAAGGCGATCGTGACGCCAGCCCCACGCAATATTTGGCGGCGATTGAGTTGCCATCGGTTGGTGCTAATGTGATTCATAATTGTTTACCTGGTTTTCGATTCAATTTGAGCCTTTGGTGTTAGCCAAACGGTGCTTAATTTGCTTTTTTCGTGAACCGTTGGGCGCTAGCCCCGGGCCCGAATCAGTGCCTATCTGTTTTGAAACAAATCGGAAAGTACAAACGCCTCGACGATGTCTCGCAATCGGTAGTCCTTTGATCGACTGACCTCTGCGATCGCTGCAAGCCCCGCACAGTCATCGAACGACATGCTGCGCCGAAGTCCATACGTTGCTAGCTTCTCGACGAATGTGGCATTAAACGCATCGAGATCTTCGAGTAACAATCGTTTAAATTCTTCGGGCGTTTTGTAGACGCGACCGTCTGCCAGTTTACCACTTGCGTCAACTAGTGGATTATCGCCCGTCCCTTCGACTACTTCTTCCGTCCGCCATCGCCCAATAGCGTCATAATTCTCAAATGCTAGTCCAAGTGGATCCATTTTGCTATGACACGAGGCACAGCTCGGGTCATGAATGTGAGCATGCAGCTTCATTCTCAAGGTTGCCTTGGGTGAGTCAATCGGATTGGGTTCGATGGGGTCAACGTTGGCTGGTGGCGGTGGCGGAGTCTTGCCGAAGATCGATTCCGACAGCCAAACACCTCGATGTACCGGTCGATGTCGTGTACCGTCTGACGTCAGCGACAGGATAGCTGCTTGCGTTAAGATCCCGCCCCGTCTACATTCGGCGGGTAACGCCACTCGTTGAAAATCATTACGCGAAATTCCGTTGTCTGGTATCCCATAAAATTGTGCAAGACGGGAATTCATCATGCTCCAATCGGATTCGAGGAACTCACGCAACGTCAAGCCACTAGCGAGTACTTCTCGAAAAAAAGCCTTGGTCTCACCGATCATGCTTTGTTCCAAATGCAAGTCATACTCAGGATACAGTTTCTTGTCCGGCGGGAATTTCCCGACCTTTCGCAAATGAAGCCACTGGGCAGCAAACGAATCGGAAAAACGATTTGCTCTAGGATCCGCCAACATGCGCGCTACCTGTTGCCGCAATTCACCCCGTTCGTGGAGTCTGCCTTGCTCCGCTAAAACAAACAGTTCGTCGTCCGGCATCGTGCTCCACAAGAGATAGGACAAACGCGACGCGATTTCCCAGTCGTTAAGCGATTTGCGGTCGACATCCTCGTCCCCTTCCGCGATGAAGAGAAAACTCTTCGAACAAAAGATCGAGAGCATGCCAGCTTTCACCGCGTCAAAATACTTTTCGTCGGCTGCAAGCTCACCTTTTACGATATCGATGTACCTGTCTAGTTCACCATGGCCCAGCGGTCGGCGAAACGCACGGTGTGCTAATTTTTCCAGACACGCACGAGCTTGATCTAGATTTCCTTCTTCGCGCGGCAGGTATCCATCGCGCCGCCGCTGCTCCTCGTCGGTGATGAAAGGGCCACGGAAAGAAATCGAATCGATAATGAGGAAGGGATATCTCGGACGCCCTTGTTCATCAGTTAGCTTCATTTGCCATGGTATGCGTCCGTCTGCAATACTGATAAACGGTTTGCGTCCATGGCGCCCGGAACGGGGATTGTTAGACGGTCCTGGTACTTCGTTGATAACGTTGATCTGAAGTCTGCCCTTGGGCAAATGGGCACGAAAAGTAACGGTCGTTGGTTTGTCCTCGGGCGCTATGACTTCTTGCTCGAAGAGCACGCGATCCAGTTTCTGCTCATATACGACCAAACGAGGTGCACGCCCTTTCTCGGGTTTGAGACCGCTCAAGGTGTAACTAATTTCGTAAATACCCGATTCTGGCAATGGCTCCTCGGGGCCAGAATAGCGGAAGATATCACCCGGCCACATTTCGAATCGAACTTTATCTAAAAGTCCGGCTGCACGAAGTTGTTCGCGATGGGGTTCGTCGATCTGTTTTTCGAGAAACGCCTTCTTGGTGGATTCAAAAAATGTTGGATTGCCCTTCGGATAAGCTTCGGCCAGGACGGCTTCGGCTGCCGCAAGGTATTTTTCCACATTGGATGCCGACAGAGTCATTACCGAACCGATACGTTCAAAACCATGCCACTCTGGATCTTCAAGAAAACCGCCTGGATCCGTAGCGTCAAAGTGGACACCGATAAGATCTCGCACCGAGTTAACGTATTCGTCGCGGGTTAGGCGGTTATAGGAAACACGACCGCGAGCAGCCAACCGTGCTGCCTCGCCTTCCTTGAGTCTCGCCGATAGCCAAGTTACGATTGACTCTCTTTGGGCAGTGGTTGGCAAATTCTTTTCTTTCTTCGGTGGCATTTCTCCGGAGCTGATTCGCGCCATGATCTCAGCCCACTGCGGGCCATCATCTTGCACAACATTTTTCGATAGTTTATCGATTCGGAAATCGCCCTCTTGCTTTTCTGCGTTGTGGCACTTGATGCAGTGGGCATCGAGGAAGGGCTGAACGTCCGTTGCGAAATCCGGCGAGGATGCAAGTGAAACGATTGGAATTGCGAAGAGTAAGAGCACGGCTATGAAATTGGTCGTGCAGTTCGTAGGACCGGCTGCTAGCCTGTTAGCACTAGCCTTTTTGCAACAGGCTCGCAGCCCGTTGCTACATTTATTCCAACTTGAGGACATTTTGCCTACCTGCTTCCACAAGTTCGCGAAGTTCGCTCTCCAACAACGCGCGATTCCGTATTGCTAGCTCATCCATCTGTCCACGTAAGGCACGAGTCCTTTTTTCCGAATGACCTACTGAGGGCAACCAATTACCGATACGACACGAACCTGGGCGAATTGAAATCTCCCGTTCCATAACTCCCTCGCGAATAAGTTTGCCATTTGCATAAACGCGCCTACCATGATCTAGATTCGAGATCACCATCGCCACATGATTCCACGTACCTATCGGCAACGGGTCACCGATCATCGTGTCATTTGTGACTGCACCTTGTACGCCTCCCTTGGGCAGGCCTTGTCTTGTTATTTGAAAATGCACATCGCCATCTTCCAAATCATCGACACCCAAGGCCCAACTTCTAAAGTCACCATCGTCACGAAATTGCTCGAACTTGGCCCACTACACTAACGCGACACCCTGCATCACATCATCTGCGTCTGCACGGCTCGGCAATAGTCGCTGAACGTATGCACGAATAATCACTTCGCTCATCGTAAAGGAACGAAGGAACAATATATGTCGACTTGGTTCGGAATTCACTTCAGATCGAATTTGAAATCATTGGGTCCGGCTTCGGAAACGTCTGCCGTCAGGCCCGATTTGTTCGGGATGGAGTATTTTTCAGGAATGATCCAAGTAATCTCTAGCGGAAGAGCAACTCCACCTGCCGAAACATCCACATCCTTGGGAGTCTTATCGACGACGTTAACGCGACGGATCGCGACCTCTTGTCGTCCAGCTACCACTCCGTCTCCTTCAATATGCGTTGTCAGCTTAAATCGACCGGAACTGTCCGTCTTTCCAGCACCGGTCGAGTTGCCAGCTTTGCTCGTAAAGGTTACTTCAGCACCTTCGATCGCTTTGCCCTGATACGTAACAGTTCCGGAAGCACGGAAACGCTTGGGCCAGTTAGGGTTTTCGGCTTGACCTCCAGAGCAGCCAATTACCGACAAACCAGCAAAAGAAACGGCGACAATACAAAAAGTTCGTCGAAACATATTAGAGCAATTACTTTTCATTTTGGGTTACAATGTAGGTTGGGGCATTTCACGGCAGATTCTTAAAGCTGGGATGAATCCCAGCACTCCAAATTTGGACTGCTCCGATTTTATCGGAGCTTTAAGATTCAAAAAGCGTTGAAACCAGCCAATACGCAAAAACGCAAAATCACTGTGCTTCGTTCGCTACCTCACCACCGTTGATAGTTGCGAGAGCACCCCAAACACCGTATGGACTCGGTGGCATAACCCGACACGTTTGCAGACGGTAAAAACTGACGAGTCGCTCGGTTTACTTGAGCCAGACACAAAGCGGGATTGGCAGGGATTCCGGTGAGGCTTTCGACAGTATGCCCGAAAAGACTACGAGCATCTTTAGGGAAACATCGTTCAGAAATTGCCATCGTATTGCTGGTTCCATCTGTAATATCCTGAAAGCCAGCCCAGCTGCGAGTGCCAAACAAGCCACGTCGCTGATAGGCACCTTGATCTCGAACGCCGGTCTGGTGGTCTCCATGACAAAATGAATAGCTTGTCGTGGCAGCACGTCCACCAGCCCAGCGACCATTTCTCAAGTCACCTATAGGGCTATCCGATGGGCAGTTCATGCCTTTTACTTGAAATTGCGAACCCCAAAGTTCGTAATTCGAATCCCAAGGCGACGATCCACCTGCATTAAAAGCAAATGCCCCAAACGTCTGCGGAGCTTGGATCATGTTGTAAAGAGCACTCTCCTCTACGTAGGGCAATAACCCAACCATCGCATTGATTCGATTATTATTACCGTTCGGGGATCCCGTACTCGTACCTCCCGAACCTGCCGGAAACTTCTTATATGTACCCGCATAATTATGAAGCGCCAAACCAAACTACTTGAGCTGGTTTGTACACTGCATTCGCCTAGCCGCTTCGCGTGCAGATTGTACCGCCGGCAATAGCAAACCCACCAATATCCCGATGATCGCAATCACGACCACAATTCCACTAGTGTAAAGCCACTTTTCCGCCTTCTCATCGAATTCTCCCACTAAAAATAGAATCGAAAAACCTAAGGTAAAAACAGAGATGAAAACCCCCCGTTATTAAAAATCTCCCGACTTATACCGTTTTTAACGCACTATTTTAGAATAATGTTGCAATGAACGACAATAAACCGGTCCGAAAGCGAAATTAATTATCAATCGCGTTTGACAGCTGGTCTCATTAGCCTGCGAGAGGCCCACCTTCGTTTCGCCCAAGAACAGATTCTGGATCGATGTGTTCAATTGCCGAGCTGGCCGTTCCGTACCTACTGTGCCTCGTCCCCAAATAGCTGTCGCCCCTCCCGGGCAAGTTCACTAACGCACTGAGCTGTCCTGTAGATATCTTCGTCGGTATGGACTGCGGTCACGAAAAACCGTAGTCGCGATGCGTTTTCAGGAACCGCAGGATAAAGGATAGGCTGAGCATTGATGCCGTGTTGCAGCAACTCTTGCGAAATCCAGAGGCACATTCGCGAATTGCCCAGGATGACAGGAACGATCGGAGTCAGTTTGCTGTTCCCTGTGTTAAGTCCGCTATCATCCGCGAGCTTGAGAAGCAATCTCGATTGTTCGCGGACGCGCGCTACTCGTTCTGGCTCACGTCGCAGCACGCGTATTGCGGTCAGTGCCGCAGCTGCGTTGGCCGGTGATGCAGCCGTCGAAAAAACCATCGAAGGGGTCGTATACTTGAGGTATTCGATCAATGAACGACGACCCGCTATGTAGCCTCCGCTACTACCGAGGGATTTGCTAATCGTACCCATCCAAAGGTCACCCTCGTCTGCGGAGACACCGAAGTGCTCACAGATACCGCCACCGGTCGGCCCCATGACGCCAAGCGAATGGGCTTCGTCGACGTAGAGGAGGGCGTCATGTCGCTTCTTGACCTCGAGGAAGTGAGGTAGGTCAGGGAAATCGCCGTCCATGCTATAGACCCCTTCGATTGCAATCACCACACGGCGATAATTGCCTCGAATGTCCGACAACAAGTCATCGACAAACTGGGCGTCATTATGCGGGAACGCTCGACGCTTCGCATGCGACAACCTAGCACCTTGGACAATACTGTTGTGCGCTATGTCGTCATAGAGGATCAGATCCTCTTCGTTGAATAGGTGTCCAAACAAAGATGCATTTGTTCCATAGCCACACGGGAAGACCGAGGCGGCTTCGGCGCCTAAGAGCTGCGCTAGTTCATGATCGAGTTCTTCGAGCAGCGTGTTGTTGCCTCCCACCAAGCGACTTGCCGATGCACTAGTTCCGAATCGATCGATTGCGTCCTTGGCAGCCCTCGCTACTTGCTCGTTATGGGCCATGCCCAAGTAATCGAAGCTCGTAAAGTTGACCACGTCGCGACCTGCAATCGTGGCATACGCTCCGCGAACCCTTTCGTTGACTCGAAAAAAGGGCAGTTGCAATCCGGTCGACTCTATCCCGGAAACACGATTCTGAAATTGAACGATCTCTGGCAGCAGTGATACATGACCGGGCTCCGTCACTGTCGTGGCTCGGGAGTTTACCGATACCGGTAAAGAGGAGGGCATCGCAGTCACGGTTAATGTCGAAGTTACTGCGTCGGCGTCGACTTCCACGGGATATAGTTGGCACTCGATCAGCGCAACCAGGTCCTGGATTGTTTCCAAGTCGTAAAGGGATTCCTCTTTGAAACGAACCTTGAACTGCTGCTCGATCCGGTTGACCACATCCATGCGTGCGAGAGAATCCAACCCCGCATCAGAAAGATCGGTGTCAATCGCCAATGCAGCCTCCGTGCCGGGTGGCGCGGCGCAGCGAACGTGTTCAAACACAGATTCAAGGATCAAGTTATTTGAACTGGATGTACGTTCGGTCCATGTCGTCATTAGAAACCTTATCACCTTGAAATGGAGCTTTTACGAATCATGGCTCCCGTAACCGTAGTGAGAGGATGCATCCGCGCAAAACAACCGTCCATGGCGGTCGGAATTTTAACAAATGCTCCTTAATTTGGCAAGCATTTTCA
>JANLRK010000467.1:0-10958 GCA_031361585.1 Pirellula sp. | reverse complement strand
GCCGTAAAGCTATCCGGAAGAGTTTCTGAACGCGCTGGCATCGACCAATTTGCACAATACGGGGCAAAACTAGCAGCGAAAATGCTGAATGAAACATCCTTCAATTCCGGTCCTGAAAACTGAATAGTTAAGATACCACTTTCATCGGTGCGTTTAATTTGGCCGTAGGTTCCATCTGCATGCTTGCTTCCCGATAGAACTTTCAAAGTTTGTTTGGGATTCGAACGAATCTCAACTTCCGCATTGGGGACCGCATGTCCATCGGCATCGACCACTCGCAACTTAAAAGTCCGGGTTGTCTCTGCAGACTCGATTGGCGATGGAACAGACGGCGGTGGCTCTTGCGCGACAGTCACTAAATGAATGCTAGGAAGCAATACTAGACAAGCTAGCGTCAGCAGCCCGTAAAATTTTAGCCCGTAGCTCTTGTGCAGTTTCCGTTCCGAGTCCAGCAGTCGTTTCAGTCGTCTACTGCAACTTCGCCGTGATGAACTTGAAAACAACGTGATGGCAGCCGGTGAACTAGCGGCGACGGGCTGAGTTAGCTGCATCGCATACTGCACAACATGAATAAACGCTTCTCCAGCACTTACACAATTTCGTTCGGACCAGTGCAGAGCCAAGTCATCGCAGTCATCCTCACGACAACGATTCATGAAATAGTGCGCGACCCACGCAAATGGATTCCAAAACTGAAGAATTAACAGACAGCGTTGAAATAGTTGAATCACACCATCCCTTCGATATACGTGAGCCAGTTCATGCAAGACAATCCATTTCAATTGGTCTGTGGATAGGGTACGCCACATCTGTGCGGGCAAGACTAAAATAGGACGTCGGCTTCCCCAGATGGCAGGCGAAGAGATACCAGCAAGTTCCACAACTCTAATCGCGCGATGCACCTTAGCGATTTTTAGCAGCTCGCTTAGGTCTATGTTCAGCTCTTTAACGCCAATCACCGATGCTGTGAGAATCGCTCGTTTCCACCTCAAATGCTGAATGACGAAACGACAAAAAAGAAATAACACTGATAGCAAATAAGCAACCGCGACCAGCTTTGTCCAAGGCCACGTTGAATCCACAGTGATCACTCGACTATCGGGGTGAACCTTGATCGCAGTCCCTGAAATAGAACCCGTACTCGAATGTCCCTTCACTTCCAATTTTTGATCGGCGCTCGTCAGGAGTTCTGCACCCACGCTTGACGGCGAGAGCATTTCTGAAGATGCGATGGATGTCACACTAATTGAATTGACGGAACGCTCCGTGTCTGAGGTTCGATTCTCCGAGGACAAATCGCTGCGAACAATCATCGTTTGGGTCATGCTGCCAGGAATCCAAACGGCAAGGTAATTAGGAATAGGAACTTCAATTGGCGCCAATGGTCTGACCAATACGAGGAAGAATAGCCAAAAACCAAGCCGCGGCGACAAGCGGTCTTCGCATAGCCGCCACAGCACCAATGAAATCAGCAACACCACCGCTGACCCAATTAGAGCGATGCTCCCCCAGGACCATAGTCTGTGTGAAACGTAATCAAGCAAGGCAAAAAAATGAGGCATAGCTGTTTACCCTTTATTTGTGGAATTGCTTGACCGCGCGCTAACGTTGTTTTTTTAAGGATCGCTTTTTATCGTCGAGCAACTTTTGGAGTTCGGTGAGGTCCGTCTCGGATAGCGACGTGCTTTCCAGCATATGATGAAGTAACGGCCCTGTGGTACCTTCTAAAGCATTGCTTAAAAGAGTATCCGCCGCTGCTCGTAGGCTAACGATTGCGGTGTGGGTGGGGCGATAGACAAATCCATTACCTATCTGCGTCGTATTCAGGTAGCCCTTTTCTACGAGTCGTTTCAACAGAGTCTTGACCGTCGTAGTAGACCAATTCTGTTCGTCGCAGGCGATCGAGTAAACTTCTCTGGCCATTGCCTTCTTTAGCGACCAGACGATTTTCATCACCTTCCATTCAGATTTGGATAACTCTTTTTCCATAGTGTTTGCCTTCGGATCCCGGTATTTGCGTCTACATGTGTAGTCGATCCGGCGGTAATCGTAGTCAGCGATTCGATGCGAGTCAAGCCTATGGATCCGTGTTGCAGAGAAATTCGCGCCACCGGCTTTTGGCGGCATTTCATACGCGCTTGAACCGGAGTTCGGTCTGCCTTCTTCGAATTGCAATCGATGCAGGCCAGAACACAGTTGGTCCATGTGGACATGCCACCCTGCGCACGCGGGACCACGTGGTCGATGAGCCAACGAGGCGGAAGGCATGGGAATTGAACCATGGAGTATTCCGTTTCCGCGTAATGCTGGCCAGTTATTTTACCTGATCCATCTCGACGACCAGTTCGGTCTGAGACTTCGGATTGAAATAAAATGAACTGCCATCAAAATCGGGCTGGTATTTATTGGAGTCGGAATAGCGAAAAGGACTTACGTTAACAAGTCGAAACATCAACGGTTCGCAAGGCAGGTTCTCTAGTTTTGCCGATCCGTCATTGTTTATCGGGACAATTAGTACTTTGCCTCGTTGACGAAGTGATATCTGTACCGCTGCGCGATTGTCTTGGAGTTTTGCTCCATTCAATTGTAATTTCAGTGCCATATTGGTGACCTGACCCAAATGCATGTCCCCGAAATCTAACACTTCGCCATTGTTTCCCGCATCAAACCTCTTTGTCGTTAAATGTCCACGGTGATTTGCTTGAGATAGATCTCCAAAAAGGCAATATTCCAGCTCTCTACCCAGCCCGTCCGGCCCTTCGGGTACTCCATTAATAATAAATAGCCCTTCTGAATCGGTTGCAGCTGTCAGCAATATATTTGGACCATAACTGGAGGCGCTCGATACGCAAACGTTATATCTAGGTACGCCGCCTTGGTCATTGATGATGCGGCCAGTAACAGTAACGCTAGGCAAAATGGTCCACGAATCCCGCGGCCCAATTTGCTTTGGCGAATGGAGTCGTAATTCGCGAAGTCCAATTTCTGGAAGTATTGCCGTCAGACTTACTGGAAAAGAATTTTCCTCTGACGGCAATGAGAATTGACCAGTTGCATCGGTCACGACTGCGATCGGCTTCGCCGCTGCGTAAGCGTCGTCGTAACCCACAACCGCGTTTGCAATTGGTTGGCCGTCGGCATCGGAGATTTTGCCTTTGATTCGTCCTGACAACTTGGTCTCTGCGATATCGCGAATTGGGACCACGATATTCTCGGTAGTCGACGATACATATCCAGTTCGGCTGATTAAGTGACCCGTTTTCCAAACCACCAACATGACCTGATGCCCATCGGTGATCCCTTTTATTTCAAACCGTCCATGTTCATCGGATTCCGCCATGAGCTGGCAGTCGGGATGAAGGATAGTAACAACGGTTGGGCTCGAATTGATTGGTCGCGATGCGTATACTCGGACACTCACGTCGGAAACGGGTTTGCCCGCCGAGTTCTGAATCAACCCAACCAAGTTGTCGCCGAACGTTTGGTTGGAGCGGTCGCATTGCAAAGCAAATCCTGACGCAATTCCAATCGCCAAGTAGCAAAACACTTTGCGTATGTGAGGTACGAGTAAGCTGAACACGTGCGTTTCCTTAGTTAGGTTGCTTTGCAGTCCGTCGCCCCGGAACCTTTGGCATTACTTTTTAGTTGTTTTGGGAACGATTTTTTCAGGTGGCTCTAGGAATTGGCGGTCCATAATCAGAACGATATCGGTATCGCCAGCTTTACAAATTTTACGGACGACCAGCTTCCACAGATCGTTCGTGGTTGGAGATTGCGCTTGCAATTGATAGGATGTATTCGCCAAATCACTGAACTCAAATTCGCCGTTTTCATTTGTTTGGATAGTACGCTGTTCTAGTTTTGCAGCTCCCACCGTTTTCAAATTGTGGTTCGCAAGGCTTAAATAAACAGTTGCACCTTCAAAAGGTACATCGTCGACAGATAGGACTTTTCCACGTATTTTTTTGTTTCCAGGCTTGGTGATGAACTCCAGTTTAGGACCCGCGTTAGTTTTTTTATCCAGATCGACATATGGTGTTTGGAATCCGGTAGCAAGTTCTGGTGGGGAGATGATATGAAACGCCGATTGACCATGCTCTGACTCCGGCACAACGATGTGATAGTTGCCGCTGGAGTCCGTGGTCGCATGAGCCGCATACCCACGCTGGACTGTGCGAATACCCGCACCAAATGCCAAAGTAGAATTTTCACCTTTGCCAATTGCTACTTCTACGCCGGACTTGCCTTCCCCGTCGACTAAGATCCTACCTTCGATAACCCTGACTTCCTTCTTAGGCTCCATTTGCAAGACGAGAGATGAAGGCATGTCTTTCGCCAAGTCAGACGGGAGAATCATCGATGCTTGTTCAGTCCCTGTTGTGGCGCGAAGTTCATATTGTTTTGCTTTCCCAGGTGGCGGGAATATCTCAAACTCACCTACCGCGTTGGTCGTTGCGAAAGTCTCGTTTAAGTCTGTTGAAAAATAGGAACAAGCAACTTCCGCATTAGGAATAGGCGTTCCGTCGCCTCCGCTCACGACGCCTCGAATTTTTTTCTTTGGTGTCAGCTTAAATATAATTTCCGGAGCTGGTTCATTGCCGGCCAGGACATCGAAAAACTCATTTGGATTTTGAACGGTTGGTTCCTCTAGGTCGTAACCATAGACCGGACCATCGATCATAATGCTCCAAGCTGTTTCGCTAATGAACAACTCAAAGTCGCCTCGCTCGCTAGTCTGTGTATCGGTCCGCCACATTTGGTATGGCTTTGCATTTTGATTGCGCTCGTCCAATGTTTCCTTTGGGATCTGTTCACGTCCGAAAACAGGGATTCCTTCAATAGGTTGAGAGGATACTACATCAACCACTTTTCCTCTTATCGACCGACCTCGCATCATTGATAGTTGGAAAGGCTCCTGGAAATCTACTTGGCGACGCACTGCCGTTAGCGATAACCAAGGCGAGGGCAGATTTAGCCTCAGAATGCGTGTTCCATTGCCATATGTCTCGTAGGCATGCGTAACAAAGTTGCTATCAGCGTCGACATCAAGTGCACGGCCTGGTGGGACACCGGTAGTGGGAACAGGAGGCGTTGAAATCCCCAGAGAATCGACACATTGGAAACGCATCGCTTGCTTATCGGTGCGCCGCATTGTAATGTCCATGTGGCCTGCGCTGGTGGAGATGTCCGGCGTTGAAATCGGATTCGTCTCGTGTGCGATCTCGTAGTCGAACCGAGATGGAATTAGAGTCACCAAGTGATTAGGCGGTAGCCCCTCTACTACATAAGAACCATTTTCATTGGTGCTCACGATGGGAGCGATAATGGATGTCTTCCCGAAAATGCTTTGCGCAGAACCAAATAATTCATCTCGTCGTTTGGTCAAGCCTAGCTCGATAGACACGTCGGCAATGGGTTCACCGTCTGGATCAGTGATATCGCCTGACAGTGTTTTTCCTGATTCCATTGCGAGCGATACCGATTGAAGTCGATTGCTACGCTTGAGAGGAACGACGCGAAAACCATACTCCGGGTGCAATACGACCAACAGGGTCTGCACGATGCCATTGTCGTTGGTGGATGGATGCCGCCCTCGCACTTTTTCAAAAAAACATCTTCCTTGATGATCGGTCACTGCAAGGCTTAGCGGAAGTGCTTCGAGCTTTATATTGCTTGCTTTGGAGAAAGGTCGTCGGTTGACCCGTTCACTCTGATTTTCAATGATCGCACAAAGAGTACCGGGGACAGGATTTTTTTCTTGATCGACAAGTTGAACTTGAATGTTAAATTCAGGACCAGCCAGGATTTGCTGTTTGATCTGTTGATCCAGATTCAACGGTAAGTGAGACCAAGCGGATGTCTTTGCCATTGAAGCGACCGCTGCGTCAATTGGAGTTGTGACCTGCGGCAACTGCTGTGGCTCGCGATTCTGAAACGCAATGGCACTGTACGGTTCGCCTAATCCTATACATACCGATAACGCTACAGGCACTATGGTCGCTAGAGAAAATTGTACTATCCGACCGAATTTGCCAAGCCTAAAATTCGCATGCTGATCGGATACGAGTCGCTCAATTCTCGCTCTTAGTTCGCGATACGACGCAAACGGAAGTGCGATTGCAGACCTCCTTTCTCTCGATGCGAACTTAACCAAACATTCCGAAAGCTCGATTCCCCTTGCACCGCGTGCTATGCTGAGATCGTCGGCGGATAATTCAGCCAAGGATTCGGATATACGGTGCTGTAAATGAACTAGTGGGTGGAACCAATAGAGCGCTAGTACGACTTGATTTACGATCTTCGACCAATGATCACCACGGTGAATGTGTGCCATTTCATGAGAAAGGACCATGGTTAATTCGTTTTCACGCCATGCGACGCATGACTCGGGCAAGACAATCGTCGCAAGTTGAACACCCCACAACATCGGTTGCTGGACATCTTTCGAAATTATGACCCGTGGCGGCTGAACTTCAAAGCGCTTTGCCAGACGATCTGCCAATTCCAGGGTCTTTTGGTCTACAGGGGACGACCGTCTCGAAACCCAAACGATATGCCTGAATGCCAACGTCAACTTTAGCCAGGCATACGTACAACCAATGATCCAAACGATGGTAAGTAGCGGTTGCCAAAACATGGAAAGATACGTGGCGTTCGAAATCGCATGAGTGGTCGATTGTTCAGTCTGTGCATCGTTCAGTGCAGTCTGCATTGCGTAATTCACTTCCACCGGACTTGTACTTGTTGCATGATCGGATCCTGTCGTTTGGTCACTCGAATCGGCTAGTGTTGCGATGTGGTGTGCATGAGGCACCTTAATTTCGTTCGCAAATGTCGAATTGCTCTTTGCTAGGTCAATGGCCAATTCTGGTGCCACAGTAGCCGTTCGAGTGCCTCTGTTTATTTTTGTGCGGCTTTGTTGTAGCGACAGTACCTGCGAGTCTCCTCCAACGCGTTGCCATGCTTGGTCGCGAAACGCGATAATTGCAATCGGCAGCGCGATGAGGCTTAGAGAAGCTCCAAATAATATCGCATGGGCCAGAGCTGGCCTTCGCCGCATAACAACTACTGCCAAGCCCAAAGGTAACGACAAAATAATTGTTGCGTGCAAGGTCGAAACTGCAAGTGCGAAAGTTTTCGCAATAGGGTCAACTAGCTCGACTATGAACAAGCCCGCACAGTCGCTCGTAATGAAACATTCCTGCGACGGATTAGAAACGCTGCCAGCAAAAAGTAAGTGGGCCGATACAAGAATGGCCACTGGAGACGCTTGGAAAGCGTGAATCCATCTTGCTGAAGCCATTCAAGACGCGCCAGAGGCCGGAGCCAACTTAATCGACGATGGAAGCTACATGTCTGGTATCGCTCGCCGTTAAACTCCGGCATTTTGATTAGAAGATTGAAAGTTGCTCTTTGAGTTTCTTCAGTTCAATTCGCTTTTCCTTTAGCCTCGATTCCTGGAACTTGATGTTGCGTTCCAAATCTGCAATTGCCTGCTCTAGATTTTGTTTGGCGATTTTGAAGTTAAAGACTACTTTCTGGTTCATTTCTGTGACTTCCTTTGCCTGTTTCGCGGGTCGCACAACTTGCGGGGGATACCGAGTCCAATTCCAGTCAGCACTCTCAAAGGTTCCAATCTGCGCAATGACCAAGTTGTGAGCACGACTTCACTCAAATGCCTATGCCGGCCATCAAAAGCGAAAGCCGATCACGTTCCAGTAGAACATGTACGGGACAAAAAGGACCAAGCAAAGAACATCGAGTGAGAAGCGAATTCTTCTCCCGGCCGGCCTGCCGTCGTCGCGGGGAGTCCTGGCAATCATGATAAGTAGGGCGACGGTCGCCAGCGTCGAAACGCACCCCAGGAGCGGAAGGTACATCAGGATGGCAGGACAGCTCGGACGCATTTGATCGAGCACCAACAACATAGTGACCGCCAGTGCGACTATTATCAGAAGGTTAAGGGCGCAAAGTGCGCGTTTGAAATTCAGAACCTTGTCAGATGCTTGCAAAGTTTCGCTAGGCTGTCGGCGGAACAAGCGGGGCAAACCATACCGGACTCCTGCGATCGTGTTGGCAATAAAGCTGATGAGGAAGAGAATCCAAAGTGCTGCCTGGACTGTTCCGTTGCCATACCATCGCAGTTTTTCATAGTGCACGATCTTGGAAAGAACTCCTGTTTCTTGGGCGAAGCCTTCTTGTTTCATGACGGCGATCTGCGCTGGGTGATCGATTACTGTGCGGGCCCAATCGGTCATAGTTTTCAATGCGCCAGGTGAGTAGCCACGCCACTTTTCGTGAATCGCACCTGTTTCGGAGATTCCCAGACTGTGTTTTGCCCGCGGCAGAATGATCATCGTCCATTTTTCATTATGCGCTTGAGCCAGCGAATTCTTTAAACCGGCCACGCTTTCGCCGACCGGAATGTGTTGATCCAGTTGTCCCCACATCGCGAGGACCGGCTGGTTAACTTGGCTCCACGCGGGATGTACGTATTTATCTGGCGGGGGATAAGATCGGGGCGCAAATGAAGAGCGAATGGAACCGTTCTGTGAATTGTGAGTCAAGCTCTGTTGGATGAGATATGCCTTCTCGGCCACGTCACGCAGTGTGTCCGAAACCCCATACCTCCGGAACAGGTTATCACGATAATAGAACATCATGCCGTCGGCGACTTGTGCCCCAACGACAATGGTGAATTTAATGTCTTCCGTTTGAGATGCTGCAGCGGCGCTGATGTAGGCACCTTGACTAAGTCCCCACATACCGATCTGTGATGGCGCGATCTCGCTGCGCTGCTTCAGTAAGGTAACGCTGGCAAGAGCGTCATTGACCAAGTTCTCGTAGGGCTCAAAACTCTCATAGGCGCCGCCGGACTGGCCCGTTCCACGCTTGTCATATATCAATGCGGCGATACCCTGGCTCGCGAAATATTCACCCGCCTCGCGGTACGGCTCCCGAGTTTGTTGGCCCGCGCCATGAACAAAGACAACGGCTGGAACAGGTGCTTCGCTTTTTGGCAAAAGCAGACTTCCGGCAAGCTTGACGTCCTGGTTGCGAAACTCGACGTTGAGCTCCTCGAATCTGGAGTCAGTTCCAGTTTCAAAAGCACTGGCCGCCGTTCCTGTCATCCATACCACAAACGCGACTATAGGTATCGCTGCGGCCAACATCGGTAAGTGATATATGTACGACATAGTAAAACAGTTCGATGGATCCGCCTTACTATTGGAGAGAAAGTTTTTCAGTAAGCTGGGATTGTTGAAAGCGGCCTTCGGCAAACGGGTTTCTTCAGCAACTGATCTGCTGTAGCTCGGTTTGTCGCGGACAGGTCATCAATGACTTAATCTGTTGGCAAAGTGGGAGATCGAACCAATAGAGTTCGACGGCCCCCGCGACGAATAGCCCATAACATCCAACCACCTTCCCGGTCCGAGCGATAGTCTATCCGATCCAGCAGGCGTAGTCTAATCTGCGGGAACCGACCAAATTAAACCCTCTAAACGGCCGACAGCATACAAAAATCCTTCAGCACCGCATGCCGAGTATGTCCATGTAGTCCAATGACATGTTGCGTTGGACTGCTCTCGTCATACGGATGAAAATATACGGCCGGTGCGACGTGATGGGAATCGGTCAGAATGACGTTGCTGTTTGCACGTGCATTGAACAATAGGCTTAAAGTCGCTTCCTCGTGTGGATACTCGTCCCCAAATCCCATTCGTGTGGATAGCTTGAGTTTGTCGATCGAGTCTTGGTTGTTCGGGAATCCAAACCAACATGTATTCAGGATGCCATTGGGAAACTTGGGAATTCGGTATGCGCCGCCAATCAATTCGACATCCTTGAAACAAAAGGGATGCAGCGGTTGGCGATTCATAAACACGACGTCCGCATCGATCCACATGATGAACTTCTTGTCCGGATGCATGGCGCACGCCTTCCATAAGGCAGGGATCTTCGACCACGTTGGATACATTCCTGCCGGAGGATCTTCCGAACCTTGTAAATATTCGTATCCCAACGCTTCACAGTATCGGCGATGATTGGCAACGCATTCGACCGGCCAGTTCCCATAGAAGTTGCTGACGATTAGGATTTCGTTGGGATGATAGTACGGCTTCTTGAGAATGTACCAATCCTCCCCGTCGCTTGTCCAGAACAAGGCCAGGTTCCGTTCGCTGGCCCATTTTTTTACCGCTGCCTTCACTCCGAACCAAGTTACCTTATCGTTTGAAAGTAGCGTTCGAAAGTCGTGGCCAGCCAACATCCCATTTTCACAGATTTTGGGCCACCACGCTGTCATGTCCTCATAGACGCTTGTTGCCCGATGGCAGGCGTCCAAGTAGACACACGACAGCGATCCATCTTCAAACTCTTGCGAGGCTTCGACCGATTCCCTTCGAATGATCTCGAATTCGCGAGACACTCGCTCGTACCTACTATCATGCGATTCCTGACTGGTATTTGAACCGTCTGGATACTCACTTTCCGGAAAGTTTTTATACGGATCCACACCAATTATGCGTCCATCCCAAATGGATCGGATTTGCCGCAGGTGCCAACCTTCGAACACGCCGACCTCGACATAAGGTTTGTCGGCTTTGAGGCCATGCAGCATGTACGGCAAATGATCTCGGAATTCATACCACATGTCTAGGCTCCAATCGATAGGCTTGATGGCGTTGAGAGTTGTTGGGATGAAAGACATTGCAAAGCTTCGTCTACCGTCGATGCTTCAACGTGAATCCATTTTGCAAATTGGAACTTGCTGACCTTCTCCCACGTTAGCGACGGATGGAACAAGCACGGAATTTTCAATTTGTCGCGCACTACTTCCCGTTGGATCCAGTAGTACCATTCCCTGAGCCGAATCTCTGGATAGTAGTGACCGGCCGCCTCGCAGACACCGCGATCCAGTCCATCCTCGTTTAGCCAATTCCCCTGATGCCATCCCT
>JANLRK010000464.1:0-1896 GCA_031361585.1 Pirellula sp. | reverse complement strand
AGCAGAAGAGCAAAATGAGCGTGAACTCGATGAGGTCTATTGGCGACCGCTGAAGCGAGAGTTAGAGGAGCTGCGGTTAAGCCGTACAAGGCGCAATGACGTCTCGGGAATTTGAATAAAACCTGTCGCAACACTCGATGGGATGGCGATTGTTGCCGAAAGATGGCCCTCTTGCTCTTTAGTGAGAGCGGCACAGAGAATTGTTCCAGTGCATGTCCATTAGTGCCTTGCAACACAGGCTTTTATCTCTTCAAAAACTTGTTCTTCCGATTGCATTCCGTCAACCTTTTCGAGCTTGCCTTGCGAAGCGTAGTATTCGGTTAAGGGCGCCGTCTGCGTGTGGAATACGTGTAACCGCTCGCGTATCGTCTCATAGTTATCGTCGGCTCGCCCATCTACTTCCGCTCGCTTCAAGAGCCTCTGAATCAGTACCTCCTCGTCGACTCTGAGCTCTAGGGCCATGTCCAACTTGATACCTTGCTCAGCCAAATAATCGTCTAACAACTGGGCTTGGATAATGGTTCTGGGAAAACCGTCAAAGAGGGCACCGTTCTGGCATTCATCGCTTTGTAATCGTTGCGCGACAATTCGCATTACCAAGTGATCGGGCGCAAGTTTGCCGGCGTCAATATAGGATGCAACCCAACGAGATAAAGCTGTTTCCTGGCGTTTAACCGTCCGAAGCATTTCGCCGGTAGAAAGGTGAGGAATTTTCAGTAACTCAACCAATCGCTTGCACTGAGTACCCTTCCCCGCCCCTGGCGGGCCGATGAACACCAATCGCATTTCAGCGGCCCCTCTCTCTTTGCTGGACACCAATAACTAAACTTCGCGAGCACTCAAAGAATGCTAGCGGTAGAGTTTAGACGAGGCAGTCACTATTGCTCAAGTAGGCCCTTGTAATTTCGCATCAACAAGTGACTGTCGATCTTCTGAATCAAATCGAACGCGACACTGACGGCGATCAGTAGACCGGTCCCGCCATAGAAAGCAGCAACGCTGAAAGACACACCAAATTGCGATGTAATGATGGTTGGTACGATTGCAACCACGGCTAGGAACGACGCCCCGACGTAGGTGATTCGAACCATTACTTTTTCGAGGTAATCAGCCGTACGCTTGCCTGGTCGGTATCCAGGAATAAAAGCCCCTGAATCCTGCAAATTTTGAGACATTTCCTTCGGATTGAACATGATCGACGTCCAAAAAAAGCAGAAGAAGAAAATAAAGACCACGTAGAGCACATTGTAGGAAAAGGATGAGCCACTCGTAAACATGCTTGACAACGATCCGAACATACTGGCCAGTATCCCGCTAATCCCAGTATCGTCGCTAGAAAAGAAGTTGGCAAACATCCCAAAAACCAATCCCGGAATCATTAACATGCTACTCGCGAAAATGATCGGCATCACACCTGATTGATTGATTTTCAGTGGTAGAAACTGCTTCGTGCCGCCGAACACTCGTCGACCCCTCACGTGCTTTGCGCTCTGCATTTGAATGCGTCGCTGTGCCATGGTGATAAAGACCACAGCGAAAACAACTCCGATAAACAAAAAGGCGAGAACAATCAACACATCGGGTCCGATCGTACTTGCAGACATGCCACTCAAGGAACCAGTCATGTTCTGTCGCAAGTCCCAAAGGGCCTTGGGCATCTGGGCCAAAATCCCTGCCATGATCAAAAGGGACACGCCGTTCCCAATGCCATACTCGTCAATTTGCTCACCAAGCCACATCAAAAACATCGAACCTGCAGTCATGATCGCAACCGTAGTTATCACCCAGCCAAAGGAAAGCTGCGATCCACTGTGGAAGACTGACGAAACAGGGGATTTATCAGCGGTCACAACCTGGAAATACAGATAAGCCCAGCTTTGAACGAGACATATAACA
>JANLRK010000387.1:0-10867 GCA_031361585.1 Pirellula sp. | reverse complement strand
AGTATCCACAACAGCAGTATCCACAACAGCAGTATCCACAACAGCAGTATCCACAACAGCAGTATCCACAACAGCAATATTCACAACAGCAATATTCACAACAGCAGTATTCACAACAGCAGTATCCACAACAGCAATATTCACAACAGCAGTATCCACAACAGCAATCGCCTACATATGGGGGCCAGCAAGTCAATCCGTACGGCCAATTATCTGCACAGCCATCAGGCTTCCCCAATCAACCGTACAACAACGGTTTCGCATTGCCGTCGACGAGCAGCAACGGTCAGTCGCCATTTGCAGGCCAAGGCGGCCAACTCCTTCGGCACTAGCAAAGAGCACCTCCTATTTGCAGCGCAAAGTCGCTCTCGGCAAGAGCGACCTACGGTAGGTCGCACCTGCCGGGCCTGCCGGGTGCGACAGGGTGCGACTGGGAGGTATAATAAAACTTCGGCCAACCGGGAACAGTACAATCCACCGGTTTAGTCCGCCGGTCGCCTAGAAAGATCGACTGCAGCTATATTTGCTAGCATCTATGTCCGCCAACTCATTCGGCTGTGGAATTTTCGAGATGGTAATTCACAAAAAATGCGTGATCTGCGAAAAACCGCTTCATGTGACCCAGGGAATCTTTGCGTCTCAGCTGTGTGGTTCAGCCGCCTGCGATTGTGCTCTTAGTAATCACTTGAACAGTAAACTAGCATGCTGCAGCGCTTGTGGTCGCCCGATTCACATCCTTCGTTCGCAAGTGAGTGTTGCCTCATTCTGTCACAGATTTGAATGTCAGAGTCAATCCAGCTTGATAAGGGCTCCAGATGCAATTTTCTGTCGCATCTGTAGTATCCATGTCGCCAATGACCCGGACGAGAATCATGCTGACGTATGCAAGAGTCCATTCTGTCAGCGCAGGGATTCGAGCAATGCATCTCGCGCTCGCGCTCACGAATGCCTTGCAGATCGCGCCAAAAGGCGGCAGGGACTGGAGGAAATGGTCAAGGAGCGAACACGAGCATTGAGACCATCTGTAAACCAAGACAATTCTCTCAGCATTGTCGTGCTCCCTTTTTTAAAGCACAACCTCGAGTCACCTTCGACCGATAGACTACTTCGAGTTGAAGCAGGTTTTCTTAAGCTTGCAACGCTCGCGAACGCGTTGAATCAACAGACGGTTTCGGAACCGCCCAAACAATCGCTGACTGCGGAAAGCAGCGAACGTACTTCATCGCAATCCAGATCGAGCGCAAGCGAGATTCGATTTGCGAGATTGAACGGCGCGGCGTGTGGGACTTGCGGGGGAAAGTGCTGCAATCTTGGGGGAGATGATGCGTTCTTGAATTCCGAAAAGTTTCGTGAGATCCTTCTTGCGCGACCAGAAGCCGGTCCGGCGGATATCGTGTCGGAATACATGGCCAGGATACCTGAGGAAACTTTCCAGAACTCATGCATATTTCATGGACTAGAGGGGTGTGGATTAGCTAGAGAACAGCGTGCAATCACTTGCAACACGTACCTTTGCACCAGCCTCCAGGACCTAAGAAACTCAATGGACGGGAGCGCATCAGGGTTCCTGATGGCAGCCACAAACTTCCGCGACGTCAACGATTCAGAGCTTGAGGTTTACCGCATCAAATTCGTGGACGATAGCTCAGACTCAAATATACTTTCCGAGGTCAATGATCGCAGAATGGAATAGCCCAGCGTAAATGTCGCAATTTGAGGGTAGAATGTTGTATCAGCCTCCCCGCAGGCAGGTCGAAACTTTTTGCACAAAATAAGACACCAGATTCCAATTCACTGTCTGAAATGATTCGGCAGCTGAGGCTCAGTTTAATGTCAACGGAAACAAGTCTGAAACTGCCCCAGCCCTCGACGCGAGTCAAGCGTCTCTTTCCGCTCTATTTTAGTCCAATTGAATCGCTATTTATTGCGGATGACCGCCCCGACTACCCGATGGCCTTCATCGTGCAGATGACTTTTGCAGGGAATGTGCAGCGTGTCGCCTTTGAGTCAGCTTTGTCGGATGCACTTGATAGGCACCCACTCTTAAAGTCGCACCGTCAACTGGCTAAGAAAGGCTTGCCATGCTGGGTGCCTGCCCCCGACACCATGCCGATCGTGGATTGGGGCAACCACGAGGATCCTATCAAATTGCCAAACGGCGAGTCGATCAACTTGGAAAATGAAGTCGGGCTACGCATATGGATTCGAGAGCGATCGGGCTCTGCAGTCATTACGATGCAGTTTCATCATTCCTGTTGCGACGGAATTGGCGGGTATCGTTTCATTGGCGACTTATTGGCGTTGTATGGTCAGCGAACCAGCGACGATCCGGCTGAATACGAACTATCTGTGCTTGATCCTGAGTTACTCCGAAATAGGAAAATGAGGATGACAGAATATGCGTTTCGGGGCAAGACATGGCCACTGCACTGGCGCTGCTGGAAGGAATGCGCCAAACTATTTCGCATCAAGATCTCTCCACTTGCTCCCGCAGCGAAAGCTGTGGCGGATTCGAGCCGCGCCGACTATCCGCAGATAGTCGTTTCAGCCTTTGACCGTGAGACGCATACCCGTCTCACCAATGCAGCCAACGAGCTTCAAATAGGAATCAACGACTGGCTGATCGCCGCTCTATTCAAGACGTTACAAAGTTGGAATGTGCAGCACCCGTCGCCAACCAACACACGCTGGATTCGAATTATGATGCCAACTGACATGCGGCTGCCTGAGGACTACGCAATGTCTGCAGCCAACATTGTTAGTTATACATTTCTGGTTCGCAGCATGCATGAAAGCCAAAGCTCGCAATCGTTAGCACCGGGTATCGGCCGTGAGACAGCGTTGATCAAAAAGGAGCGACGCGGACTTTTATTCGGTGATACCCTTGGGGGAGCGATGCGATTCCGTTGGCTACTTCCGTTCATGGCATCCGGAAAACGCTGTTTGGCAACCGCAGCATTGTCGAACGCGGGTGATCCGTCCAAACGATTTGTAGCCAAACTGCCAAGGGACAAAAGCCGAATCGTCGCGGGAAATCTCGTGCTAGAAAACATCATCGGCGTCCCGCCACTTCGAATCAATACGCACGTAACCATTTCCATCATCACTTACATGCGCAAGTTATCGATCTGTTTAAGATGTTGTCCACGCAAGTTTAGCGCCGACGATGCGCAGCACTTGATCGACATGTACACGCAGTCGATTCTCGAAGTGTTCAACTAGACACAGTCGACGGAATTTTCGGTTTGCCTAGCCCGCGGTTGTTAGCCGAAAAGCCCGAACGAACCGCGGCTCAAGGCTGCGGGATTCCCTCAAAATGAGCCGAACTCGATTTGCTCGAGGACTTTCTTTCGCTTCCAATCCGATGGCTTTATTTCTCCCAAAAGCAGGTCCGATAATTCGTGACCATACCATTTCCGATAACCAAGGTAACTCGTTGTCAATCTCGGATTGACTTCAATCACGAATAGATCCTCTAGGTTTCGCATCGTACGTGGAATGATGAAATCAATTCCAATCCATCCCCAAGCTCCGCTTGGAAGTGCATCGCGAACCAGCAATGCCAATCCCTCTAGGAGCTCATAGGAAATGGCCGTGAGTGGGCCTATGCCTCCTCCGTTGCAAACAGCAAAGAAATCGTGCGCAATGGACTCTGAGTAGACGGAAACGGGGCGTAGCTCGATCCGTTGTTCAACACCTCCTACTACTCTCCATTCGTTGTTTGCGATGATTGCCATACTTGCGGAAATTCCATCCTGCCATTGCTGAACGATCCAGTCGCCATCGAATAAATGAAATGAGTCTGGCTCGTTCAACCATTCCGTTAGCCTTTGTTCGCTTGCGAAATACCTCATTTCGGCACAACCCGCTCCGTCACGACGCTTCAACGTCACTGGCAATGACGCATCTAGTATGCAACCGTTGCTTCTTGATGCCTTATAGCTTGTCAGTGACTGAGTTGCAGGATGACAAACTCCTGATTCCTGAAAAAGGCCCGCTGTTTCCAGTTTGTCGCTGGTGGCTTGAAGAAAAATTTGCGAGGAAGCCACAACCAATGCACCTGCCAATCGAAGCGATTGGACGATTCGCTCCAATTGCTGATGAAGTTCAGGGGCGATGACAATGGTTCGATCGCATCGTAACGCGACCTCGATCCAACGTTCCATCCAATCGGTGTCAACTTCACAGATTTGCAATTTGCTACAAGAAGTAGTCAGCTGTTGAACCGAGGTATCGGCAAATGCATTTGAGTCCAAGCAGGTGTGCACTTCGTACCCACACCGCGTTAGGTCGATTGCTAACGCAGAGAGCATCGCCAGCCCCTCTCGATAAAGGGGTTGATAGATGGTCGGCGATGCTGGATCGCATAACAACCCGCCACCGCACAAATATTCGAGAACGGCGATCCTCACTCGTCTCGTCGCAAATCCAAATTGGACTTGGCGAATTTATAAGCGTACCATTCTCGCCAACGAGGAATGTCGTATTGAAAGTTGGATGAGTCGTCAACAAGTGAAAGCAATCCGCTTAATACAGACTGATGTTTATGGTCGTACTGCATCTCAATTTTTTGAGGCCCGGTACTCATGGTGCCGCCGCCGCCATCTTTACTAAAAGTGTTTGGGGTCTGGTAGGTTTGTGTCTTGGTAACTTTCGTGATAAGCCGATTGATCAGAGTTGGAATCGCTCGCTTGTCGAGAAAGCCTTGCACGTTTGTTCCAGCACGATCAACGAACGCCGGAGTCGACTTGGAGTTTCTAATTGCATTCAGAAAATAATTGAAGGCGAAATCGCGACTGGCTTCCGTCCTCTCTAGAAGTTCAATGGCTTGGCCACGCATTATTTCATTCGGAGTATTCATTGCAATTTCGGCAAAGACCCCGCAGGCAGAGGTACCTGGCATGTTTGCTAGGATCCGCATAAACAAATCGACTCTACCAGGATTGGAGTCCTTGAGCAACTTTTCATAGATCTTCTTGATTGCCAGTTTGTTATTCAAATTATTAAAGAACTCCATCGCTTTTTTCCCCCCTGGACCGCCGTCGGAAAGGTTGTTCAGGTGTTGCTCAATCAATCTATTTATGTTGGCCACCTCCAGGTCCAATTTTTTTTTCGCTTCATCGATTGCTCGCGATTCTGGAGTGTCCCATTTTCCACCCTCGAGCATCAAGCCTTTTCGCCTATAGATGAAGTCTCGACGAACCCACTCACCGGTTTTTGGATCTTTGAAATAGCCTAAGGAACCCCAGTTTTCATCGCTTGGTTCCAGTTCAACGACTCGTTCTTTGTGGGCCATAGAGAGATATTTATGATCGCGGTTCAGGTCTAGACTAATGGCCCGGTGTAGCTCCGCCGTGTCTTCCTTTGAGACTAAAGATTTGTAGACTTGTTCCACTTCAGCAGAAACTGGAACCCGCTTGATTTTGCTACCGGCGATTTCCAACACGATACCATCGTTGGTTCGGATTTTGAGCACGACGCTTGTTGGGTCATTGAGAATCGTCCCGGAAATCGTGCCCCCATCACGGATCTGAAACGTATCCGCATTGACGATTGTGCTATTTGCCAAAAGAACAAACAATAACAGGCTTGCATTCGTTACGGTGCGTAAAATGCATCTCATGGCAAATAGTTCCCTTTGACGTGAAATTGTGGCTCGGTGGTCTCCACCGAGAATGTGGCCTGGCCGATCCACCGCGAATAGCTTCGTCTCGGAGAGAAGAACCTACACGGCTAGGCACATTAATGTTAACACTTGGCCGTTTCAAAAGCCAACTGATTGTTGACGATATGCCGGTCGCGTTGGATGGCTATTTTTTAATTTTCATGGCGGCCTGAACGATTGATAGGAAAGATTCGGCCTTTAACGACGCGCCCCCAACTAACGCACCGTCGATGTTCGGCTGGCTTAAAAGCTCGTTTGCATTGTCAGCCTTGACGCTGCCACCATACTGAATAACTACCGAATTTGCGACCGAAACGTCAAACAAGGTTTGGAGCAACCGACGGATATCCGCATGAACTTCTTCGGCCTGTGTGGGAGTAGCCGTCTTGCCGGTTCCAATCGCCCACACTGGCTCATAGGCTAGCACTGTTTTCCCCATTTGCTCGGCGCTCAAACCGGCGAGTGAATGCGTGCACTGACCGCGTACGACGGACTGTGTTTCGCCTGCTTCGCGTTGTGCGAGGGTTTCTCCAACGCAGACAATTGGGGTCAGGCCTGTTTTTAACGCCGTCTTCAGTTTGGTATTAACGTCCACATCGGTTTCGCCAAAAATCGCGCGGCGTTCACTGTGCCCGATTATGACGTAGCTGCAGCCAAGATCCTTGAGCATGTTGCAGCTGACCTCGCCTGTAAAAGCGCCTTCGGCAGCATGGTAAACATTCTGTGCCCCCAGATGGATCCGGCTGCCACGAAGAGCGGCTCCGACGTCGTGCAAATAGACACTAGGCGGGCAAACGGCCACATCCACGTTCCCGGCGCTATGCAGATGGTCCATTAGTTGATGTGCCAAGGCAACCGAGGAGTCTCGCAACAAGTTCATCTTCCAATTGCCAGCTATAAAAAACTTTCTCACGTTTTTGACTTTCTTGGGACCGAGTCCTCGAGTTTAGCGATCGACAGTAGCAGGTCGCCAGGGGCACGCTGCGAAGGTTGTACGTCTACGAAATCATTGGGGTAGCTTGGTTTAAGCGACTCAGTCGCGCCCTGCAGGTGCGACCTACCAACTCAGTCGCACCCGGCAGGTGCGACCTACCGTAGGTCATTCGTGTCGAGAGTGACTTTGGTTTGATAAAGCAAAAGGATGTTCGAATTGTTGGAATTGTCAACTGGCCCGGCGGTTTGACCTGGATTCATTCCCCGATCATTTGCTAATGTCGGGCAGAATCTGCCAAACAGAGTGTCAACTAAACCATAGGGTGCTTTGACCAAAGTGGAATCCCGTTCCAACTGGTCAATCACGGCAGATGTCAAGACTCAACACAAAAAAGAGACAATTTGACGATGCGAAAAATTGCGGTTCTCAATCAAAAGGGAGGCGTCGGCAAGACAACCACTGCCGTTAATTTGGCGGCTGGGCTGGCGTTATGTGGCAAAAAGGTCTGCGTCCTGGACCTGGATCCTCAAGCACATGCTTCATTGCATCTCGGCCTGACTCTCAACGACAACGAAACCAGTATCTACGATCTATTGTGTGGCGATGCGCTTTTGGAGCACGTCCGACGCTGGGTGTTACCAAACTTGGCCATTGTGCCTGCCAGTCTAGACCTGGCGGCTGCCGAAATGGAGCTAGCCGGTGAAGTTGGACGCGAAGTTATTTTGAAAGACAAAATCGAGATGGATGAATCGGATTTCGATTTCATGATTCTCGATTGCCCGCCTTCCCTGGGCGTGCTGACACTCAATGCATTGACGGCGGTTGACGAGGTTTTCTTGCCGCTCCAACCACACTTTCTAGCATTGCATGGGTTGAGCAAGTTGCTCAAAACCATCGAGCTCGTAGCCAAGCGATTGAATCCAACCCTAAAGCTGGAGGGGATCGTGCTTTGCATGTACGAATCAGGTACTCGACTCGCCGCAGAGGTTAGCCGCGATGTCGAAGAGTTCTTGCAAGTGAGTGCAGCCCAAAGCCCGGTCTGGGCGCAAGCCAAATTCTTTCAAACAAAAATTCGCCGCAACATTCGATTGGCCGAAGCCCCAAGTTTTGGACAGTCTATTTTTGCGTACGCGCCCAATAGCCATGGGTCGGAGGACTATATGTCTTTGGCCTACGAGGTTCTGGCGGAAGAGGCGAAGAATACATCCAGCATCGAAGCTCAATCTATCGCATCGTAAACTCCGGGTAGACAATTCTATGACGTCGAACGTGCAAAAACATTTTCGTTCAAGCATCCGTTTCACTGGCTGGTCATTTAATCGGCAGAGTCTGCAAAGAATTGCGATTTTATCTTTGATCGGCTCATCGATCACCCCGGCAGGTTGCCAGCAGATGGGCTTTCGCGCTCGCGACGAAGAACTAACCAGGATGATGGCGGAACAAGACGATTGGGACCTGCCTCAATCGCCAGTTAGCAAAGTTCCTCGGCCGAATGGTTACGATCTAAAAACGCCAAGCAGGTTTGAAAAAGCAAATAGATTGGATGCGAACGGTGGAAACGGCGCGATCGATCGAAACGCCAAAACAAGGCGGAGCGGCCTAGTTGGATATGGTCCAGCCAGCGACCATCCTGAGGCAGACGATCGTACGCCCTCAACGCTGCTTAGCACATCCAGCCAAGATATCGACATTGACGGAGCACTTGCCTCCCTGCCGGCCGCTTACCGAGATATTCTCAAAAAACAATTGGATGCGGTTCAGCGATCAGAATCCGTCGCAGCCAACTATTTGTCTAAATCCAAATCGAAGCCAAGCGAGAATCGAGCGAATGCAGAGGAGAGACTTTCTGCTAGTCGCGATTCCGATGCGATGTCGGATCCAGCCAATGGCATTAAAGCGAGCGGATCGAACAAGGTTTCCTTTCGGATGACCGATACTAGCCTTGTCGAACAAGATAGCAGCATGCGGGATAACGTCGACACCGCAGATGCCGTTTCATCCAAAAACAATGACGTGAGTCTAGCAACGGCAATCGCGACAGCACCGCACTATGCCGATCGTTCAGATATTTCTGGGACAAAAGTCGTACCGGCTTCGGCAGTTGCACCGCTTAGCAATAGCAAATCCATTCCGCTGCTCCCAATTCCCATGGTGAATGCAGTTCAAACCGCAAACGCGTCCAATTGGCGCCAATTGTTAAGTCAGGCTATCGAACAGCTGGAGAAACAAGTCAAAGAAGTTCCTGCCAGCGATGAAAATCTTCGAATCAGTCAAGAAGTTACCCTAAGAATGCTCTACGTCAGTCAGCGAAGATTGGCCGATGCGATGCGTCCAATTGACAAACTGTCCGACAATGAAAAGGATTACTTCCAGCATCAGATGCAAGCTCTCTACGAAGCAAGCAATCCGGATGCAATGCCCGTGCGTTCGCGGCATTGGTCACTAGTGATGAATAGCCAGCGCGAAGCGACCAATCATCTTGCAGCGGCCAGCAATCTCGAAGTGAAATCCGTCGCCTTCTGCACCGAAGTAGAACGATATGGGGTTATCACTAAGTTTCCGAAGTACCACTTCAAGCCAGACGATGAGTTGCTTCTATACTGCGAAATTGAGAACGTGGCTGCGAACAAAGTCAAAGAGGGCTTCGAATCGCAGCTTCAAGGGAGCTATGAGATCATCGATTCGCAGGGGCGAAAAGTCGCAGACCAGTTGCTCCCGATGGAACCGGAGATCTGTCAGAATCATCGTCGCGACTACTTCATTGTTTACAAAATCTACATGCCACAGCAAATTTCTGTCGGCAATTATCAGCTTCGATTAACCGTCGAAGATATGAAAGCTCGCAAGTTCGGTCAGAGCCAACTCGAATTCCAAATCAAGAAGTAATTTGCCGTGGCGGATGCTGCCAGCATCCGGTTACAGGTAAACGTGGCGGATGCTGCCAGCATCCGCTAAAAGATTATTTGGCAGATACTCTTCGCAATTGGTCCGACGCTAGCAGCGTCGGCCACGTGAACAGCTACTTGCGAGTTACGAATCGAAGCACAAACGCGTCATCAAACTCGGTCGATTGCGACAGCGTTCGGAATTGCAGTCTCCGATCGAAAACATAGCCAAACTCGACAGAAGACAGATTTCCATCCGAGTTTCGATTCTCAAAGCCAAGCAGCAATTGTAGGTCGCGATAAGTCATCACGTCGTTGTCGTTGTTTGGAAATTCGATGTCCCACGTGCCGCCTCCCAATCTGCCTGCCAAGTAAATTTTGGATTGATTGTCGATGGAATAATCGATGCGTGGCCGCGGGAACACTAGATCAAAACGCATGTCAGGCATGGCTTGGGGACGCCATGAGATGCCCCCGACGGGCAATAACTTGATGTCGTCGCGGCTTAAGTAATCCACACCAAATACAAAATCCAATTCCGGTTTGAGATGCAGCATTCCCACCGCATGCCCGGGAAATCGAATACCGTCTCTAGCGCTATCCTCAAAATCGCTGAAGACACCGATGCTGGTAGCGAGATCGTAACTCATGTAGTCTTTGATGCGTCCTCGCTTTTGGTACCCGAGAGAAAAATCGTACAATCGGGGCGGAAGAGGAACCACGTTGGGACCGGATAATAGATGAATATTAATGGCAGTCGTTATCCCAGATTTATAGCCGCGTCCCAAATACGGGGATGATTCAAAGGACAACCAACCAAATTGATCTCCATCGCCGGGCAAATAACTGAGCGATTGTTCGTCCGATCTGTAATTTAAGTAGGGTTCCTGTGAAAAGTAGGACAATCTTGGAAACTTCAAATCGGAATTGGAGTCGGGATCCAATTTGAGCTCAGCCCCCGTATCCAAATCGCCGTTCGTAGGATCACGATATTCTCGCAGCGTACCGCGGTCGCCAGCTTTTCCTTCGATCGACACAAGTTTGCCCAAACTCTTTATTTTCGGTAGACCTTCTGGATTGCCGTCGCCAAACGATTGAGCTCCGGCAAAGGAATCAGCAAGCTGCGTTTGTACAGTCACCCAGTTTTCGAACTCTTGCGCATCCGAGAAAGCACTGGAATACAGGATGATTGTGATGATCCAAAAGACCGTTTGCCCGGCAATTGTAGAACCTGAATGCATAGACTTTTTCGAATATTCCGACATGCGATACCTCAGAGGTAAACTATCGGGTTTGCGTACTATTTTCTAGAGCCATTCCGATCCGTTCGAAATGCTATGGCACCTTGAAATTGACTTCTTTCCGTAATACAACAGAGCCTTA
>JANLRK010000348.1:0-2251 GCA_031361585.1 Pirellula sp. | reverse complement strand
CCTGAATCCGCACGATTAATCGACGTAGTAATCGCAATCTGGATCCGACGATTGAAATAAACATTGGCGTACTCACCCTTTGTGCGCTTAGTTAGCTCCAACGTCACATCCAGCAGCTCCTCAAGGCGTCCTGCCAACTCGCTGAACTTAGTCAATACCAAGCCCAGAGTCTTCAAATCCCCTTTGACGAACGGCAACGAAGCCGCTGTGATCACCGAGTTTTTGAAAATGTGGCGCCCTGCCTGCGATCCCGACAGCACGATCAAATCCCACTTGATCATCGGATCGCCTTTCTGACTGTGCTCGAGTCGCACCGAATCGATGCGGACTTGATATTTGCCATCGGGCACTTCATCCTGGCTCGGCGCCTCGGCCGTGTTGAACTCATCGTCGAAAACGGTGAGATCCACTTTGTCGCCATCGGACTCGTAGTTTTGGTAATCGCTCATTATTTGACCTTTCCACTTGGGGTACTTGCCGGCGTTGAACTGGTCGCTACGCTGCCATTGCCGGATTGCTGGCTTCGAGCGGATGAATTGAATGCCTTTACAAAGGCGTCGTAATCGAGAGGTAGAACGTCTGGCAACCGACCTGTTCGATCACCAGCCTCGTAAGTCGGATGCGGTTTGGTTCGCAGTACGCGTTCGATAGTGACATTGCCTGCGGCATCCTTCTTTGGAATCGAATCACCGAAGAGGATGATGTCGACTAGTCCGAGAACAACATTTCGGGCGCGGTCCGGAAGACTCGGTTGCGTCTTGGTGTATTCACCAGTCCGCGTCTCGATGATTTTGTCCTGAGCGTGGGAGATTAGGATTAGGCCGTAGGGAAGGCTTGCCAGTCGAGTAAGCTCACGGTGCCACTCGTTTTTGACTAAAGCCCAACCTTTTCCATGGCCGAGGTCCCCTTCGTAGTCGACTTCATGCTTGGCGCAAACGTGCTCGGAGCACATTTTGAAAGCGTTGTCGATGGTATCGATAACGATCGTCTTGAACGGGTGATCCCCCTTGGCAATTAGCTTGCAGGCGTCGAGGAAGTCCTCCCATTTGTAGGTCGGAACCTTGAATACCTCGAGGTGATTTAGACCTGGTTCGCATTCGAAAAAAATCGCCTCAGGCGCCTTGCTTGCCATCTCAGACTTTCCAATTTTTGGGCGCCCATAGAGCAGAATGGTCTGCTTGCCTAACTCCGTCACAGGCTTGGTTCTTTCTGTTGGAAGTGTTAATGTCATCTTGTTCAATTACCTTTCAAAACGAGGGTGCGTAAGAATCAACAGGGGATAGTTCTTCATGTGGCAGCGCAATCTCATAGAGGTTGTCTGCAACGTTTGGATTGAAGCCGGATTGGCAGAAGCTCAGGTACTCACACGGCCTCTGGTAGGAGAAACAATTCGAAGTATTTAGTAACCACTTGCCTCGGCGCTTGGCATACCCTGTGAACATGGCCCGAGCCAGATGCCAAAGTGACTTCTGCAAGTCGTCAACATTTTGATCCGGGAATTGCAGGTCTAGATGATTCAATACCGATTCCAACCGATTCGGATCCCGGACGGAGCGGTACCACAATTCAATGGCACTGTGGACAAGGCCGCCAAAGGAAAGCGCCTCTGCCCGTTCACGCGGCCGCAAGTTATCTAGATAGCGATGCTTATATTTCCTTGGGCAGTTGCGAAAAGTATTGAGTGCCGAATACGTCAGGACCAACTTCTCGCTAAGGGGGTCAATCACAGCGGATGCCCCAGCGTTCCAGGCAACGCTCGCCAATCACACGCATCTCGTCCGTTTTGTCCTTTAAATCGCAGCTATTTGGACAATGGACATAAAAAGTCATCGACTTTCCCTTACCTTCGCCATCACTCATAAAACGCAGTTGAAAACTTGCCTGTGTGACCGCAACTTGAGTTGCATCTAATTCATAAGCATCCAGCATTCGGTGGATCATTTCGCGAGTCTTGCCATAGCTGACATCATTGGTAGATTTGTACTCGAGGTATTCCAATCCGTGAATGCTTACCGTTGGCTCGAATCGGACTTTGCGGAGTAAAACGCTTGCGATTCCATCCCCATCCTCGAGTGCAAAATGAAATGACGGATCGAGCAAATGATCCAACGTGTAGCTGGGGCGAAGTGGTTCCTGATCGTTGACCTCGATGCCAAGGATCGATCGGCAGAATACCTTGCGAAGTTCCTGCTGAACCTTTTGGCCACCTTCGGCAATCAGTTCTACCGCTCCCTCGGAGGGATGGTATACG
>JANLRK010000327.1:0-6546 GCA_031361585.1 Pirellula sp. | reverse complement strand
CCAATCGATTGACGTCGGGAGGCCGCTTGGAAAAATCAGTGTGAATACAACTTTGATAAGCGATGAAGCAATCCAGTTCTTGGCGAACTTGAAGGGTGTGAAGTCGCTGTCATTGCAAATTGGTCGAGACCTGCCTGAGTCTGCGATACAAAGTATGTGTCGATCGAAGCTCCCATGGCTTGGACCATGTGAGTTCAGTCCGGAGTCCGTTCAACTGCTGATCGAAAGTCAACGGCAAGAACCATTTGCGGTGAGCGTTTCGCGTATCGATTCCGAATCCCTAAGGAGGATTGGTACGATCAAGGGTCTGCAACACCTCTACCTGGAATTCGAATTGACCTCCGAAGATATTGTGACGATCGGCATGATCCCCATGTCGATCGACTTGTATATAAACCAACGAGCCAACGCAAAACGATGGGATGAAGTCGATGAAGCGGTGAAGAAAAGATATGGCTCGCGTTTATGGAAAGGAGGGTACGTTCCCTCGCAGAACGTTAATTGAGTGGGCAATTTGAGGACGCTGGCAGCGTCCTCCACGTGGCTGACGCTGCCAGCGTCAGAACCGGAACAGATCGGCGTACTTCGGCTCAAGCGTTATGAGTTGTGCCGCTCGCTCTGCAAAGGCAGAGATGGTCAATAATGGATTGCAGGCGATGGCCGTTGGGAAGATGGCTCCGTCACAAACATAGAGACCATCATGTACGCGATGCTCGCCTGTGGCTTCGTCGATGTCGCCTCCGCAGACCGTATCGTAAACTTGTCCCTTGTGATTGAGGACACCGCTCCGCGGATCATCGCTCATCCCGCACCCTCCAAGTGGATGAACCGAGATCATCTTGTCTCCAAATACCCTCAAGTACTTGTACTTGCCACCGTGGCCATGCGCAAGTCTAGAAAACTCTTCTCGAATAAGTCGTCGATAGTCGCTCTCCAACAGACCGGGCCAGGAGATAAAGGCGTTTCCATTGTCTTCGAGAAAGAGTTTTCCCTCTTGCCGATCATGCCCCATTCCCAACATGACTTGTGTTTGATCGAGATCCAAGTCTTGCATCAAGTAGCTTAAGGCATTCGCATAGGACCGAGCCGCAACGCCCTCTTGGATTAAGACTCGATCGAAGAGATTGGGTCGCTCTGGATAAGTGACATTCGTTTGAATCGTCGGTCCGATGCGGCGTCCCTCAGGATCTTGTGCGCTGAAACCTGCGATGTTGGTTGGGTGTTCCGTTTTGCGTACAAACCCTAGTGCATCACCGTTGCCTGTCCAGTTGCAGCCTAATTGCCTAGAGAAATCCAGGTTCTCGCTTTGTGACCGCAAGAGGATTTCTGAACTTCCAATGCTTCCAGCCCCGAGGACTACGACGCGAGCGGTGGTGCAGCCCCCCTCTTCTGTATGACGTCCTTTTTCATCGCGATGGAAATAGATGAAATTCACTTTCCAAAAGTCACCACATTTTTCAATGTCGCGAACTTCGGTTTGAGTGAACATCATCGTCCCGTTCCGCCTCGCGATGGGCAGGTAATTCATTGCAAGCGTGTTTTTTGCCCCGACGTTGCAGCCCGTCAAGCAGTCTCCACAGTCAATGCACTCCCTTTGGCATAGTCCTTGACGATTCAACACAGGCAATGCGTGCCCTTGAAAGGATCGCGTGATCGTCAAGGCGGCAGCTTCAAAGTGGCAACCGGAATCTCGCAGCGATTCGGCGGCCAACCGTTGTGCCTTCATTTTGCATGTCCAATCCTCTGGTTCGCGACTGACGCCTAATTCGCACTCTGCCAGATCATAATAGGCCGACAGATAATCTATATCGCGAAGCGCATGTGGCCATTGAGTTTGCAAAAACACTTCTGGATCAGCACGGAGTGCGACGCTGGCGTTGATCAACGAAGAACCGCCAAGACCACTCCCACTCAACACGGAAATCTCATCGCACTGGACGACATTGAATAAGCCTGTTGGATTATTGAGGTCGCGCTTGTGCCGTCCAAACAACTTCAAGCGGGAGTTGTCGGTAACATCCTTTAGCACATCCGGGAAAGTTCCTGGAACCCATTCGCGTCCGCGTTCAAGCATAGCGATGCGAGTACCCGGATGCATTTTCTCGCTAAGGCGTGCCGCGGTAATAGCCGCACCATAGCCAGATCCGACGACCAACACATCGAATCGCCAAGGTTTGCCATTGGGTGGCATGCCAAACAGGCACCTTGGATCCGCTGACAACGAACCACCGAAGGGCTGCATGTTTCTGACGTAGTCGGCTTTAGCTGTCTCTTTGTAAATAGATGGCGAGGTGGATCGACGCGCCAACATGTCTGGAAATGACCCGAGCGACAAGTCGGCTTTGGCGTTGGACTTAGGCGTGGCTATCAGCGCTGCCGCAGCGACTGTGGCTTTCTGAAGCAATTGCCGACGGTTCAGTTTCTGATCAGACTTCTTGAAGGACATCCCGAATTCCCATTGTGTAGGAAGGCGATTTTGCGATTGAATCGCACTCGCATTGCTCAATTGGATTTATCGGCCAGCACAATCGGCATCGGTGGAAAAACTGAAACGATAGTAGTGGATACCCCAAGCCACCCAAATCGCCAAGCTTGTTGTTGAAGTAGGTCGCACCTGCCGGGTGCGACTGTCAAATGCAAAGAATGGCAATGTGGAGTTCGAATCACTAGCTTGCGCTTCCTGCTATTATCACTCGCTTGCGCGCTTGCGCGTCGTACTAGAGCTGGAGGCTCGATTGATTCTAGCCGTGGTGAATCCGCCGCTACGAGTATGAAAACTCGCCACCTCCTCGCGTGCGATCTTGCCTGTGTGCCAGAGAACTGTGGCGGCTGCCAGCGTTGCATGGCCGCATAGGTCGACCTCCTGGCCGCATAGGTCGACCTCCACTCCTGGGGTGAGCCAGCGTAACGAGAAACCATCTTGAATGGGCCAAACGAATGCGGTTTCTGCAAGGTTCATTTCTCGGGCAACATTCGTCATCCAAGTTTCGTCCGCTGGAAAATCGAGGATACAAACGGCTGCAGGATTTCCAGCGAATGGTTGATTCGTGAAGGCATCGACGACAAACATTTTGATTGGCATGTGCGCTTGCTTTTGGTCTATTGAGAAACAATGTTAACGGTTTTTGCAAAGATGCTGGTTCGACCGCTCTCGTTTTGTTCCCAAAATACGAAAACGGTCTTGCCGTGAACTGGTTCCGCTACAATCACTGCATCGCGTGCATTTGAGGCGATCGAAAGCACTTGCTCATTGGATAGGGTTCGCATCTTCAATTCGCCGTCGCGACGAATGGACCAAACCGCAACTGGTCCGACTTTTGTTGATGCAATCCAAGGCTGTTCGCCGATACCGATCAATTGCTCATCGGCCACATCATTCTTGAGCCCATCATTCTTGAGCCCATCAATCGTCGCCAAGAATATCTCGCGACCGCGTCGCCACACAGTCGATACCAAACCTTTGGCATCGATCGCAAGCATGCCGCCATCCATCGGACAGGCGTTTAACTTCCAATGGTCGTCTCCAATTCGGATCGAATTCGCATTGAGTTTGCCGTTCAATGGCTCTAACGACGTCAAATACATGTCGCGATTGCCGGCAAGCGAATTGCGAAACAGAATTTGGACCGTCTTGTCATGGATGGCAATGGATGGATGGCAGCATTCGCAAATGCTTTTCTCGGGCGAACGATACACGAGTTGATTGGGGGACCAATTCTCTCCGCCATCGACTGACTGAGACGCGTAGAGCTCCGTTCTCTGATTGCGAAGATCCAACCAAGTACACCATGTATTGCCAGTTGATGAAACAGCCATCGCATGGAGACCTTCTCTAGCCGAATCATTTGAGTCGTTGACATGAACGGGCCCTTTCCACGACTCGCCTCGATCATTCGATCGCCAAGCGAGCACGTCTCCATCCCGTCCTTTGCCTTGCTTGCCTCCGATTGCGGTAATAATTAACGCGTCGCCAAAGGCCGTTATGCGAGGACCGCGTCGCATGCCAAGTGCGAGATTCGGAACACGAAAGGCAACGGTGGGTTTGTTAAAACTTGTTCCACCATCGTTGGAATGGCAGTAGGAGACGTCCTCACCGGAACCAAATGCCAGGTGGATAATGCCATCGGACGAGACTGCAGCTTGCGGCTGCTTAGGTCCAATCGTATCCCCGGTTGCAATCAAAATGGATTCGTCAGCACGCGCATGGTACAGATTATCCAACAGCGATACACAAGATAATACAAACAATAACCGTAACATGGTAATCAACGCCTGCGTTGTCGGGATGGGAAATGGATTCGTGGTGCGTGTAACTGGAGTAGGTCACTCTTGCCGAGTGTGACTGTTTTTCTATTCTTAGGCGATCGGCATCTTGAAGACAACTGGTAGTTTTAAGCCTGCCCCTCGCCAAATTGTCATTCCTTCAATCGATTCAATTGGTTTTTTGTTTGACGATACCCGAATCGGTAAAATAAAGCCGGTGTGACCAATTGGTCCAACAGAGTTGAAGTCAACATACCGCCGAAAACAACCAGGGCAAGCGGATAGAGGATCTCTTTGCCTGTCTGACCGGCCCTCATGATCAACGGCAGCAGACCGATGAAGCTGGTCGTGGCCGTCATCATTACTGGAGCCAAGCGTTCCAAACTCCCTCGGATGATCATCGCTTCGCCGAACTCTTCCCCCTCCTGCTCCATCAAGTGCATATAGTGCGAAATCATCATTATGCCATTGCGACTGACGATTCCAATCAAAGTAATAAAGCCAACCCAGTGAGCAACGGACAACGTTGTCGCTCCGATCCAAACGCTGGGCCATTGCCACCATGATGCGGCAGCTAAAGCTTCTGCCGACGGCTGATTGACGATCAAAAGTGTGAGGATTGAGCCCATAGCTGCCAGCGGAATGTTGACCAAGACCTGCAACGCGGCTCGCCAGGAACTAAGGCATTTGACCAGCAAGAGTAAAACTCCAACCACCGACAAGCTACCGAGCAAGAGCAATCGCAAGTTTGCGTCGCGTTGAGCTTCGAACTGTCCACCATACTCGATGTGATAATCGCCGGGCAATTTGCGAAGCCGCTCCTCGGTAGGCTGCGTCAATTTCCGAATCTCGGCTACAACGCTTGTAAGGTCGCGTCCTTGAACGTTGCAGAACGCGACAATCCTGCGCTGGACATGCTCTCGATTAAGCGTGTTCGGCCCGGTTGTATCGAGTACGTCGACGACTTCGGCCAGCGAAACGCGACGTCCCGACGGTGTGTCGATAATCGTTTGAGCAATCACATCGGGATCGCTACGGGCAGTTTCGTCGTACCAAACGACCATGCCGAAATAGCGATCTTCATCCAATACCTGCGAAACGACTCGGCCTTTGTAAGCGGTCTCTAGCAGGTCAGCGACATCGCCTGGCGCAAGCCCATATCGAGCCGCGTCTTCGCGGCGAATCTGCAATCGCACTTGCGTCACTTCGACTTGAGGCTCGAGCTGTAAGTCGACGACACCCGAAACTTGGCTCATGGCAGTGTAAATGTCTTGACTAGCATCGCGCAGTTCACGCAGATCATTGCCAAACACCTTCACTGCGATCTGAGCGCGCACACCGGACATGATATGATCCAAGCGATGAGAAATCGGTTGACCAATGTTGGCTTTGATGCCTGGTATGAGCGTCACTCTGTCTCGGATATCCGCCATAACGGCTTCGTTTGGCCGGCCAACCGACTCAAATCCCCACAAGTGAACAATCGGAATCAAACGAATCAAATAGGCTGTTATCCCCGGCTTGGCACGTTGATGTTCTTGGACACGTACGTCGATCTCAGAGGAATTGACACCCTCGGCATGCTCGTCCAATTCAGCTCTCCCCGTTCGACGAGATACCGCAATCACTTCGGGGATATCGAGCAGCATTTGTTCCGCTCGCTCGGCGAGCCTTTGGCTTTCGATCAAGCTAGTTCCTGGCTCGGTTTGAAAGCCGATCGTGAAGGTCCCTTCATTGAATGGCGGGAGAAATTCTCCGCCCATCCAGACCAGCGTAGACAGTGAAAGGGTGACGCAAAGCATTGTCACGACAAGCACAGCGTTGGCATTTCGCAATGTCATTTGCAAGACTCGACCAACCGTTCTTTTCAAGATCCGAAGCAGGAATGGATCCTTCCGCTCGTCGAGTAACTTTGCACCGGGTAACAAATAAAACGCAAGCACCGGTGTGATGGTCAAGGAGACAGCTAGCGAAGCCAATAAAGATACCATGTAGGATAGTCCCAGCGGTGCGAACATCCGTCCCTCTAGTCCGCTCATCGAAAACAATGGCAATACAACCAATGCGACAATCAGTGTTGCGTATACGATCGAATTGCGAACCTCACACGATGCATCATAGATTACGTCGAGTGCTGGGCGCTGCTGTTCGATAGGCAAATGCCGATTCTCCTTTAGTCGACGATAGATGTTTTCGATATCAACAATCGAGTCGTCGACTAGATCACCGATTGCGACCGCGATTCCGCCAAGTGTCATGGTGTTGATCGAGATCCCGACCCAA
>JANLRK010000293.1:0-2861 GCA_031361585.1 Pirellula sp. | reverse complement strand
TGTTCGGGCGACATGTACAACGGAGTTCCCAGCACCATGTCGTGCGCCGTATGCAGGGTGTTCTCGGTCAGTGACTGGTGGATCGCTTTGGCTAGGCCAAAGTCGATGACCTTGGGAACTGGCTTGTCGTCGTAAGGGGCGACCAGAATATTCGAAGGCTTCAAATCGCGATGGATGATCCCTTTCTGGTGCGCGTGCTGTACCGCTTGGCAGACCTGGGCGAATAACTGCAAGCGCTCGGGGACACTCAGCTTTTGCGCGTCACAGTATTCGGTGATCGGGATGCCCTTGACGTATTCCATCACGAAGTACGGGCGGCCTTGTTCGGTCAGACCGCCGTCTAGCACTTTGGAGATGTTAGGGTGATCCATCACGGCCAGCGCTTGTCGCTCCGCTTCGAAGCGGGCCAGGACGCTCTTGGAATCCATCCCGGCTTTGATCAGCTTCAGGGCAACCTTGCGTTTGACCGGTTGGGATTGCTCGGCGACCCAGACCGTACCCATCCCCCCTTCGCCGATGGCTTCCAGGAGCTTGTAGCGGCCGGCGATGATCGTTCCGGGTGCTGCATGACTGGCAGCCAGGAGTGTCGTATCCAGACGATGATCTTCGAGTTTGCGATCGACTTGTCTCGGCAGCAGGCCTCCCGTTTCGTCATGAGCCCGCAAAAGGGCGTCGACCTGCTCTCGCAACTTTGCATTTTGCCCACAGGCCGCACTCAGAAACGCAGCTCGGTGATCGCCCGTGAGTTTAATCGCCGCCGCGAATAAATCGTGTTCAGTCATCATCCACCTCCGTCACTCAACAGGAAAAACACGTCTCTTACTTCACAGTGCGAGATTTCCGGATGAAAACCGGAAAGATCTTTCAAAAATCTTCATTTGGCGCGATCCTGCAGTGTTTTTCCCCATTCCCGCTTCAACCAAGCTCGCGCAAAGTTCCAGTCCGATTCGGCCGTATCCGCTGACAGGTTAATAATTTCCGCGATCTCGGCAAACGTAAGTCGCAAAAACAACCGCATCTTCGCAACTTTGACTTGGCGAGGATACGTTGCCCCGAATTGGTCCAGCGAATCGTGGATGATGATGGTCTGTTCGGCTTCACCGTCTGCAACAGGATATTCTTTGAGTTCAGGGACTCGCTGCCACTCGCCTCCGTGCCGAACCGCTAACTTGCGACGTGCCTGATCGACCAAAATCCTACGCATTGCTTCGGCAGCCGCCGCAAAGAAGTGGCCGGGACCGTTCCAGGCCGGTTCATCGGGCGGGGACTCACTCAACTCACACTGGGGTCTCGCCACCAAACGCAGGTAGGCTTCATGCACTAGTGCTGTGGCCTGGAGCGTCTGCCCAGGAGACTCGTGGGCCAACTTGGCCGCTGCAAGCTTCCGCAATTCGTCATAGACCAGCGGCAATAATTGTTCCGCAGCCGACGGATCGCCCGCTTCGATTTGCGACAGTATGCGGGTAACGTCGTTCATAGGCGTGCGGCGATAGTGGTGATGCTCAGACAGAACGATTGTAGCAGCACGATCACTTGATTGCTTCAGAATGCTGGTCTGTGAATGTCCAGGGGCGCCAGAGAGCAACGATTCAGAAAAAGTTTCATTGCCGATGCGGAGTAGCCCATCTCAGCCACGTGGCTCTCCGCCGCTCCTCTAATCAGCTTATTTGCTAAACGAATGGCTCGCGATGCCAGCCAATTTGCGCACGGAATTCCGATACACCGGCTGCATTTCGGGTCGTGGAACTCGCAGCGTTTGTATCGACTTCCGCGTCTCAGCCGTCAACAAAATAGCCTGCTAATTAGCACCGGTCACCCAAACCGGTACGGCGAAAAATGACTTTCAACCTTCAGCTCAATCGACGCTTAGCATTTGGGTTCAATGCTGTTTCGAGAGACTATTACCGACTACTAGCAAGTTACCCGCTACGACCCGCTTACGCCGCATTCTGCGCAGTGTAAAAAGAAATCCTGATTTTCTCAGGGCTTCTTGGTCAAATCAACGGATGGGGAGGGTCTGCTAAGTGTCCACCATTCGCTGGGAAAATGAAGGATTTTATTTTGGGCAGCGCAGATTACAGCGCACTCAGAGAATCTAATACTCGGACCCGTACATTAACTTGCTACTGGTCGGTCATTGTTTCTCGAAACAAGCATCGACCACACACAACGCTGCGATTGGGGTGATGGTTAAAAGTCGTCTTCGCCGCACCGGTTTGGGTGACCGGAGCGAGTTCGGAGGACAGCCTTCCGTGCGAATTTTGTCAGAGTTTCAAGAATTTAAGCGTCCGCCACGAGGCCGATGCTACCTACATCGGCTGCGTGGTGGTAACGACCTAGTAGGCCGCATCGGTTGCTATTTATCTCCGAAGGTCATGAGCCACTAGGCCAATCAAATCATCAATGTCGTGATCTTGGATCTCGGTGTCGATGCCCGCACTACGATCGATTGGTTTGGTCGAAGCAACATCCGTACTTCGGCCAACGCTCACTGAAGCCTTTGGCTGTTCAAACGCAAGTCCAAGGACACTCATGAATTCGTCCGTAGTGCGAACTTTTGATTGAACTTGTTGCAACGTAACAGAACCATTATTGGACGCAGATCCGCTGAACAAAGCCATCGAAGCGGCTCCGACAAATGGCGATTGCAAATCGGCTGCTTTCCCCATCGCGCCGAATGCGGCTGGTGGTGGTGGATCGGCGATGCCTTGCGGGTTAGTGTTACCTGCTGCAAGCGCCCAGCTAGAATTGGCCGACTTACTACCTGAAGTTAATCCAGCCGCATTGTCGTATTGATACACTTTGTCGGTGCCACTGTCGACGATCCAAATGGCGGATGGGTTGGATGGATCAAGCGTGAT
>JANLRK010000259.1:0-18688 GCA_031361585.1 Pirellula sp. | reverse complement strand
TTCACGGCACGGAGTGTCGTGCTACACTTTAGCCCATAGAATTCGAACACTTCATCATCGCATAAAACCGCAAGAATACGACGGAGGGAGTCTTCCTGGCAAGTCCCTGCCACCGACACTGAAACTATCTTGTCCCATTACCCACCGATACGACGACTGCCCCATCCGGAAGAACCATGCCGGGTCTTAGATCTCCGGTTGGCTGACCATCGGCCGAAACAGGTCCCGAATAGACATTGGAATTGCTCTGCGGCGCGCTTTGTACCACTACACTCGGCCTACTGACGACGTACGGTGTTGAGTACGGAGTCACATACTGCGGAGCGACATAGCCCGTTGAGTAGGTAGGCGAGTAATACGATGGCGAGGAATTGTAGTAGTTCGAATAACCCAGCCCCGAATAACCAAGGTTGGAATATCCCAGGCGTGAACCGCCATAGCCATACCCATAGTTCGATCCGTATAGCCCACCAAAATTTGAGTAACTCCCCAAACCAATACCGATGCCCCCATTACCATAGCCACCATAGCCACCATAGCCACCATAGTAATTGTGTCCCGAATGGTGAGTGCTACCTATGTGAGAGGAGCCCATATGCGTTCCACCGACGTGCGAAGATCCCATATGAGAGCTTCCCATATGCGTTCCACCACTGTGCGAGCCACCACTGTGCATTGCACCGCCAGCGTGCCCGCCACCAGCGTGTCCGCCACCGCCATGTCCGCCACCGTGTTGCCCGAACGCCGTTGTAAATGTGCACAGGCCCAGGCCCGCTACAACGCAAAATGTCGACACGGTCTTCAGCCAAGAATGTCTCAAAAATCGATTCAACATGACTCTCTCCATGGCAAGCGCTGCATGCCAATAAGTGTGATTGATAACAAGAATACAATAAACAGTGCAAACGTAGGACCGAATGGTTTGCGACACCAAAGCTCTCGTTCAAGAACAAAAGGTTAATAGAATGCCAACGCACCGTGCATCCCGGCAATTCGCCAATGATGTAAATGATTGGCCTCACACATCACTTTATTCTAACAATAGCAATTTCAATCGACTCTTTCAACTTTGTAATGAATCGCAGCCGCTATTGTACAAATCGGGGATGCCATTTCGAAGAATCACGTTTCAAAATGATCGCCTGCAATCCTAATGTGAGAACAAGTTGGCAAATTTAGAAATCCAATTGGCAACGCATCCCGTAGGCGTCGGTCTGCGAACTAATAATGTTGTTGGAAAGGATTGTACCGTTGCTAGTGGGCCTTGAATCGGCCCAAGAATGGATGTAGTTGAATACGCACTTGCAATTTGGGTTCACATACCAGTTCAATCCCGCAGTCATGTTCTGCATCATTCCGCCTTGTATTTGTTTGTCCGTCACATCGAGATAGGACCAACGTCCGGCGATTTCCCAGGCACCCCAACCGCCACCACTTTTCGCAACACTATGAAACGGAATGATGCGATCGATTGCACCTGCTTTGCGATCGTAAGGTCGATGCTCCCCAGTCAGAAACCAACCTACTTGCGAGTAAGCTCCGTTCAAAAACGCGTTTCCACTGCCGGTAGTATCAACAAAGCACCCCATGGCTTCGCTTTGCCAAGAAAGCGGGCCACGTACCCACATCGATTCCAACCCGAAAGTTTGCGTCAAACTCGAGCCAATCGTTCCCGTATCTACAAAGAAAGGTGTTCCGTTCGCTATGGATGGAACAGGTTGTCCGCTCGTGCCGATAGGTGAACCCGATGGCACCACAAACTCGCCAACGAATATTTCAGGTACACTTCGGAATCGAACTCTTTCGTTGGGTGGTGCATTGAGAAAGTACCCGGCCCCGAGATGCAGGTAGTCTTCTCCTTTTGCACCATCATGCCATAGCAAATGAGTTAGTCGACCGGCGCCACCGTTTCCTCCATCGGTACTTAGCGAGCCCGCGAATTGGTCCTGTCCGGTTCGAAAATAGGAAGCAGCCCAGGTCCAATTGAGGTCGTTGGAGTTGTTGTAGAACCCAATACCAATGTGACGAAATGGTGTGAACGCTTGAAACAGTGACGAGCGCTCCATGAATGTCGTGTATCGAAAGCTGCTAACGACTTCTAGTCCGAACGGTTGCTTCCACTGTCCCACGCGTACCGTTCCCAACGGCCCCAACTCTTTGAAGTCGGCCCATACATCGGTGAAAGTAGGTCGCCCGAAGAAGCCAAAATCCATTTGCATGAAGTAATCCATGCGATCGGAAACTGCGCCCTTGGCACCTAGCCGTGCTCGACGAAAGTCAGCGCCGCTTTCGACCGATCCATACGCTTGCCGACTTGACTCAAGCTGGCTAAAGCTAACTGCGTCTGCTTGAAACACGCCGCTGATTGCAACGTTCGGATACTTTGGTTTATCAGCCGCCGGCTTCTTAGCATCTGCTAACTTTTTGAGTTCTGACTCAGTCAAGTTCTCTTTGGTTTCCAGCGCATTGAGGCGAATGGAAAGCTCCTCTAGAGTGGTCGCAGGTTGAGAACTCGGAGTGGATGTAAAAACGAACTGCGAATCCCCATCGAAAGGTTCACTGGCAACACCCGAACCGTACGGTCTGGGAGAATAAACTTCTTGGCCGTCGATTCTAGGGTACCAAGCGACTAATAGAGTGATCGTTAATGGCAGTGTTAAAAATCGCATGTCAATTAATCCCAAACGAAAAAATACCGCGTCAGGTCTCGTTGGAATTCTATCGACGAATCGTCTCAGTCACATGAAGCATTTTAAACGCTAGCAATTGGGGTTTTGCGGCGATATGGCGAACGGTAGGTCGCACCTGCCGGGTACGACCGAGAAGTGCAAGGGATCGTCGAGAACCGTCGTTCCTTTTTAACGCAGGTGTTGCTCAATTAGCTGAACCATTAGATCCGTCGACTCGATGGCACCAACCGAAGTGGTCTTGGGAAACATCAGCTTAGGAATCGTGCCAGCCCCGGCTTTCTGGTAAAGCGATATATGCTTTGCAACGTACTCGCTCGGAACTGAGCCACTAAGCGTTGCGGTAAGTTTTTCCGCATCAACCAACTCCTTGGCCTTTGATAATGCTACCGCGTGTGTTGGTTTCTTATCGAATAGGTAGTTGTGGAACTCACTGAATTTGTCGTGGTCGATGTACCACACAGCAACTGCGAGCTTTGCAATCGCACACGCTTCCATGTGGTTGGCATCGGTTGATTTGACTGTTGGATTGCACTTAACATCGAGCGGAACCGGTAACGCGATAATTGCTAATCGATCGCCCAGTTTTTGACGGGCTCCCTCTATTGCCTTGTGCGTTCTTTGGCAATGTTCGCAGGTGTAATCAAACAGTTCGACGAATACGAGTTCCGCGTCGGGTTTGCCCAGTAATGGCCAAGCGTGCGTTTCCAGTTTAATACTGCTCAAAACTTGTGCTGAACGCACCTTTGGCTCGTCTGCGTCAACTGTGAGTCCGCAGTTCAAAAGCATGGACGAATTCATTAACAACGAGAGGCGGCCAGATAGAGCGTTTCCAATATAGGATGCTTGTGGTTTGGGCGCGGATGCTGGCGCATCGAACAAAGTCGCTTCTTCTTCGTTAGCGGCTCCATTGCTCTCGAACGAATTGGGGTGATTTATGAGCTCATGGGTTTGCGGGGCGGCATTAGTTGTCTGTATTAGAATCAAACCAGCAACAGCGATCGACGCGGCCCCTGCGGTCCACGCCAAGGTCTGCACGCGGACGGGGCGATTGTAAAGGAAAACGCAGACCAGGATGAGTGCACTCGCGTGTGCAACAAGGCAATAGGAACACAAATGCTCAATCCAAAAAACTTGTATTCCGATGAACCAAACAGCGGCAGCAGAGGCAGTCAACGTTGCAAATCCGATGATCGCCCATCGGATTTGTTGCCATCGAGGAGAAAGGGATTTCGCCATCAACATGGTGAGAATAAGCACGTGGGTGGCAATGGCAGGAACACTAACGGGTATTGTCAATATCGTCGACCATCGACTGTGAAGAACGTGGCTGCAATCGAACACACTCCCACCGCCGCAGCCAGCAACGGCCGAGGAAGTAAAGGCCGCCCATGCAAGGTAGCAACTGGTTGCAAAAGCAATTGAGCTACAAGCGAACATGGTCCACCATGCAGTTGCAGGAATCGCGTTCAAGCTTTTGGTTGAAGTTGCGAGTGAAACCGTTTGACCTTGATGGACCATTGAATCAAGACGGGGATTCTTAGTTCTAAGTTCGACAGTGCTCATGTTGATATACCGTGCAGATTGCGCAATTAACCATTGATGGAGTCCTAGAAAGATCAATCCGCAAGCCCAATTTTTCGCATCAAATCAGGATACGTCGTGTGGGTTCTCCGAATGGGGAACTATACGTGCGGCAGCGCGAAAAGCAAGCTGAAATTGCGATTCGAATCGCAGGGAAGTTTGGCGATGCCGCAAAGAACTAGTCACAGGCGTTAAGGTCTTCGAAACCGCGCGTAACACCAGCAGCTGGGCCGACTTTTTCAGCATTGGGCGCGACAGCAATTCGTCGACATTCTCAGGCTTCTTGAACGGTAGTGCCTCCAACGGTTCCTTTTTCGGCCACAGCCATTCGTGCCGGTTTGTAAACCCGCAGGTCCCAGTCAGCTTGCGCTGGAAGATACTCGGTCGGGGTCGCTTCTTCGAGCTCGACGGCAAAAAGAGAGCCGGGTGGAGCGGCGATCCACCAATGTTCCAGCATCGACAACAACTGCTTTCCGTTGGACTCCCACATCGAATAGGGAGGGCAGCAGAAAACGACCCAGATTTGGTCTGGACTCTTGCTAAATCTTGCGCAGTTCGCGGGCAGGCCTTTCGACCAATCTAGGACGTCCGTTTGGATCACCTCGACCGAGTCCGAAATTCCTAGCGATTTGGCGTTGGTTTGTATCTCTCGGGCTGCTGATTTCAAGATTTCAAAAACGACGCCTTGGGCGGCACCGCGCGAGACAGTTTCAAACGCCAAGACCCCCGTTCCGCCAAATAAATCGAACGCGATCGCGTTAACAAACGTACCACCGAGCAAGCTCATAACAGCCTCTCGAGTCCGATCCTTCATAGGTCGCGTCCTCGGGTCGACCGCAAATTGAATCTTGCGAGTTCGCAAGTTGCCAGCGATGATCCTTAGAGTGGTCGTTTCCAATGTGAATTTTGTCCTATAGAGTTGTGATTCGTGCTGATTTCTCCCTTTGGAGCAGCCTTCATCGTTAAAGAGTATGCCAACATGCCATCCAAAACAAACCGTATGCGGTTCTTTTTCCTCATTCTGTCAGCAGTTGCGAGCTTATTTGCCTGGCGAGCGGAACAGACTTCATCTCAGGAGGTCACACAACGGAAAAAGCAAACTCCCGAGGAACGAGCAGCGGAAAAGCAAAGAGTCTTTGAGATGCAAAACGAAATCGCCATGAAACGGCAGAAAAAATTTGGGCTATTGCCAGCCAACGACGATTCTGAAATTGGAAAAAAGTACCAAGCTGCCTTCGAGGGATTTCGAAAAGCTGCCGTAGATCTCAATCAAGTCCAAATGGACTTTCATTTAGCGTCGCAGTTTCCCCAGTCTTTCAAAGATCAAATCAATCAGGATTGGCAACAGGCAATGCACCATGGCTTCAGTGCCAAAGCGAGTTGGCTGAAGGCTGCTGGCGAAACGTTTGCAAGTGATCCAGACAAATACATTACGATTGGCGAATCCTTGTCTGAGATGATGTTGTCCGATGTGGAATTGGATCGGATGGATGGGTGGCTGGAAGCGGCCAAATCCATCGTCAACTCAAAAAAGTTCGAAAGGGAAAACGTCCTTCGAGCCGCTACGCTTATCGCTTATGCCAACTCCGATTTCGACTTCAGCGAACAGTGCTTGGCTCGATCCGAAGCCTTTCATTCTGAAAAAGAATCGAAGCCATGGTTTACTGGAGAGATTAGCAGCGTACGGGCCAAGTGGGAGCGGGAACTCGCATTTCGTAAACAGGAAGCCGAAACGAACGACAATCCGCGCGTCGAATTCGTCACTACCAAAGGGAGATTGGTGATGGAGTTGTTCGAAGATACAGCTCCAGAAACAGTAAAGAGCTTTATCTATTTGGTTGAACGAGGATTTTACAATCGAAAGTCATTCTTTCGCGTAGAAAAACACCTTTGTGCGCAAACAGGTTGCGAGAAGGGTGATGGAACCGGGGATGCAGGTTACACGATTCCGGGTGAAGCAAAACTCACCAATCATCGAGATCACTTCCGTGGTTCAATTGCAATGGCCCTTGGATCCGATGAAGCGGGAAGGATCCAATCCGAGACGGGCAGCTCACAAATCTATTTCGCATTTTTACCGATGTCCCATCTAGATGGCAACTACACAGTCTTCGGTCGAGTCATTGATGGCATCGAGACAATGAACTGCTTTCGCGTATTGAATTTGGCGGATGCGGCGCAACGGAAAGAAGGTAAGCGTCCCGATTCCATTATCACTTGCAAAGTATTACGAAAACGGGATACCGTTTACAAACCCAAGATCCTAGCTGGAAAACTCCCAAAGTAGATCTGGCCTGCCGATGTCATTGGAGAAAAGCGAGGCCATCGTATTGAGGGTGGTTCCGTGGAGCGAGACCAGTATGGTGGTCACTCTGTTTACTCGGGACTTTGGCAAGGTATCCGCGATAGCTAGAGGTGCGCGACGTCTACGAAGCCCTTTCGAATCCGCCCTGGATTTGCTAGCGAAATCGCAGGTGGTGTTCATCAAAAAAAGTAGCGACGCATTAGATCTACTGACGGAAGCCAAGTTGATTCGTCGATTCCGGTCAGGGCAAGTTTCATTGTTACCGCTTTACTGCGGCTATTACGTTGCTGAATTGCTTTTAAGTTTGACCGAGGACGATGAAAAAGCCAGTGAACTCTACGAAGTGAGCGATCGAACACTCATCGATCTCGATCTAAAAAAAAGTGAGGCAGAGGTCATCCTCCGGTTCGAAATGCAGGTATTGAAACTACTGGGACATTTGCCAACTTTCCATCTATGCGCGAGTTGCGGGAATCTTGTACAGTCGGAACGAAATGCTCCTGGGGCTTTGCTGGGCATAGCTGCTGGTGGAATTTTATGTGGTGATTGTGTACCCGGCCAACAATTCGTGGTTCGCATTCGATATCCAACCTTACAGTACTTGATGACGTACGCTTCCGAGCCATGGAGTAGCAATCCGACACCTATTCGGACCGAGTTTCGCGGCGAAGTTCGATTCGTAATGGAACGATTTGTTTCCAATTTGGCAGACCGACGCTTACGACTTACGGATTTTTTAGAGGAACTAAAGCGTTGACCACGACGGGCAACTTTCAAAACTACGCACCAAGCAAATCCGAGGGATCCAGGATGACATGCCCCCCGTTTGAGCAACGAAAGACTTGCCGAATTTATTTCGGGCATCGCCCTCATTGGCCGATTCGCCTTGCGATTCTGATTGCGATACTGATTCAATCGGGCTGCGCGTCGTTCAATCTGTTTAAGAAGGAAGACGACGAATACAACCGCGCTCGCAATTCCATCAACGGATACGAAGACAAGGAGGGGAATTGGATTCGCCCCGAGGGAATCCGCGCTGATAAATCCAGAGACAGCAACTTGCCCAAAGCATTCAAGTTCATTCCGGGTTTGGCACCTCCGCCCGCCAACAAAGAGCTCGCGAAATCGACGTACCTAGAAGCCGATGAGCTGTTTAAGAACGCGGCCAAGGCACCGGACGGAGACGGCCGAAAAACCATGTTTCGAGCTGCCGCCAAAAAATACAAGGAAGCTGGCAAGCACTGGGTCAGCAGCGCTCTCGAACAAGACGCACTTTTCATGACGGCAGAAAGCTACTTCTTTGCCGAAGACTATCCCAAGTCAGAGGACTACTTTGTTAAGTTAATCAAGGAATATCCACGGACTCGCTACCAGGATATGGTCGACAAACGGCGTTTTGAAATTGGCTTGTTTTGGCAACAGTTCAACGATGAATTCTACCATGTCAATTTTACTGACCGTCGAAAGCCGCTGAACGATACACGAAAGCACGGTGTTCGCGTTTTAGAAAAGATGCGGCTCGACAATCCTGTGGGGAGGCTGGCGGACGACGTCACAATGGAGCTTGCTAACGCAGCATTCAAGAAACAAAACTGGAATGATGCTTTAGATACGTATAGCGATTTGATCACGACTTATCCTGATAGCCCACACCAATTCGACGCGCACTTGTTGGGTGTTAAGGCAGCGATGATGTCCTACCAAGGTGCAGACTATTCGGGTGAGTCGCTCGATAAAGCAGAGAAAATGATCAAGCAGATGAAGCGTCAATTTCGCGAGAAAGCAGAAGGAGAAAAGAAGCAAATCGAAGACGCGATGAAAGAAGTTCGCTATCGTCGAGCCGAACGCGAATATGCTCAAGCAACGTATCGATTCAACAAACTTGAGGCTAGGGCTGCGAGAATCCATTGCACGAAGATCTTGACGGATTTCAGCGATACACCCTTCGCCGACAGGGCGAAGGCAATGATGGAAAAGACAGGTGGCATGCCCGCTGAACCCGTTCAACAACTAAGTTGGCTGGCCGACCTGTTTCCAAATCGCGACAAAATTACACCGTTGCTGAAGCCAACACCGAACGCAGATGACCAGGACAAAGAGGCGCAGAGTGTTTACGAACGAACAGCCGTGAAGGCCGGACCTGTCTCGGTCGGTACTGGCGGAACGAGCCAACGATGATTGGTCGCATGCTGATCTGTGTGATGGCATTCGCGGCATCGGGCGGATGTGCTGGCTACCAAATTGGAACCCGTACGCTATATCGAAAGGATGTTCGTACGATTCATCTCCCGATCATCAAGAGCGACTCATTTCGGCCGGAGTTAGGCATTATGCTAACGGAATCGCTCCAAAAAGAAATTGAGAAAAGAACACCATTCAAACTCGTCAACATCGAAACAGCTGACTCCGTTATGACCTGCAGACTTACGTCGGACGCCAAGCGAGTGGTCAGTCAAACCAATCTCAGCGAGCCTCGTTTGCTGAAATCGGTGGTCACTGTCGAAGTCCAGTGGGTCGATCGACGCGGAACGCCGCTGATTGAAACAAGGTTTTTGCCGCCAGGCGAATCGACATTTTATTTCGCAGAAAATGTCGATTTTGTTCCTGAAGCTGGCCAGTCCATCTCGACGGCAAACCAAAGAGTGATCGAACGGCTTGCAAACCACATCGTCGATCAAATGGAAGCTAGGTGGTAGCCACAGTCACTACCACGACGTCTTAGCGGACTGTCGGCGAAATCTTGACGTGGCTTGAAGTAAACTAATTGGCTACAATTTTCGCCCTGGGGCAACCTTGGTTTCTCGAAAACGCGATTCGTACTCAAATATCAGCGGTCATTCAAGGAACTTTTTCCAAATTGGAACATCCGATTGAGAGAATTCCACTCGCGTACAGGCTAGAAACCATGGACTCCCCATTCAAAAACTTCGACGAACTGCTGAGCGGCATGCTGGACGGCATGCTCACTGAGACAGAATCCGTCGAATTAGAGAGAGAGATGGCGAAAAATCCGTCTCTCAGGGGACACTTGGACGATCTTACAAATCTGAGGCGATCATTGCGGGGGGGGCGAGGTCGTTATTCTCTAAGGCCGGATTTCGCAAGTTTTGTCACGCTCGCTGCCCAAAAAAGAGCCTCCGAAATGGGAGAAGAGGGTCCTATATGGCTCGCATCTTCCGAGCACGTTCAAAAAACTTTGGCTCCGAAATTGCAGATTGCGTTCCCATTGCGTCGCTGGTTTTACGCTGGTGCATTGTCCTTGGCCGCCACGCTTCTGGTGGTCTTTTTTTCCATTCCTAAATCGGATCGTCAAGGAATCGTTGCAATTCCTGAAAATGTTCCCGATCAACGAACCATTGCCGAGGTCGAAAAAGTTAAGCCGCATCAGGGAGGCAAGGAACTGCTCGATGAAAGAGTCGAACGTGATTTGTTAGTTGAGGCTGATAGCAAAGCTCATGTGCAGGAAAATAATGCGGTTGAATCGATAGTTTCAATTCCGCTTCCTAAAGTGGATGAGCCGATCCTGAGAGAAAGCGTCAACCAATTGGTTGACGTCGACACTAATAGGGAAGACCGAACGCCGGTAGATTCGGCGGTAGGGCCGAAGTCGACCTCCCCTTCGAAGCAAAAATTGTTCCTCACATTAGTGCTGGACGTTTCAATCGATCCACAGGCAATAGAGAACCGGACTTTGGAACGAATTCTGGAAAAGCACAACATCGTTTATACCGATGATTTGGTAGTCAACGACGAACAACTTAAGCTTCTGGAGGAATCGCAAGTGGTTGGAAACGTCGAAAATATAAAGCGGTTGGTGGAGAACTCCAACATCCGCGAATCCAATGTGAGAGATGCGATTGACATTAAAACAGCAGAAAAAGTTGCCAATGCAGAAGAAAAAATGGGGGTGATGTTTCTTCGCTCAACTGCCAAAAAATTGGATTTAGCAATGCGAGACATCATTAACCAATTTGAGGACTTTCCCGAGTTTGCCTTGAACTTTGCTACTGACGATTCTGCAAAAATGCTGGTAACGCAACTTGGCTCCATCCAGGTAGCTGACGGGACAAGCGGGTTTGCAGGACGGCTTTCACTCCAAAACGACCGCGGAAACAACTCACCTTTTGCAAGCGCTGCAAAGCGAGGCAAACCGATGAGCAAGGTTAGTCGCGAGAAGTACAAGGGTGGAATGAAACTGGCCCTCCCGGAGCAAGACGAAATGTCCAATGCACTTTTCCTACTTCGCCCCGCCAAGAAGTAATCTGCCAGCCATATTGACAATTGCCTTGAATTTGTTCAGGCTATAAGCAGTTCGATCGTAGCTTAACTTCTGCGATTGACAATTTCGGCCCTGATTTTTTGGGAGCCGTTCGCCCACCACTATCGCTCTTCCCATACCTTGGGCATTGCGGTCCCACCTAACCCTTAACCGTTCGGCGTCCATGATGTTGTCGATCCTTGGTCAATATGGGGCTTCACGTAGCTACTGTGATGGACAGTCTCGCCGTTCCTTTTTGAAGATTGGAGGAATGAGCTTTGGTGCTACGGCCATTGGCCTTGCAGACGTTTTGCGGGCCGAGTCGGCACAACAGAAATGCAATCCGAACAAAGCACTTATTCAGATCTTCCTAGGTGGTGGACCACCCCACCAAGATATGTGGGACATCAAGACAGATGCACCCTCGGAAATTCGGGGCGAGTTTCGCGCGATCCCGACCAACGTCGCAGGCATTCAGATATGTGAAGTGTTCCCGAAGTTGGCGCGCCTGATGGACAAAGCTGCCATCATTCGGTCGGTAGTTGGTTGCAAGGACCGGCACGAGTCTTACCAGTGCTTGAGCGGTTGGATACCTGATGATTTGAAAGCCCTCGGTGGCCGACCATCGATTGGGGCTGCGATCGCGAAGCTCAAGGGAGCAATTGATCCTGCGGTTCCTCCATTCGTTGGTCTGGCAGAAAGATCGAGCCATGTCCAATGGTCCGATTGTGGAAGCGCAGGATTCTTGGGAGCTGCAAACTCGGCGTTCAAGCCGGATGGTCCGGGAATTGAAAACATGAAACTCAGCGGAGTTTCTCTCGAACGACTTCAAAATCGAAAGCTGCTTCTGACAAGTTTGGATACGCTTCGGCGCGATATCGATACGACTGGAGTCATGGATGGTATGGACGCATTTGGACAGCGGGCACTGGATGTCCTCACAAGTAGCAAGCTGGTGGATGCACTCGATCTGTCCAAAGAAGATCCGGAAGTCGTTGCAAAATACGGCGACGGCAAACCATATAAGTATCAATACGATGGTTGCGCAACGCGAAATGACCATCTACTCATTGCTAGGCGACTCATTGAAGCCGGTGTTCGCGTTGTCAGCTTGAGTTTTGGTCGCTGGGATAGTCATGGTAAGAATTTTGACTTGGTCCGCGATCACGGAGGAAAGCTCGATCAATGCTTGAGCGCTTTGATCGAGGACTTGGAGATGAGAGGGATGCTAAACGATGTTAGCGTCGTAGTCTGGGGTGAATTTGGCCGGACACCGAAAATCAACAAAGATGCAGGCAGAGACCATTGGTCGCAGGTTAGCTGCGCATACTTGGTGGGTGGCGGCATACGAACGGGACAAGTCATTGGTGCAACCAACCGTTTGGGCGAATACGCAACGCTTAGGCCCGTTCATGTTCAAGAAATCATTGCAACTCTGTACCACAATCTGGGTATTGATGTTACCAATACTACCATCGCCGATCCAACTGGCCGACCGCAATTCTTAGTGGACCGAGCACCTGTGACGGAATTGATTTGAGATCTCAAAGATGAAAATGCTTTTTTGGTTGAGTGTTTGGCTGATCTGCATATCGAATGCAGGAGCCGACGAATTGGCCTCAAGGCAAATGAAGTCGGTTCGAATCGATGGCGAGCCCAGCTTGATAAAAGTCGATGCGCTTCCCAAGGTGAGTTTTCGTGGAAGTGACGCTCGTCATCAGTGTCTGGTTACCGGCACAGACTCAAATGGTCTCGAAATCGATTTGACTCGAAACGTGACCTTTGACCTGACTCCTGATGGTGTCGCATCGATCGATCGCTTTGGTCAAATTGCACCCTTGAAAAACGGTTCGGCAAAACTATCGGCCCGTCTCGAAGGAGTTGAGACCGCCATGTTAGAAATCGAAGTCACCAATTGGGACGAGAATCCCGAGGTGAGTTTTCCAAACCAAGTCGTGCCGATCTTCACAAAGCTTGGTTGCAATGGTGGCGGTTGCCATGGAAAGGCGGCTGGACAAAATGGTTTTAAGCTCTCCTTATTGGGATTCGAACCGAACGAAGACTACGAGCACTTGGTAAAGGAGTCGCGAGGGAGACGTTTGTCTACAGCTTTGCCCGATGCGAGCCTGCTATTGACTAAAGCGATTAACGCTGTACCGCATGGCGGCGGTCAACGACTCGAAGCGGATTCACAAGAATACCGTGTACTGAGACGATGGATTTCGCAAGGGATGAAACCTGGAAGGGCTGACGATCGTCGCGTCTTGGCTCTAACTGTTGCCCCGTCCCTCAGGCGAATGCTACCCATGCAAGAACAACAAATTTCGGTGACGGCACGGTACTCGGACGGAACGATCGAAGATGTGACGCCAGCTGTTCAGTTTGAGAGCAACGATTCGGAGATGGCTGAAGTAGATAAACGGGGGTTGGTTTCGATGAAATCCCTGGCTGGCGAAGTGGCCGTAATGGCCCGATTTCAAGGTCAAGTAGCTGTCTTTCGAGCCAGCGTTCCAATCGTTGAGGGTGAGAACGAATGGCCTCAACCGACCAACCCGATCGATGGGGCCGTAATCGCTCAACTCCGTTCACTCAACATCCCCATATCGAGAGTTTGCGATGATTCGACTTTTGCGCGTAGGTCGACGCTCGACCTAATTGGCCGGTTACCAACGCTTGTCGAAGTCGAGCGTTTTATGCAAGATAACGCGTCAAACAAAAGGGAACGGCTAATAGATCGCTTGCTTGAAAGCGATGACTATGCGGATCACTTTGCAAACAAATGGATGTTGATTCTACGAAATCGAAGGGAAAACGCGGGCCAAAAAGCAGGCACGTTTGCATTCCATCGATGGATTCGAGACCAGATCGCATCCAACCGTCCGTTCGATCAATTTGTTCGAGACATCGTGGCTGCATCGGGCTCCATGGATGTGCATCCGCCCGTGGTTTGGTATCGCCAGGTTCCGGATACCTTCAGCCGATTGGAGGACACAGCGCAATTGTTTTTAGGGCAAAGGATTCAGTGTGCCCGTTGCCATCATCATCCCTTTGAGAAGTGGGCTCAAAAAGACTATTTCCAAATGGCGGCGTTTTTCTCGCAAGTGCGAACAAAGGCGAGCCAATCGCCAGACGAGTCCATCGTGTACGCCGCGAATGGTCAGGCCAGATCATCGCATCCCAAATCAGGAGAGTCACTTAAGCCGGCCGGCTTGGACGGTCCCATGCGCGAGGACACTGATCTACGTGATCCTCGTGAGTATCTAGTTGACTGGATGGTTGATCCAAAAAATCCCTTCTTTGCAAAATCGATTGCAAATCGATATTGGAAGCATATGTTCGGCAGGGGGCTCGTGGAGCCCGAGGACGACATGCGGGTTACCAACCCTCCCTCGAATTCCGAGTTGCTCGACGTCTTGGCAAAACAATTGATCGACACGGGTTTCGACATCAAAGCGTTAGTGAGATCCATTTGCAATACGCGTGTCTACCAGCTGGGAAGTGAGCCGAATGGCGAGAATCTTCGCGATCGCAAATGCTTTTCTAGAAACTACCCCAAAAGGCTATCTGCGGAGCAAATTCTAGACGCGGTCGATCAAGTGACGCAAACGGTTACTGCATTTGATGCCATGCCGGACAGGACCCGAGCTGGATCGCTTCCAGATGCCTCCTTTAAATCGTATTTTTTGACGGTGTTTGGACGGCCTGAAGCGACAACGGCCTGCGAGTGTGAACGAGCGAGCGATTCGACCCTGGCTCAAAGCCTTCACTTTGCAAATTCTAAAGATCTGATCGCAAAGTTAGCGGATACAAACGGCCTTGCTTCCAGCTTAGCCAATCGAACTAGTTCACATGAAGAAAATGTTCGAGAGCTCTACGTACGTGCATTTTCACGGAAACCAAATGAAACTGAGTTGAAGCCGGCAATCGAATATATCGATGGCAAGAGCAACAAATTGGAAGCATACCAGGACTTGACTTGGGCAGTCTTGAACTGCAAAGAGTTTCTATTCAATCATTGATCTGATATTGGCTCTGCGGTTTCCCCCGACGTTCTTTGCAACTCAATGCCTATGCGGAACGAGTGGGCGCCAGACGCCCTAGCGAATGCGAGACGCGTTGCGAGAGACTGATGCCTGAGTCGATATCTCGGGGGTCATCGCCACAGTCATTTGGGTTTTTTTTCTGACGAGATAGTATTTGGCAGACGCTGCATTCTTGAAACTTGCGTTTGCCATGATCCATCCTAGATGTTCTAGCTTGGGCGTTTGCCAATCCATTACTCCCACAATAATGTCGCCTGATTGCAATCGGGCTCGATCGGCAGGACTTCCCAAGCGAACGTCGTTAATCTTTAAGCCCCCTTTGTAGCCCTCACCGATGCCCGCGATGGAGCTCGCAGAGACAACCGACAATTTGACACCTAGTTGTTCCCACGCAGTCTTTGCCAGGTCCGATTCTTGCTTGCCCGTCGATGGGGACAACGTCAGGGTATGAACTAAACTCTCTCCGTTCCGATCTAATCCAATTTCAATCGAATGACCTGACCGAATGTCGAGCATGGCGAGTTCCAATTCCAAGCGGTTGGAGATAGCCAGGCCGTCCACAGTTGCAACGCGATCGCCATTTCGGATGTCGCGACTGGAATTGGAGTCCGAACCCCGATATTCGCGAACGAACAGTTTACTGCCAAGAAATTCGTGATTGCCGTCCGTTGCCTTGGAAAACGTGAGGCCATGAGCCGCTTCGCGATGATCGGCCACGAGATCGGCCATTACTTCTAAAGCCGTATCAACTGGGATGGCAAATCCAATGCCTTGGGCGCCGACCCGAACAGCCACATTAATCCCGATGACTTCGCCGTCAATGTTGAGCAGCGGCCCGCCTGAGTTTCCTGGATTGATATCAGCGTTGGTTTGGATGAGGTCGTTGTATTGTTGCGATCCGTTGACCGGAATGTCCCGGTGAAGCGCGCTGATGATTCCAACGGTAACCGAATTTTGGTATCCAAACGGATTGCCAATTGCAATCACCGTTTCACCGCGTAGAAGGGTACTACTTTTCCCGACATGGATAACCGTAAGTTCACGGTCAGTAGGTATCTTGATGAGGGCAAGATCGGTTTGTGGATCGTAGTTGATCAACCTGGCGATAGCGGTCGTACCGTCGGCTAACGTCACTTCAATTCTAGCAACGTCGTCCACAACATGATAGTTGGTAACGATATAGCCTCGGGGATCAATGATAACGCCGGTGCCCATACCATTAACTTCTTGCCGGGTCGATTGCCCAGAACCCGATGAACTCGTTATCGTCTTGTTGCCTTGAATATTGACAACAGCGGGTTCTGCTTTGCGAATGGCTCGAACGATGGGTGTATTTCGTTCTGACTCGGCTTGTGAAGCCGTTGCATGGAATGCAGCGACGCCTGCTGCGGTCATCAACGAACTCACTCGGGCGAGCGACAGCAGTTTCTTGGTTACGCGAGATTTCATTCTTGGCCGGGTCTATACTCGGAAAAAACGTAGCAACCCACGCGTTGAGTCAGGAAACAAGCAGTGCTTGCATCCCTTCGCACGCCTGACGTTGGGTAGCATCGGTTATTCAGTTCGATTCGCATGATCGGGCTGTATCAGCCCGATCACACTCACCCCACGCATTCAAACCTTCGCAGCTTACCTAATTCGCCACCCAATGCGTTACGCTCATTTGGCGTGAATTGAGAGCCATCAAACGCTAGCCAAATGGTATCTTGACAAAAAAATTTGAAAAAACTCTGGGATATGCTAGCTGAACGTTCGTTCCAAGCAAAAAGTTGCCAAAGCAGAAAGACAGAAAGATGCCTGTCACCTACTGTCCCTGGCACCTACTGTCCCTCTCCGATCACGAGCAAAAACACTCGGCTCACCGCAGCGACGGCTAATAATGACTCGCCAAAGGCAGCCATCAATAAATATGCTTCAGGACCGATCAAAGTGGTTGTTCTTCATTCACGCCAAAGCCTTGCGACCAGCGATTGCAACCATTCTCATTCTGACTTTACGGAAGCTGCACTCAGTTGCCTTTACCGCTATCTCGACTGAAAGCTTCCCAAAAACTTGTAACCAGCAGCTTTTGGCTGATCGCTCAAATTCAAAATCGCCGAAAATCTTGATCTCGAAATGATTGCTTAGGCTTTATTAGTAAACTGGCATCTTATTTGCTCCCGTGGTTTGAAAGATTATGTCGAAATCGATCTTTATAGGACGGTTCATATGAGATTAGACGATGCACCCGAAAGCAGTAACGTCCAGGACAATAGAGGGATGGGAGGCCAACTTGCCATGGGCGGTGGGGGCGCGGTCATACTTCTGATTCTCGGCCTGATCTTCGGGCAGGACTTTCTTGGGGACAACGCGGAAGTGCCGAGCAACGCACCGGCCAACAAGGTCGGGCAGGACGACAAGATTCTCGTCTTCACTGAGAAAGTTCTCGGCACCACCGAGGCAGTTTGGCAGGAAGAGTTCCGGAAAATGGGCAAGACCTACAAGCCTCCGCACCTTGAATTATTCAGCGACCAAGTCCAAACTGGGTGCGGCACCACCCCTGCAGCTGTTGGGCCATTCTACTGTCCGACAGATATGGTTGTCTATCTCGACCCAACGTTCTTTGACGAGTTGGAGCGAAAACTAGGCGGCTCGAAGGCTGAGTTCTCCCAAGCATATGTGATAGCCCACGAGGTGGGACACCATGTTCAGAAGCTGCTCGGGTACACAGTCAATAGAGACACGACGGAAGAACACGACCTCTCTGTTCGCTTGGAGTTGCAGGCCGATTACTTAGCAGGCGTGTGGGCGCACGCCGGACAGAAGCGGTTCAACTTCATTGAATCGGGCGACGTGGAGTCGGCCATCAAATCGGCGAACGCGATTGGCGACGACCGGCTCCAACGTCGCGCTGGCGGTTTCATCCATCCGGAAAAGTTCACCCACGGGACCTCCGCGCAACGGGTGAAATGGTTTAAGGATGGGCTGGAAACGGGGGACGCGACCAAGCAAAAACTCGACCGCTTTTTCACAGTGCGGAACTCGACGGATTTGTAATACTTCTGCGGGGGCGCCAATCCGCGGGACCCCATTTTTCCAGTGAGGGATCTAAAAGCCAGCGAAATCGGCGAATCATAGCATAGGTAGGTGCCAGGCACCTATTGACTTGGGCGGGTTGGTGCACTACTGTCAAAGGAGAATTGAAATGCCTCGATCGCCTCGTGCCGAACAGTTTGATCCGAGTTCCGTTTGTATTGTACATTTAGTCCAGAGTTGCATTAGACGGGCTTATCTTGCCGGCGCCGATGTGGTCACCGGTAAGAACTTTGAACATCGTCGTGAGTGGATTCGGTGCCGGATGGAGCGACTTGCCTCCGTCTTTGGAGTCGATGTGCTGACTTATGCGATTCTTTCAAACCACATGCATATCGTCGCCCGGACGCGACCAGACGTGATCGCCAGCTGGTCCGATGCTGAAGTCGCCCTGCGATGGCTGCGCGTCTTCCCCGGACGACGAATCGACGAACAACTTGCCGAACCAACGACTAACGATGTCGAAACACTTGCCAACAACGCCGAACGAATCCAAGTGATTCGAACGCGACTATCCAATCCGTCCTGGTTTATGAAGGCCCTCTGCGAACCCATCGCTCGACTTGCCAACAAACAAGACGAAGCAACTGGCCACTTTTGGGAAGGACGCTTCAAGGCTCTTGCTATCACCGACGAAGCCGGTTTGCTGGCCTGCAGTACGTATGTCGATTTGAATCCAATCCGTGCTGCAATGGCTCAAACGCCCGAAGAATCCGTCCATACGTCAGCGTATGATCGC
>JANLRK010000204.1:0-3374 GCA_031361585.1 Pirellula sp. | reverse complement strand
GATCCGGAGCCGCGTTGCCACGAGTCTCTTCTATCGGAATTGCAGCACCTCCAGTGCAGTCCTTTGAACAGACATCAATGATTATGTCTTCGTCTCAAAGGTCGATTCAGGCCACGAACGAGACGGATCTCGGAAATATCGCGACAGTAAGTAGCACTATGTTGGGTTACGTTGTAGAATCGATAAGCGGGACAACGGCTACGTCGAAACCATCGAAGGTTGTCGACTTCCGCGAAGACGGGGAGAACACAGTAGGTCGCATTCAAATTGTGGATGACTTTTTCGCCGAGTTGGATCGGCGTTCAAGCGAAAGAAAGTGTCGTGACTCCAGTCGTTTTAACCTCGATTGATTCCAGAGCATCGTGACATGCGTTTCGCCCGCTTGCCTCCGGTAATGACTAATGAGTCATCGCGTACGTAATGATGTTGATTCCAAATGGATACGAGCACTTTTGCGAGTATTCTTGAAAGTACTCGATAGCTTCTCCCTCTCGCTCCCAACCATCGGCCACATCATTGTTGTGGCAAAAGAGCGCCATCAATCGATGTTCGTCGTCGAAATAACCCCAGAAATGAGGCGACGTATCGCCCCCTTCAAAAGGACCGTGCCAATTTTCATAAGTCATGCCGACTTGCCACGCTCGAATACTTGGTACTTGAGGTAGTTTCGCCAAGTCGTAGACCATATGGAATATTTTGTGATCAAGTGTTAACTCTATCGGCTCGCGACCCGGGAATACCTGTCTCATCTGGTCGCGGATATGATTCCATTCCGCATAAGCCCAAAAATCATCAGCCATCAGAAAACCACCGTGAAGGAGATAGTCCCGAAGAGCCGTACGCTCAGCCGAGTCAAGTTCCATAGAACCCATATTGGTCATGAAAATAAACGGGAAGTCGAACAATCGGGGTTCGGTCAATCTCATCGTTCTTCCATTCGGGTCTACCTTGAGCGTTGTCAACTGTTGTAATCGAATGGAAAAATTCCAGTCGCAGTCTGGATAGTCATTCCGCCATCCTCCTCCCCCACCGCCACGCCCACCAGACGAACTAAATTCAATACGAACAAAGGTAAAAACGTCTTTGCTGAAACCAGGTTCAAGTGTCCATTCCGGATAGTCCGAACGAACAGATTGAGATCCTCCCCGACCGCCACCAAACCCCATCCCGCTATTTCCGCCTCGTGGGCCAGATCGAGCTGGATCTCGTCCCAACCGCGAATCAGGTGACGGATCGCCGGAGTTCCTAGTTGGTCGACTTGGAGCATCCTGCCTCGCTATTGCCATGATGCACGTCGTCATTGCAATCACTAAGCTGGCAAGCAGCAGAATATTCTTCACGCATTCACTCGTTGTTCGAGGGGGGAAATTTGGTGACAATCGCAGCAGGAATCAATAGGAACACGATTGTCCTTCATTGGTTTCGAAAAACGATCCAACATCAACTCAATCATGCCAATATTGCGTTTTGGACAGTACCATGAACGTCCGTCAAGCGAAAATCGCGTCCCTGGAATCGATAGGTCAATTGAGTGTGATCAAATCCCAGCAAATGTAGCAGTGTCGCATTCAAGTCGTGGACATGTACCGGATCAGCAGCAACGTTGAATCCAAAGTCATCCGTTTGACCGTGCACGAAGCCTCGTTTGAATCCACCCCCTGCAAACCACATGCTGAAGCAACGGTTGTGATGATCGCGACCATCGTTTCCTCCCTGCACCATGGGAGTTCTACCAAACTCGCCGCCCCATATGACCAGTGTGTCATCCAGTAGCCCTCGCTCCTTTAAGTCTTGAACGAGTGCAGCACTTGATCTATCGGTATCTATTGCATTTGTTTTGACACCCGCTGTTAGTCCGCCATGGTGATCCCAGACTTCATGGAATAGTTGTACAAACCGCACACCTCGCTCTGCCAGTCGTCTAGCAAGTAGGCAATTCCTTGCATAGGACGACTCATTCGCGTCCTTGATCCCATATCGATCCAAAGTCTCTTTAGATTCTTTGCTCAAATCCATCAGTTCAGGTGCGCTAGACTGCAATCGATACGCCATTTCGTAGCTATGTATTCTCGCTGCAATATCGGGATCACCCACTTCGCTGCTAGACAAAGTATTGAGACGGTTGATCGCGTCGAGCGATGATCGTTGCGCGGTCGCATCGAACCCCTTTGGGTTGGAAAGGTACAATACCGCGTCTCCAGCGCTGCGCAACGGTGTGCCGCCATAAAGGGTCGGAAGAAAGCCAGATCCATAATTGCTTGCTCCTCCGCTTGTTCCCTTGGCGCTTGTTAAGACGACGAAGCCAGGTAGTTCCTCGCACGCACTGCCAAGGCCGTACAACGACCATGAACCAAAGCTCGGACGCCCGAACAATTGCGAACCAGTGTTCATCATGATCTGCGCCGGTGCATGATTGACGGCATCCGTTTGCATCGTCCTGATCAGGCAAAGGTCGTCCGCAATTTTTGCGGTATACGGTAACACTTCACTCAGCTCCATTCCACATTGCCCGTGTTTCGCGAATTTAAACTTTGGGCCCATCAACGCTGAATTCGGATCAATAAAAGCTGCGCGGTATCCAGCAAGTAATTCCTTGGGTGGCAGCTTGCCATCGTTCCTCGTTAACTCCGGCTTATAATCAAACAACTCCAAATGACTCGGCGCTCCGGCTTGAAACATGTAGATCACACGTTTGGCTTTTGCCTTGAAATGTGGTTGCTTAGGGGCCAACGGATTCGTATTCACCTGTTCAGTGGCCGAGTTCGCGTCTCTGCCTAAATACGACCACGCAGCCATGCCCGCCAGGCCAACGCCGCATTCGTTGAAGAACCAGCGACGTTTGATTTTTACCTCTGCATTCAGAGCATCTGCGTTTTGATAAATTGGATTCATAGCACTAGTTCTTTGAAATGGTTTCGTCGCAGTTGAGCAAGACACGCGAGACAATCGTCCATGCTGCGGCGTCCTGTGGATTGACTCCCTCAGGCAGTTGTGGAAGTTTTGTCGAGTCACCGGTGGCTATCTCGCGAGGGTTAAGCCATCCTTCCGCCAATCGTTTGCGTTGCTCGCTTAAGAGCTCCGCAATTGCGACCAGCTCAGTTGATTTCGGTTTGCGGTTTGTGCACAGCAAGAAAGCGAATTCCGCTCGCGACACGTCGTCTTTGCCCCCTTCTCGAAGCACTCGCAGGGCCATGGCCTGTGCCGCTTCGACAAAAATCGTTTCGTTCAATCCTGTGAGCGCGGCCAGCGGGGTGTTTGATCGAACTCTGCGAGCACAGGCGAAGTCGCCATTGGGGGAATCGAAACTTGCCATTACAGGGTCCGGCATCGAACGCTTGCGAAAGACATAAACGGCACGTCGATACCGATCCTCG
>JANLRK010000196.1:0-16015 GCA_031361585.1 Pirellula sp. | reverse complement strand
GGATGTGACATCAAACACGGCTGAACCATTCGTTAGATCAACGTCTTCCGCCGCAGCCAGCGTCACAGTCTGCGCTACGTTCCAGTTGGCAGTCGTAAACGTCAGACTTGAGCCACCACTGACCGTCAGATCGGTGTCGCCAGAAACACGGGCTACTGCCACGGTGACGTTAGCCGCTGGCTGGAAGGCCAGTCTCACGGTAAAGGTATTGATCGAACCTTCGGTAACGGACACTGCCGTCGATGATACGACGAGCGACTGCACATCATTGTCCAATTCGGTACCGGTCACACTCACGGTGGTCAGGCCGGTGGATGTGACATCAAACACGGCTGAACCATTCGTTAGATCAACGTCTTCCGCCGCAGCCAGCGTCACAGTCTGAGCTACGTTCCAGTTGGCCGTCGTAAACGTCAGACTTGAGCCACCGCTGACCGTCAGATCGGTGTCACCCGAAACACGGGCGACCGCCACGGTAACATTAGCCGCCGGCTGGAAGGCTAGTCTCACGGTAAACGTATTCGTCGAGCCTTCGGCCACGGACACACTTGTCGAGGACACCACCAGAGACTGAGTCGCATTTTGCACGGTCAGCGTGACATCGTTCAAGTCCGAGCCACTGGTATAGTCAATGACGAACATGGTTCCTCCGACCATGAACGATCCACCATCGATGATCGTGATTCCACCGACCATGAACGTCCCCGTTACAAAATCATTGCTGTCGTTGTTGACGATCACGAAGGAATCGCCGTTGATAGGCGTGTATCCACCGCCCTTCGTGATAACCAGATTGGCTCCCCCCAGGTCGACGGTGCCGCTGACGTTAAGTTGATCGTGGCCGTTCACTGCCCCTGCACCGCTCGTACCGTCAATTTCTACTTTGAAATTCGAGCCGCCAACCAGAGTTACACTGCCGCTGTTCAGGATGCCAGGGCTCGTGCCCGGCGCGACGTTGCCGCCGCTCTGGGTTGTGATCGCGGCCGTGGTGCCTGTGCCGCCGAGCGTAGCGCCGCTTTGCACAGTAACTGGGCTCAGGATCGAGCCGGTGGCAGTGGTCAGGAACGTGCCGCCACCAAGCGTGATGGTGCCAGTCCCTGCATTTAGATCGTTAGCTGCGATAATGATGCTGTCGGCTTCGACAAGATTGATGTTGCCGTTAAAAGCGGTAGTAGCTGTAATCGTCGTGGCTGCAAGGCGAAGAAAGTTGGTCGTAGAGCCAATACCATTCAAGCCCGCATTTAGAGTCACATCGTCAGCCGTTATGTCGACGCCAATATTGTCGCCGATCAAGACCCCACCGCTGCCGCTACTGGTCAGCGACACATCGCCGCCAATCCCTGCGTTCAGCGAGAACGCACCGAAGTCGATGTTATTGCCACCGCCCGTTGTGATGTTGACGTTGGTACTGGCCGTGCGAGTAATGTCAGCGCTAAACGTAACCGGACCGCTGTTCACATCACCGATACTTATCATCCCGGCGGTGACACAGTCGAGTTCTGCGTCGGTCAGGCTGAGCTTCCCGACCGTATTTGTTCCTAGGTCAATGGCTCGTGTAGCGGTCTGCTGTTGGAAAGTTACAGAGCTCGCTGAAACCAAAGTGCTCGTTGCATCGAGCGCGACGTCGTCAGCCGTGAACGTGATAACTCCTGCGCCGGAGGTCGTGTAGTCCGCTCCAGCAGCCGTTGTCATCGACTCGGCGTTGACAATCAAGCTCTCGCCGCTGGCGAACGTGATGTCGCCGTTGAGATTGACCGTGTCACTGCCCGCATCGCCATTGATTGTCAGATCGACGTTGTAGGCCGCATCGACCGATGTGATCGTGACAATGTCTGCGCCGGTCCCGGCGTTGATTGTCATGCTCCCGGTCGGATTGGTGAAGTAAACCGATTCGCTCAGGTCCGAATCGATTAGTGTCTTGCCGTCTGAGGCAGTGCCATCTGTAACCGTGATTGTTTCGGCCCCGCCGTTGAAAGAGAAGACTCTGTCGATCGCGCTCAGGTTGTCGGTGATGGGTGCCAAGCCGATGTAGTTGATTGTTCCGGCGAGTGCTCCGGCCAACACGACGCTGCCATCGTTTGCGTTCGTGAAATTGTACGTGGTGGATGTTGTTGATCCCCCGATGAGCGCTAGGCTGTCGCTGCCCCCCGCTCCGCCGTCATAAGTTATATTTTTGCTGAAGTTGCCGAGCGAGTAATCCACCGTTACTGAATCGTTACCCACTCCGGTATTGACGAAAATTTGGCTTCCAGTAACTGCACTAAAAGGCACCAGGACGGTATGACTATTGGTACCCGTAGCCCCGCCGATAGTCGTTGTAAGGAAGAAATTCGGATCTGTGATTTCGAAGCGGTTATTGACGGTGTCGGACTTAATCGTGAGGGTATCGTTCTTGCCGCCGACACCGATATCGGTGACGACCAAGTTGCCGGATCCGTCCAGAGTCAGATTGCTTGCTTCCGTATAGATTTCCCAGAGGCCACGACCGTGGGTTGCGGCGGCCAGGATGTTCAAATTGGGAGCGAAGTCGAGTTCGGCAATCACGGCGTTAGGCAGGCTGGATCCCAGTAAGGTCCAACTCGTCCCCAGATTCGTGGAGTAGTACACACCGTTATCACTTCCGACATAGAGGATGTCATCGGCCGTTCCAGCGCCACGGCCGTCGAACCAGACAGTGTGGACCGGCACGTCCGGAAGGTTGCTTGTAATGTTGGTCCAACCAACCCCAGCGTTCGTGGTCTTATAAATGCTGCCATTTCCGCCTCGGAACCGGCCAGCGACGATGTACGCAGACTGCGCGTTTGTCGGATCGACCGCGATGTCCTCCCAGAGCAGCGAAGCCGGAGCCCGTTGGTTCCAACTGGTTCCACCGTCGGACGTCACGAATAGATTCCCGTCGCGAGTCCCCGCGTAGACCGTGTTTGCATCCGACTCAGCCAGGCCGAGGCTGATGATGGTCGAACTCGTAGTCCAGCCACCCGTGTTGGTCGTGCTGATCGGCGACCAATTCGATGCTGCGTTCGTCGTTTTGTAGACGCGATTGGTGCCACGCAGCAGGTTGTTTGGGTTCGTTTGGCTGATTACAAATGGGATGTAGAATTCGCTGCTGTCGGCACCGACGCCGGTATTGGCCGACGCCCAGCTTGCCCCGCCATTGGTTGATTTCTCCATAAAATTGTTTTGAAAAGTATGGTACACCGTGGTCGTGCCGACCGTGTTGCTCGAGTTGGCCGCGACGCGAGCGTAGCCGCCGTCACCCCCGGCCACGCGGGTCCAGCCGAGCGAGTCACCAAAGCGTTCCGTCCCGTTATCCTGACTGCCACCAAAGGCGATATCCGGATTCGTTGGATGTATTGCTGTGCCGGTAAACTGAATGGTGTTCAGCGCGCCGCTGGCGACCGAACCGTTCAGATTGGCCCATACAATGCTACCGACATTCGGATTATCGAGTCGCCATAAGCCGCCATCGCTACTCACCATGAGTTTGCCGTTTACGTCAAATCGAAATACGTGGTGATCGGCATGAGGACCGTTGCCGTTCGTGCCCACACGAATCTGCGTGGTGGTGGTCCAACTGGCGCCGCCATCCGAGGTCTTGACGATTAAACTACCCGTCGAGTCGCCCGCTCCACCCGCATAGACGGTGTTGGGGTCTGTCGGGTGCACGGCGATGGTTTGATCGTACCAACCCTGGGCGCCCATATAGTTGTCCGGAGTTGCTGTCGTCGCAGCCCAGTTGACGCCGCTATTGGTGGTTTTGAGAATGTTCAGGACGGCGTAGGTAGAAGGATTTGAGCGTGAGGCATACAAAGTGCCGGGTGACGACTTGGAAATCGCCAGCGAAATGCGTCCGCTGGAATTGCCATGGGGGAAATCGCCAGCCAATGCCCACGTCGAACCGCCGTCGATGCTCTTGTACACTCCGTTGCCGGCATCGCCAAAGTAGGTCCCACAAGCGGCGTACAGTACACCTGTAGCACCGTTCGTCGACGGATCCATGACTAGATCAGACATTTGCGGATTGGTTCCGCTTACTGGCGCACCGAGCGGATTGAGGACTCGGGTCCAGTTCGTTCCGCCGTCGGTCGAGCGCCAGATGCCGAGCGCAGAGCCATTGTTAATTCCGTTTACTCCAAATCCGGCTACCGCCACGTAGAGTCGATTCGCGTCTAACGGGTCAACAACTATTGCGGCCATCGTGCTACGATTAAATTGAGTGTTGCCCAGCAATGTCCAAGTGGCGCCGGCATCGGTTGATTTGAGAACACCCCGACCATAGTACGAATCCCCCGAATTATTCGATTCCCCGGTGCCCGCATAGATGACGTTTTCATTGCTCGGTGCCACTGCGATCGCGCCCATCGACAAAGTTTGCTGAGTGTCCGTTAACGGAGTCCAGCTAGGGTCGGCGGCGCCGGCATTAGTAGTCTTCCACACGCCCCCTCCGGCCGCTGCGACGTACACCGTGTTGGAATCGGTCGGACTAGCTGCCAGCGACGAGAGGCGGCCACTGACCGCCAGGAACCCTGGGATCTGCCCGTTGGTAATGGGCGCCGGTCCTAGCGCTGTCCATGACGTGCCGCTGAGTGGGATCGACGCAGAAAGTAAGGAGCGATCTTCTAATTGCTCATGCCATACCCTCCTCGAGTTCCAAGCTCGTGCAAATTCACCACGACGACTGTTCCTAGGCGAAACATACTGCAGTCCGAGCAAACTCAACATTGCCATCCACAAGGAACTGGAGGTTGCGAACAGCCAATTCAGATGGACCGTCGGTGTTCTAAATGCACGTTGCCACCAAGCCGCTCGACGTTCGCGTCGCTCGAAGCAAGCGGCGTAACTGGCCGTCACCTTCTCGCGGAGCTTCAATGCCTTGTGGCGAATGCGGTCAAAACGGGATTGATTCTTGGCTGCAACTCGATGAAGACGGTCAGACATATCAGCACTGCACTCCTGTTAAGTTAAGTCAACGGAAATAAAACTTGAAGCGTCATCAGAAAACGAAAGGCTTTTCTTGAGGCATGAGAATAAGCCACAATGGAAGTTCACGCAGACGGAAAATGAGCAATAGCAATTAAACAGTTAAAAAATCAACATAATCATCGTTTTTAAGATGCGAAAGACTTCGCAAGGCAATTTACAAGAGAAATTTTTGATTCCTTCAAAATCAATGTGAATGCCCCCCTACTGGAGCGGTGTCGATAGACTGTCGCGGCTTTTGCATCATGAACATTATGGCAACATGCCCTGGATAAACGAAATCGTCGGATCATTGCTCTGAAGTAGACGTAACTATTAGATATGCGACCACGATGGATTGATCGTTTTTCCAGATAGACTGAAAGAGGATGAACGTCCTGTTTGTGGACAACCCCTGGGCGTGCTCGATGAATATAATCTCTTGCATTAAACCAGCGACTCTTCAAGCTTTCGAATGACATTTGATGGAAAACGGGTTGGCTCGCACTCGGAATTTGACATAGGAAGAAAGGATATCTCAAGGGTGACAATCAACTACATTCCAAACGACCCTGATTCGAACGATGTTCCGATGAGGGTTATAAGCCCACGAGCGAATAGGCCGACGAATCGTGCTGGTTTTCATTTCGCTGGGCGCGTTGCTGAGAAAGCATATGACCCGGAGACTCATCCAGCGGAGTTTCTTTTTTGGCAGTGCCGTGAGGGTGCACTGGCGGCGATTGAAACGTGGGAAAAAATCACTGGCGTTGCTTTCAGTTCTTGGCAATCTGGAAAGAAGATTGACTTGCTCCAAGACGTGAATGAGGATGCCAATGCGTACTACGACAGAGCCAGCTTAAGCTTCTTTCACTTTAACACTGGAGGCAAAACGTTTTACTCCGGCGCGAGCACGGACGTTGTCTCTCATGAAACAGGGCACGGAATCTTAGATTCTATTCGCCCCGAACTAATCGATTCATCGGTACTCGAAGTCAATGCATTTCACGAAGCATTCGGAGACTGCATTGCCATCTTGACGTCGCTTCACGATGATACGACGCGCTCAATCGTCCTCGAAGACATTCGAATCAAAAACTTCGTGGAGGGTACTGCCGAAAATCTTTCTGCTTGTATCAAGTTGGCCATCGAAAACGGAGACATTTCCAAGAAGGCCGTTAACGCTTCCGCCCCACGTCGGGCACGAAACTCGCACAAGTGGCAACTGCCGAGTTCATTGCCAGACATTGGCAGCGCGGGAGATGGACCTGGCAAGTTGATTAATGAGGCTCACTGTTTTGGTCAGGTATTCAGCGGCTGTTTCTACGATACCATCATCAATATCTTCGATCGGCTTGGGGGCAAGACGGAGTCCCAACTTTTGACCGCCGCACAGACCGCCGCCCGCATTTTGTCCAAAGCGGTTGCGGCTGCTCCGATTCAGTCTCGTTTCTTTCGTGAAGTCGGTCGGGCCATGATCAAAGTCGACGAGAATGATAATGATGCCGCCAATCGCAATGAAATCAAAGCCGCATTCGAGGGGCATTATATTCCACTTGGAACAGGTGCTATGTTTGCCCCCGTCGCAGCCTTGAGCGGGGCAGCACCCAGATTCAACGCGGATGTCGCAAGCCTTTCTGCTGCCGTCAGAAAAGACATTCTTGGACGCATTGGCGGTGTTGGGAGATTGGCCTTGAATGTACTACGCCTTGGTGGACAGGAAGTCGCTCAATTAATCCATGCTCGCCATATCTCCTGCGATGACTTCGATAAGCGATTGAAAGGGGTCTTTGCACTGGCACACGAATCGGTACTAATCGGCGAATCCGGTGGTCGTGCGGCGATCCTTGACGGTCTACCCGATCCGTCCAGCACCATTACTGAAGTCGAGACCTACATTCGATCGCTTCTCAAAAAGGATGCAATCGATTTCGGAGATAAAGCCAAAGGGGTTGTCGCAGGAGGCGGATTCCTATCGGCATCGCACAAGATTAAAACGGTAGGCGGCAAGAGGATGTTGGTGCGATTTAGGTACGCGTGTCAAAGGTGCTCGTGCGGATAAATCTCGACTCGACGCGTAAGTCAGGACCTCCTATCGCTATCGTGTTATAGAATCGTGCGACGCGCCGTCGACTAGTCTTTCGACTTCCGATCGTGAAATAAGTGGTAGGTCGCCCAAAATACTATATTTCAGTCGGGCCGTGGCTGTCGCCCATCTCAATGATCGCGCTAAATCTTGCTGTTCTATCCAAGCACACAGGAAGCCCGCTGAAAAAGAGTCACCACCCCCGAGTCTACCAATCGGCTCCACTGGTTCGATTCTCTGCAATACGCAATGCTTGGCGTCGCTCGCCATTGCTCCCTGCGTCCCCAAGGTCATGACCGTGGTTTTTCCTGCTCTCAACGCATTCAGCTTCGCCATTACCGCTTCATCGGATTCTTCCGACGGCATTTGCCAAAGACTGATCGCATCGCGTCGCGGCAGGAACACAAGGTCTGCGGTTTCGAACAAGGAACTGCACCACGATTGAGCCTGTTTGGCACTACACAGCAACGTTCGATGGTTGACATCAAAACTAATCAGCCAGCCAGCCAATCTTGCCTGCCTTACCGCTTCGGCGATCGTCGCACGGACGGCTTCACCAAGCCACAGCGAAATGCCAGTTACATGCAACCACTTGGACTTGCCTGGCACAAAAAAATTGGTCGGTAAGTCCGTTGATTCAAACTTGGAAAAAGCCGAATTCGAACGATCGTAAATAACTTGGCTGTTTCGTGGAGGAGTGCCGTTTTCCAGGAAATAGAGCCCAACCCGATCCTCGGTGGTCCAGACGACATTTTTCGTATCGACACCATGGGCCGCAATTGCTCTATCGATCTTCCTGCCTAAGTGGTTGTCGGTTAACCGAGAAATCCAAGCAACCTGCTTGCCAAGTCTCGCTAGACCAACGGCTGTATTCGATTCGCTGCCTCCAACATGCACTTGCAAGCTTTCGGCCTGTTCTAAACGCAAGTAGTGGTCGGGGGTGAGTCGTAACATGGTTTCTCCAATCGTCACGACATCGTACGTAGTCCCGCGGCACTCGTTCTTGGATGGATTGATCATGCTTCACATTCCCATTTGCAGGCTTGAACCCCATTTGCAGGCTTGAACATAGTGGGACGCGGTTTGCGAGATCTTGTCCCAATCATGATCGCGTACCGCAACCGGATCAAGCAATTGACTGCCTATTCCAACAGCCACCGCGCCAGCAGCAAAGTACGATGAAATATTCTTCAAGTCGACTCCGCCAGTTGGCATGAGCTTGAGGTATGGCATCGGTGCTAGCACGTCTCGAACGTAGTTAGCTCCCAAGTTCCTGGCTGGGAATATTTTCACGATATCGGCTCCCGCATCCCAACTCATGGCGATCTCCGTCGGAGTGAACGCGCCAGGGCATACCACGATCTTGTTCTGCTTGCAGAAATCAATAATCGAAAGTGAGGTGATTGGCGAGACCACGAATTGAGCACCCGAATCAATTGCGAGTTTTGCCTCATCCAGCGTTCGCACAGAACCTATGCCGAGAACGGAATCTCCCGACGCAATCGATTGGCACTCGTTCCGCAAACTCCGTACGACTGCTGGAGTCGCCGCATTGGTCAGCGTGAACTCCAGAGCATGAATGCCTGCATTGAAAAGCGATTCGGCCATCGGGACCGCGGTCGACAAATCATCCAGCCTAAGAATGGCAACCATGCGTGCACGAAGGATCGTGTCTAGTACTTTGTCCATTATTGGTAATTAAGGGTAACGATGCTCGCCAGCGCGAAGTGGAAATCCAAGCGGCTAGCCACGTTCTGGCGAACGAAGCCACGATCAGGTCGGTTCAGATCAAATTCTAATCGCTTAATTTTGCTAGCAAACAAAGTTGGAAAGATTTGCTGATTGTATCGATTGTACTGGCCGATAGAAACCAACAGAAGGACGGTCGCTCTCATTTGGAGCGAGGAATCCATGTGTCTTGCAGACAAGCAAATCTTCAGGGGCGTATTGAAATGAAATCTGTCTTATTCGGTTGGCTGCTGGGATTGGGAGTTTTGGCGAGCCATGTAGGTTGCTGCTCAATACGTATGGTCGGCGATGGATGCGACACGGGCGAATGCGGCGGCGTGCTTGGCTGCGACGGAATCGGATCTTGCGGCACGCTTCGGTCTCGTATTGCGTCTCGCATTCGCGCTACCAACTGCGGTTCGGGTTGCGGCGAAATCTATTGGGATGAGCATATCAACGAGCCGCCGGTGTGTGACCCCTGTGGATGCAATGGCGAATTCGAGTGCGGTGGCGGCCGGAGTTGCCCAACAGCATTTGCGCGATTGAGAAATCTTTGGGGGTATCGTTATGTACCAGCCAATTGCGAGGAATGTTCCACTTGCAATATTGGGATGCGGGGCGCCGGCTCGTGCGAAACTTGTGCCGGCAACACACATGCGGATCATGCATCGGAAATGCAATATTCAACGCCAACACGGATGACGAATCAACCGGTGGAAGAGTTTATGAATTCCAGGACTCCGACCCCTGCATCGAAACCAAAGTCTCAACGCGCACCTAGTCCTGCTCCGACGCCGGTTCCCGATTCCAACGCGATGCAATGGCAAAGCGAACCTTCGGAACGATTCGTGGTTGGAAGTGGCGTAGCTCCCAACGTAAGAACAACAGTAGCAAAACCGGTGTCGGCGAATGTTAAACAGGCGCTAAAAAGCAAGCCTCGTCTTGTGACGAATCCTCGATAGGCTTGTCCGCTTAACAATAAGGCGAGCGGCAGGAGTTGGTTTACCGTAGCTTGAGCCCCTGGCCCGAGTTTTGCTCGGCCCAGTGGGCCATGCTACTAGTAGATTTCAGTTTGCTAGCGCGGGCGCACGGGTCGAACTATAAAAAGGGACAACGCCAATCCGACCATTAATCCGATAATGAGAAAGAGAATAAACGGAAGTGGGGACAGAGACCAGCTCCAGTTGTCCGTAAGCGTCGTTCCGAAAATTGCGCCCAGGGTCGCAAATGGAAAGAACACGGCTGCCAACATATTGAGTCGATGAGCAGCTATCGTCATCTGATGCGTTGCATTGGCTTGTTCGTCGGCTCGGCGAATCACGGCGACATCCATTGAGTTCTTGGCGTCCTCGTAAAGCAACTCTGCTTGACGCGACAGGTCATAGGCTCGGTCTCGATGATCGATCAATTGCCGTTCCTTAGGTAGTGCTTTTCTAGCTGCCTCCAATGCATCGAGAAGATTGCGACTTGAGCGAACGAGGGGAGCGAGACCTTCCAGCAACGGCAGATAGTCATCAGCTCGAATGGCGGTGGTTTCTTGGTGTTCGTACTGGTCGATCCGTTTGGCATACCGATCCAAATGCATTGCTAACGACATTCTACCAGGGTCTCCATTGCTGCATCGCCATTCGCCCTGACTGTCCCTCCAAAACAGAACTCCGCGCCGACCGGCTTCATCGTGCTCTGGAACCACGTGCGCGATGACTAGCAGATCTTCGTTTGCTTTCATCACTCGCTGGCGACCCACATTGGTGCCTAGTCGTATTCGAAATTCCTCGGGAAACGAAGACCAATGGGATGGAATGAGTGGGGCGGTCGCCATTTGCAAAGATTTGGTTAGAAAAAATGGGAGTGTAATTTGCAATTGGAGTTTTGCATGAAGGACCTCCATTATGCACAAGCAATTGGTTCCGCTTCAAGCGGTCGTGAAACCTCGATTTAGATCGACGGACTTGCGTGTTTTATTTCCTTTTGCGATGATCCAAGCAGCAGGGATCCACCGCGACCTGACTTCTCAGACCCGTACTGAGGCTTTTCCATTCCTGGTTTTGTTGGAGACTATACATGAAAACGCTATTCATTGCTGCGACTCTTGTAACACTAAATCGATTCCGATGGTGCAGAGCATTTCTAGCCCGATCGCGACAAGACCAGATGTCGGTGCCGAGGAGTGTCTTAGCAACAGCCAAAGTAGCTTTCGACGTAGCGATTTAAGAAAAGTCAAAGGAATTTCAAGATTCTTTCGAATTGCATCCGATTACTGGTTTTTGATCTTGGAACTCACGTTGCTATTCTTGCGCCAGGTGGTTAAAGTTTGTTACGTTGGGCGAGGTTTGGGGAACTGCAAAGAACCCTCCAACTCCAACAAGATGTAAGCAACAGGTATCTCGAAGACAGCCGCGAACTTTTTCAGTCTCGTCCGCCATTGAGTTGTTCTGCCGCATGCATCGGACGGTCTGTCCGAGTGGTTTCCGCGGATAGACCTAGTCGCGATTTGTTTAAAATGCTGCCGTTGTGGTAGCGATCGGTGATTTGGAAACAGGTTAAGTTCAAGGGTTATTTGATGGGTAAGAACATTTTTGTGGGTAGCCTTGCGTGGGCCACTACGTCCGAGAGTCTCGAACGAGCGTTTGCTCAGTACGGGGTGGTAACATCCGCCAAGGTCGTTAACGACCGTGAAACGGGTCGTTCCAAAGGTTTTGCGTTCGTCGAAATGGAATCGGGTGCTGATGAAGCCATTCGAGCATTGAACGGCGCTGAACTCGATGGTCGTCAGATCGTCGTCAACGAAGCTCGTCCTCGCGAAGGCGGTGGCGGTGGTGGCGGTGGCGGAAGTCGTGGCGGCGGCGGTGGTGGCTACGGCGGTGGTGGTGGCGGCGGCGGCAGTCGAGGCGGCGGCGGCGGTTACGGTGGTGGCGGTGGTGGTGGCGGTGGCGGCGGCGGTGGCCGACGCGATCGATACTAAGTCTCCAATATCGTCTAGGTGCTCAGACTCTTTATAGTGTGTGGAGCAACAGTGTATTAAAGCGAAGGGGCACTCGGATCAAACCGAGTGCCCCTTTTTCGTTTGCATTCACGTACGTTCGGCTGTCGTCAGCCGAACTCCAACATAAATCCAACGTCGACACGTCATCATTACATCATTACCAATGCGTCGCATTCAAAATGCCGCGAGATCATTTCATAATATCAAGCACGATTCGATCTCCTGGCTCTCCGAGTTTCAGATCTCGAACCAGCTCTTGCGCTTGGGCCAGCGAAATGATTTTCGATGAACGAAAAAGATCCAACGTGTTCAAGGCTGCCAACGCTTCGTATTCGTTTCCATCATGAAGTACGTTTGCAATGGTTGCTACCTCGCTTTCCGTTTCGCCAAGTTGCCCGAGAGCTTCCGCTGCAACGATGCGCACGTCAGCCCATGCATCATTGAGCGTCCCTCGCAGCTTGTCTTTGGCAGACGCTGCGTTGTCTTTTAATATGAGGCAACCCGTTGCGGCCCAGTAACGAACGATAGGATGTGCATCGTCAAGAGCTGCGATAAAAACGGGCAAATTCTTCGAATCACCGTCGCTAGCCAGATCTGCCAGTTCAAGAATTTTTTCAAGCGGGTAGGCTTTGCTATGAGCATATTCATAGATAGTCCTGGATCCAGCGAGTCTTGGAATCATTCCTTCTGGAATGAAGCCCGTGTCGCGTGTTGTTAAAATGTCCCTTCGGAGCGTCGATCGCAGCCTCTCAATGATCTCTGCCTGCAGGGGATCTGAAATCAAGTTGCTCAGTTCGAAGGGATCATTCTCTAACTCGTAAAATTCCTGGCCTGGTTTTGCTTTCCAATAGGTTGCTTGGGCTTCATTGCATCGCCCTGCCAGGAATTCGTCATACCAAGACTGCATGCTGGGAAGCACTTTGAATGGATAGGAATACTGTTGGCCGTAAGGTCGGTGAGGTGAGTAATTTCGAACGTAGCGGAACTGGCTATCGCGGACGGCGCGGACCGTGTCGTACCGTTCGTCCATGCGGCCACGATACAGAAATGCATGGTCGCGTGGAGCGACTTTTTGTTCGCCTAAGAACGCTCTGCCTTCGTAGTGCTCTGGAATGGGGACGTTGCAAATACTGAGTAGTGTCGGGGGAAGATCCACGAAACTAACCATATCATTTACCCACTCGCCAGACTTTGCAGGGGCTAAATGCGACCACTTTTGTGGGAATCGGACAATGAGAGGAACCCGAGTTCCCGAATCATGAATATTGCGTTTGCCGCGAGGCAAAGCTCCGCCGTGATCGCTGCAATAGAAGACGATCGTATCGTCCGAAAGGCCATCGCTTTCCAGCTTAGCGAGAAGTCCGCTGACCTGCTGATCCATGATGGTAACTTGGTCATAGTAGTTCGACCAATCGCGACGAATGACGAGCGTGTCCGGGTGATAAGGCGGCAAAGTTATCTTATCCGGGGCGACACGATAGTCGGATTTGCCGTCTTTGGGAGCAACCTGGCTCTCGTGACTTGTGGTCAAGTTCACGACCGCGAAAAAAGGTTGGTCTGATTTTCGGCCGTCGTAACTTGCTTTATTGTTGCACTCATTCCAAACCTTTTGTCCGCCGGGAAGGTTGTAGTCGGTCTTGGAATTGTTGGTGCAATAGTATCCGGCCGCGCGAAGGTGTTCGGGATAGAGTTGGAACTGCTTCGGAGTTGCCACATTGCTTCGATGATTCTGCCCGCCGATAGAACTGGCATACATCCCGCTGATGAGTGTTGTGCGTGCTACGGAACAAACCGGAGCATTGGCAAATGCATTTCGATAGCGAACGCCGCTTGCAGCAAGTCGATCTAGATTAGGCGTTTTGGCGAGAGGGTCGCCGTAGCAACCCAAATATGGACTATTGTCCTCGCTGGTGATCCAAAGAATGTTCGGACGATCGGCAGCTAACGATGTCGATGCGTATAGCGAGCTTATTACTAGGAAGAGACTTCCAAGCACGCGAATCAAACGTTTGCAAAGGAGATTCATATTGGGAGACCTAGGAGCACGCGTGAACAAGCATTTTGGCGTAACTTGTAGCCGACGTCGCTTCGCGACTCGGAAATTCAGTGTCGCGGAGCGACACTGCCACAACAATTGAACCATAGAACTTCTGCGGTAATGCTTTTCTATGCAGAAAAAGGGAGGTTCGATCATGGAGCTGGCGCCGACTTGTTGCGAGCGGCGAATCGACCATTGGGTTTCAAGGGATCATATTTTTCATTGAGAGAAGGCAGCTTCGCGCCGACATCCTTCTGCCATGCATGCAATGCTTGCAGAAGTGCGTTGGCACGGGCAGGTTCGGAATCAATTAGGTTGGATTGCTCGCCGACGTCGTTTGCCAGATTGAACAATTCCAGTCGCTCACTCTCAAACGTCCAGATGAGTTTCCAATTGCCTTGCCGAATCGCTGCTGCCGGTGCTCCACCCTGATTGCCATAATGCGGATAATGCCAGTACAGCGGACGCTCAGGAAGCTCTTCGCCGTTAAAGACTGGTACGAGACTTAAGCCATCGAGTTTTTGTTCGGACGCCGGCCTCGTTTTGGCGACTTCGAGCAGCGTCGGAAAAATGTCGGGGCTACTGATGGGAGTGCTGACCAAGCGACCAGGCTTGATCACCGATGGCCATCGAACGAGAAACGGCTCGCGTATGCCTCCCTCGTACATCCAACCTTTGCCGCCTCGCAGCGGTAAATTCGAAGTTGGCCAACCTTCGCTAGTCGAAAGGCCGCCGTTGTCGCTCGTGAAGAACACGAGGGTATTTTCACGCAAGCCAAGCTCATCGAGTTTATTGAGAACTTTGCCAACAGCGAGGTCCATCGCTTCGACCATGCCAGCGTATACTGCATGATCTTGATTTAGCCTTACGTCACGCGTGTCTTCGGTTCCCCATTGTGTTTTGAGCCCAAGTCGTCTTCGCTTTTCCTCATACTTGATCCGCAAATCATCGCGAGCCATCAGGGGAGTATGAACGGAATAAAAAGCAAAGTACGCAAAAAAGGGTCGATCCCTGTTTGCCTCGATAAAACTAGCCGTCTCGGTTGCCAACCGGTCAGGCAAATGTTCTCCGTCGGGGCCATCGGTCAGGCGAGGATTTCCGTACGGTGAAAAGTACTTGCTGCCTCCGTAGGGGCCACCGCGATCGTGTCCACCCATGTTGATTTCAAACCCTTGATTTTCGGGCCAGTGTCCTTCGGGGCCAAGATGCCACTTGCCGGCGAAAAACGTTGCGTAACCAGCTCTTTGCATGGCTTTGGCAAGCGTCGGCGCCTCGAGTGGGAGGCGATCGGTATACGGGGCGGGAAGCAATTTTGTATTGCGATTCCAGTCTTCTGGTCTCTTCGGCGCACCGATGTAGTCGGTGATGCCTAATCGTTGCGGCCATTGCCCAGTCATCAGACTTGCTCGGGTTGGCGAACAAACCGGGCACGAGGCATAGGCGTCGGTAAACAATGCGCCTTCTTTAGCCAATCGATCGAGATTGGGAGTTTCGTAAAATGTACTTCCATAGCAACCAAGATCACGTTGGCCGAGGTCATCCGCTAAAATGAAAACGATATTAGGCTTTGTAAGCGAGTCCGGCGCGTCTGCCGCCCAGCCTGTGGCACCTGAAAGGAACAGCAAGACAAAAATTATTAGCAATTGGTGTTTCATAGGCTGTAATTAGGCGAGCGGTAGGTGTCGGTTTACTGTAGCTTGAGCCCGTGGCTCGAGTTTCGCTCGACGCAGGGGCCATGCTACTGATTGATTTCAGTCTGCCGTTCGCCTTACGGCTTACGGCTTTGAGGGGCGTACGGGCAAACTACCATCCTCGGATCGAGGATAGACTGCATCATCGCATACAGAAGCCAACTGAGAACGTCACCAAGCGACTTGTCCATGCCTTCGATCAGCATGATAACAATGTTGGGAGGTGGGTCCATGCCCAAGATGATGGATATCGGGCACGTTATTGCAAGTGTAATCAAGACCAATGCGACTCTTGTCACCAAGAACATGGCTTTGTTGAATGCAGTTAACATCATGATGTGGCGACTCATGGTTCTGTCAAAAGCGGGGCCCAGAATGCGGTTTTCACTTCAGGTATTTCGCCCGAGGGAGGGAAGGTTGACTTGGCGGCCGACTGCAATTGCTTGGACAACTCTTCGACAGTCTTTGCGTGCTCCGGCTGACTCGACAAATTGGTCAGTTCAAGCGGGTCGGAGTCGTGATCATAGAGT
>JANLRK010000188.1:0-6702 GCA_031361585.1 Pirellula sp. | reverse complement strand
ACCTAACGCATACGGCGACTGTCGGAACACTTTCGGTAACCGTCACCGAGAATGGATCGGTAGAGAGTTCGAATAACAAAGAAATAAAATGTCTGGTGCAGGGCGGCAGCACCGTGCTTTGGGTTATTGAGACGGGGACCTTGGTCAAGTCTGGCGATGAACTTGTTCGTCTGGATCAATCGAAAATTGAAGACAAAATCTTGCAACAGAGGATCGTCTACGAGACAGCCTTGGCCAACAAGATTACCGCCGAAAGCGATGTGGCGGTCGCGGAGATCAGCATCACCGAATATCTGGAGGGCTCCTATCGAGAAGAACGAAGCCTGGTTGAGAAAGAGATCTTTGAAGCAGAACAGTCGCTACGCAAAACGGAACTATCGTACGACTCGGCCATGCGATTGACCGCCAAGGGCGTACTGAAAGGACTTCAACTAGAAGGCGAAAAATTTGCGGTCGATTCATCCAAGAAGGATCTTGAGCTAAAGAAGACCAAACTGCAATCGCTAGAGAAGTACAGCAAAGAAAAAATGCTCCAGCAGTTGCGAAGCACGCTCCGAGCTGCCCAAGCCAAATTGGCATCGTTTGAAGCGTCATTGGAGTTGGAGAAAACTCGGCTAGACCGCGAGAAAAAGCAGCTAGAGAACTGCGTCATTCGAGCGGACACCTCGGGCATGGTGATCTTCCCGTCGATGGCTGCATGGAAGGATACTCCTGATATCACCGAGGGAGCCGTCGTTCGTGAACAGCAAACGCTTTTGATCATTCCGGACGTGAGCAAGATGCAAGTCAAAGTTGGCATCCATGAGTCCAAGGTCGATAGACTCAAGGTAGGCATGCCAGCACGGGTTCAGCTTCAAGATTTAGTCTTGGAAGGTGAGGTTAGCGAGATTGCAGAAGTCACTCGTCCTGCAGGATGGTGGACCGGCAATCTGGTAAAGTACGACACAAAAATCGCGATCAAACCGCATCCCGGTTTGAAGCCTGGAATGAGCGCCGTCGTGGATGTCGTTTTAGCAAAGCACGATAATGTATTGATCATTCCAGTTGCCGCGATCGTCGAAAGCAAGGGCGGATTCAGTTGTTGGGTAGAAACCGTCCAAGGAGCCAAACAGCGAGTCCTGCGACTTGGAGATACCAATGATGAATTCTCGGTCGTGCAGGATGGGTTGTCCGATGGAGATGCAGTTATCTTGAATCCATTGGCCTTTGTGGAAGAAGCTCAGTCGCTTGCGATTCAGCCGACGAGTCGGTCCGAAATCAAGGGGAAGTCCACCAGTGAAAGCAAGAATTCCGAGTCGAAGAAAAAAGAGATAACTCAGGTCTCAAATCGACCATGAGTGGATCGCTCGGCCAGACTGTACGATTGGGCTTAAAAAGTCTTCTGCTGCAAAAGATGCGCTCGGCTCTTGCGGCTCTTGGCATCTTTATCGGAACGACGACCGTCATTTGGTTGGTAGCCATGGGAGAGGGTGTAAGCTACCAAGCTCAACAGCAAATTTTGGAATTAGGCGCGACGAACATCATCGTTCGGAGTGTTGAGCCGAGTACTAGCGGTGGCGATAAAAATCGTGTCAAGAGTTATGGGCTGCTTCGAGCAGATTATCGTCGCATTCTTTCGAACATCCCATCTATTATCCGGGCTGTGCCGATCCGAGAGTTGAAACGCGAATGCCGGGTCGACAGTCGAACCGCAAGCATCAATCTGGTTGGCTGCGCCGAAGAGCATTTCGAATTGAACCGACTCGAAATAGCTCGCGGACGATGGATTGCTAAACAAGACAATCGAGAGAATCTCATCGTGCTTGCCGATGGAACAGCCCGACGACTCTTTCCAGGCGAGAATCCCATCGGAAAACACGTTAAGGTCGAGAATGACGTGTATACCATTATCGGGCAAACAAAACCACGTGGTGCATCTGCAGCGATCGGCGGTAGCTTGGACTCGCGAGACTACAGTTTCGACGCTTATATTCCATTGGAAACGTTCCGTCATCGAGTCGGCGATCAGATCATGACGCGAACCGGCGAAGGCATGAATTTCAAAGGGGAGATTGTTGAACTTACTCAGATCACTGTTACCGTTGGCGACTTAAGTCAAGTAGATGAAACCGTGGCCATCATCGAATCCCTTTTGAAAAAGTATCACGAACAGGAAGACTACGCGGTGGTCGTTCCGAAAGAACTGTTACGACAAGCTGAGCGGACCCGAGCCATGTTCAACGTCATGTTGGTGGTCATCGCTGGGATTTCGTTGCTGGTAGGTGGTATTGGCATCATGAATATCATGTTGGCAACCGTTACCGAACGCACACGCGAAATCGGAATTCGCCGAGCCCTCGGTGCGAAACGTAGCGACATCATTCAGCAATTTTTGGTTGAGACACTGGTGTTGACCGGCAGTGGCGGCCTTTCCGGTGTTTTATGCGGTCTGCTTTGCGGGCCACTATTTCGTTGCGCGAGATCCATCATCACGTTATTCTCTCCTGAATTGCTCCCACCCATCATCTACACACTAGAACCTCGCATCGCATTGTGGTCGGTACTTTTGTCGGTATTCATCTCGCTAGGTGTCGGTCTCCTATTCGGACTTTATCCAGCCCGCCGCGCAGCGATGATGAATCCAATTGAAGCGCTTCGGCACGAATAGTCGGCATGCCGACGCCTAAGGCTCGGGGTTCAACGATTACGAAGTCGTCTAGAATAGACTGACATCCAGGACGCGATGAAACGATGGCACTACCAGAAGGGCGATTCATTGACTGATTTATTTGCTACGCTGGCCGATCTTATTCGAATCAATAGCGTCAACGCATTCTATGATGGCGGGCCCGGAGAAGCCGCGATCGCACGTTATGTGGAACGCTTTTTCCAGGAACGTGGGATCGAAACATGGCGTCAACATGTCCTGGACGCTAACGACACAACCGAAGCGAGATGCAACGTCATCGCGCGCATCCCAGGCCGCAATTCAAGTCGGCGTATCATGTTTGAAGCCCACATGGACACAGTCTCCATTCAAGGCATGTCGATTCAGCCATTCGAGCCAAATGTGTCGGATGGACGGATGTTCGGAAGAGGCGCATGCGATACCAAAGCAGGATTGGCCGCCATGATGCACGCGTTAGCCAATCTAAAGACACAATCCACTCAACCTCCGTGCGATGTGTTGTTGGCTGCTGTGATAGACGAAGAGTATTCGTTTCGTGGCGTGACGAAGCTTTGCGAGGAGCTAAAAGCGGATGCCGCCATCGTAGCGGAGCCCACTGAGCTTCGAACAGTGATCGCCAGCAAGGGTGTTCTGCGATGGCGTATCATAACCACCGGCAAAGCTGCCCACAGCTCCAAAGCTCATTTGGGAACCAACGCGATTTACCATATGGCCAGGGTCGTGCTAGCGATTGAGCAAGACCACGCCGAACTTGCTCGATTTCCTCATCCGTTGCTTGGGCCAGCGAGCTGCAACGTTGGAAAGGTCGCAGGGGGAGTTCAAGTGAACTTTGTGCCAGGCGAATGCGTGATCGAGATCGATCGCCGATTGCTTCCTAACGAAACCGTTCCTCGCGTTTGGCAACACTATCAACAGTTGCTCGAAAGAGTGAAAGCACAAGTCCCCGAATTGGAAGCGACTATGGAAGCACCGATGTTGGTCGACGACGCTTGGACGGTCGATCCGACGAATTCGATTGTCGTTGTTGCCCGAAACATAATGCACGATTTAGGGTTGAACGACGAACTGATTGGTGTTCCATTTGGAAGTGACGCTAGTAAATTGGGCAGGTCAGGAGTACCAACAATTATTTTCGGACCGGGGAGTATCGATCAAGCCCATGCGGCAGTCGAGTATATTGAGCTGAATCAAGTCGCACAGGCATACGCATTTTATCGAAACTGCGCGTTAGCCTTCGACAGCGTAAACGTTTAACCCCCTTCCAAATGCCGTCGCCTACGGCTCGGGGTTAAACGAAGGGAAACTTATTGGAAAGAGGAACATTGAGATGATTTCAAGACGCATGTTTATTCAATCAAGTGCCGCCAGCAGTCTAGCTCTGGGGGCACTGCATGCCTCTACAAGTCTAAACGGAGCCCAGGGTGAAGCAAACTGGATAGATGCACACGTGCACGTATGGACGCCCGATACGAAAAAGTATCCCTTGGCCGAATCATTCAAAATATCCGATATGGCCCCAGCCAGCTTTACGCCTGCAGAATTGTTCTCGCATTGCAAACCTCAGGGCGTCGACAAGGTGGTTCTCATTCAGATGAGCTTTTATCGTTTTGATAACCAGTACATGTTTGATTGCATGCAAGAGCACCCCGGGGTTTTTGCAGGAGTATGCATCCTTGACGAAAGCAAGTCCGACGTAGTTTCCGAGATGAAGTCGATGGGTGCCAAGGGGATACGAGGCTTTCGAATTTACACTGATAAGCAGAAAGCGAGTGCATGGAAAGATTCGACAGGCATGAAACAAATGTGGAGTTATGCGGCTGACTCGGGACAAAGCTTTTGCTTGCTGACAAATCCCGATGCTTTGCCGTTGGTTCAAGCGATGTGTGAGCGATACCCAAAGACTCGCGTTGTCATAGACCATTTCGCTAGAGTCGGCGTGTCCGGAACGATCGATCCGAACGATTTGGACAACCTCTGCCAGTTGTCGAAATTCGAAAATGTCTTTGTTAAGACCAGTGCGTTTTATGCTTTAGGCAAGAAGAAAGCACCCTATACGGATCTAGGTCCGATGATTCAACGTGTGGTCCGCGAGTTTGGAGCAAACCGTTTGATGTGGGCCTCGGATTGCCCTTTTCAGATAGTCGGTGGCCATATCTATGCCGATTCTATAGGCCTCATTCGCGATCGACTTGACTTCTTGTCTAAAGAGGACAAGCAATGGATGCTTCGCGGCACAGCGGAAAAAGTATTTTTTTAGGTGTCTGACAAGCTGAAGACTACCTAAATGCAACGCATACCGACGCTAGCAGCGTCGGCCACGTGGTGGACGCTGCTAGCGTCCAAACTGCTTCCAGACGATAACAGCCAAGAGCACGACTGCCCCAGTGGCTACTCCAATGAGGGTTTGCGAAATCATTACCGTAACCGTTTCGAGCAACCAACCGATCATCGGTATTTGATTCGCCAATTGCGAAACAAACTCCACACCGTGATGCAAAAAACCAATTTTGTGCGATAGAATTCCACCTCCCACCAAAAACATTGCGACGGTTCCCGCTACCGAAAGGAACTTCATCAAGTAAGGTGCAGACGACAGAATGAAATTGCCCATCCTTTGCGAAGTTTTGTTAGGCCGTTTTTGCAAGACCATGCCCAAATCATCTAATTTCACGATGACAGCAACCAATCCATAGACTCCGATCGTCATCAAGATTCCAACGCCAAAGAGCACCGCAAGTCGAGTTGAAAAGGGAGACTTCGCCACGATATCTAGCGCGATGACAATGATCTCTGCCGACAAAATGAAGTCGGTTCTAACCGCGCCTTTAATCTTTTCTTGTTCAGCACCAGCAACATCGATTTCTTCAGTGGCAAGGATTTCCAGGTGTTGTGCGTGATGCGCATCGTCCTCGTGTTTCGAATGCAAAAACCGATGCGCGATCTTTTCGCATCCCTCGAAACACAAAAATGACCCCCCAGCAATCATGAGTGGCGTGATGGCCCAAGGTGCGGTCCAGCTAAAGGCGAGTGCTCCGGGGACTAAGATGGCTTTGTTCTTCAACGACCCTTTGGCAACGGCCCAAACTATGGGTAGCTCGCGATTCGGTGCCACTCCTGAGACTTGGTGGGCGTTGAGGGCCAGATCGTCACCCAAAACTCCAGCCGTCTTTTCCACGGAGACTTTAGTCAGCGTTGCAACGTCGTCCAGAATCGAGGCAATGTCATCCAGTAGTAACAGTAGACCCGTTGCCATTCATCAACCTTTGCTTTCAAAACCCGAATCGCCCAATCTCACCATCTTAACGCGTTGCTCGAGCGGAGAGTGTAACCGTTCTCAAGGAGCCTTGAAACTGCTCTAGTCTTGGAACGATAGAAAATGATAGATCGATGTTTCGACTAGCAGGAAGCCACAACCAAACAACCGCAATCAGGGATGTCGTTTATGAAGTTCCAATCCGAATTTCCAAGTGCTTTTCTGTTTATTCAACGTTGTATCTCGGCCGCAGTCGGGTTGGTACTGTTTGGCCTTGTTTCCAATCTCTTGCACGCGGAAAACAAACTTGAGCTAAAACCTGAGCATGGCCCCTGGTTGGTTTTTGTGATGTCGTTTGATGGCCAAGATGCAAAAAGCAACGCGGAGCAGATGGCAAACGAACTTAGACGAGACTTCAAGCTCCAAGCATACTACGTCGCTAAGAAGCTTGACTACACCCAGCCAGTGGTTGGTGCTGGGATCGACGAAAAGGGCAATACTCGCAGAATGAAGCTTTGGGGCAAAAAGGTCATCGACGGATATGTTGTACTGGTTGGCGATTTCGACTCGATCGATAGTCCTGCGATGACAGAAGCATTGATCACCGTTAAGAAACACCTCAAAAAGAAGTACGAGAGTCCAGACAAAAAAGAGCCTGTTGCTTTTACAACTCGCAATCCGCTGTTGCCGGACGATTACTATAAGACGCCGGAGATCGACCGATTTGTCAAGAAGCTCAACGAGGAAAAAGCGCATGCTGAGTTCAATCTAATGGAGTGTC
>JANLRK010000154.1:0-2149 GCA_031361585.1 Pirellula sp. | reverse complement strand
CGAACATGCAGTAGAGTTTGCTCGTGGCCAGAAGTTTGCGTTGGATTCGATTCCCGAGACCTTCCGTGAAGACTATCAGAACGCTGCTTTTGGAATGGTATACGACCATTGTGACCAGTGGCCGAGCAAGCTCGAGGCGTTCTACAAAGGCTCACCCCGTGAAGAGGAATTTCAAGTCTTTGGTTTTAAGCCGCCGACTGCAATTTTCAACGACCTTCTGAAATTGGGTGTCTTTGTAGATGGATGCAAGACGCCAGCTTGTAGCATGCGGGCTGTGATGCGGGATGAACGCGCGGCAAAGCGGCTAGTAACTCAGTTGACGACCTTGATGGAGTTGGGCAAAGTTGCCATAGCAAACATGCCAAGCGATGGAGAAACGTTTGAAAAGGAAGCATCGAGCTCTATTCTTGAGACCATGAAGATTACCGCCAATGGATCCGACGTGCACTTTGAATTTGACATTTTTGCGCCATCGCTGGCTGACAGTTCGATTGCTGCATTTCGCACATCAGCTGGATGGATTAACTTCAATGCAGTAGCCAAGTGCGAAACGGACGGTTCGGTTACGGTAAAGCCTGAAATGACTTTTTCGTCGCCGCCCAGTATGTTTGGTCAGACCCTCGACGCATCCGATTATCGCGGCAAAACCGTTTTGCTGGAACTCGATATGCAATGCAATGAGGATGTTACAAACGAATCAGGTGCCTTTGTTTGGGCGAGTCGCCAAGAGCAATCCACCGCGGATGTCTATTTGGGACGAACACCGCGTCAACAAGGCTCACCCTACACGGGGCATCGCGTTCTCTCTGCCAAGACAATGGCAGCCAATAGCTCGTCTTCTTGGAGTGATTCATCCAAAGCCGAGCGACTCACGGTAGGAGTCGCGCTATCGTCGGAAGCTCCTATTCGCACTTTGAAGGTTCCATTCAAAGTGCCGAACGATGCGCAACACTTATCCTTTGGTTGTTACTGCAAGAACTCGGAGATTCGCATGAGCAACGTGAAGTTTCAAGTGGTAGAGGACGTTGTGAAACAAAGTATTTCACAGAGCGGTATCACGGACGCGACCGAGGATGTCCCATGCAACGTGATGGTCGTCCCTGGCTACACGATTCGGAAATTGCCAGTCGAATTGAACTTCGAACAGTCTGCTCCGAAGTCGGTTGAATTTGCTGCTCGACCCACTGGCAACCAATCGCGTTAAAAGGACCGGTAGGAGTTGATTTACTGTAGCTTAGGCCCCTGGCCCGAGTTCGCACGGCCCAGGGGGCATGCTACTGCGGACCGCACGGCCCAGGGGGCCATGCTACTGGTTCGGACGGGATATGGGTCTCAGCCTTAACTCGATTCCTTGTTCTTCTTGGCAACTTTCTTTTTCGCGGACTTCTTGGTTGCTTTCTTCGCGATCTTGGGTTTGGCTTTCTTTGCGGAGGAATCCCCATCGGCAGAATCTAAATCGGAATCCATTTCGTCATTGACAGCCACAACCTTTTTCGTGGCTTTCTTTTTGGCCTTCGTGCTTTTCTTGGTCGCATTCTTGGAGGACTTTTTCTTTTTAGATCCACCTAGGGCAGCGCGTGTGGCCAATAGATCGAGGGCTTGTTCAAGCGTCAAATCGTCCGGCTTCATGTCCTTTGGTAAAGAAGCGTTCGTCTCGCCATCGGTCACATAGGGGCCAAAGCGACCATCGCGTATGGTGATGTTGTTTCCGGTGACCGGCGAAGCAGCCAACTCCTTGAGCGGTGGGGCAGCAACCCCGCGACCACGCCCTTGCGCTTTGGGCTGAGCAAGCAGCTCGAGAGCTTGTTCGAGCGTCATCTCAAGCAAGCTGTGGGTCGCTCCCAAAGATCGAGTGTCGGTTCCATTTTTGATATAGGGTCCAAACTTACCTTGGGATGCGATGATCGGTTCGCTATTCGCCGGATTAATCCCCAATGTACGGGGGAACATAAGCAACTTGACGGCTGTCTCCAAATCAAGCGTTTCGGTAGTCATGCCTTTAAGCAATGATGCGTTCTTTTTGTCCTCATCATCTGCTTCGCCCATTTGAACGTAAGGGCCAAAGCGGCCCTGCTTGATATAAATGGGTTTGTTGGTCTCGGGATGATATCCCATTGGTTCTTCGCCGAGCTCTTGCTTGGCCAGCATT
>JANLRK010000150.1:0-24179 GCA_031361585.1 Pirellula sp. | reverse complement strand
GCCCACTGTCCCAACCCTACCCCCACTGCCTAAAACATGACGAATGACTCCCATCGAATCCCGCCTTGGGAAACCGCGGATTTGCCTGAGCCCAAGCCACTTTCATGGCGGAACTGGGCGAGTTTCATCGGTCCTGGCATCGTCATGATGGGGATTCAAATCGGTGGTGGTGAATGGCTACTCGGTCCAGCTGTGACGGCAAGGTTTGGTGGTGGTTTGATGTGGATCGCGACAGTCGCGATCCTACTACAGGTTTTTTACAATCTCGAATGCGGTCGGTATGCGCTTTATTGCGGAGAACCGGTTTTTACGGGCTTCATGCGCATGCGACCTGGGCCGATGTTCTGGGTCGGGGTGATGCTGACACTCAATATTTCGGCATTGGTGCCTGGGCTTTCGACTCATGGCGCTGCGTTGATCGCGTCGCTGATTCTCGACCGGCCACCGACACTTTCCGATAGAGGGCTGATCACGGTGCTCGCCTACGCTTGCTTGTTGGGAGTAACGGTGCCGATCTTCCTGGGTGGCAAAGTTTACAACATGTTGCAGATGGTGATGACGGTCAAGGTCGTGATCGTTCTTGGTTTTTGCCTGATCATCGGCGTGACGTGCGTTAGTTCTGCTAATTGGTGGAGTGTGTTTAGTGGCTTCGTGAAATTTGGCAATGTGCCGACTAGCGATGGACAAGGTGGTGAAATGGTCACGAATGCTCTAGCCCATGTCTTTCAACACGGCGAATGGCCGACGATATCGGTGGCTAGCATAGTGATGTTGGGAGCGTTCGCTGGGTACGCGGGTGGCGGTGGATTGTCCAATTCGACCTATAGCAATTTTGTGCGAGACAAAGGCTGGGGCATGGGGAGTCAGGTTGGTGCTATCCCGAGTGCAGTCGGTGGTGCAAGCGTGACACTAAGCCACGTCGGAAAGGTCTTCGACTTGAACGCGGAAAACCTCCGTCGCTGGAAAGGCTGGTGGCGATACGTGCTCACCGACCAAATTCTGGTATGGGCACCAGGCTGTTTCATGGGGATGGCTCTCCCGGCTTTGATCTCTATGCAATTCGCTCAGTACTCGACCATCACACCGGAACAAACAAGCGTGGCCCAAGCGATCGTCACGGCTGATGGGATCTTTCATTCGGGCTTCAGCCCTTTATTGGCCAAGGTGCTGTGGATCGTAGCCCTGTTTACTGGAATGATGGTGATGCTGCCGAGCCAAATGTCAATCGTCGATGACTTCAGCCGCCGTTGGACGGATGCGATTTGGACGGCAAACAGGCGCGTCCGCAGCTCCATGAAACCCGATCAAGTAAAGTATCTGTATTATTCCATCCTTGGCTGCTACGTATTGTGGTCTTTTGTTTGTGCTTTTTTGTTTAGTAACGCTCCCAAGTTGATGACCGATTTCATCGCCAATTTCAACAATCTCGCAATTGGTGTGACTTCGTTCCAATTGTTGTGGATCAACTATCGCCTGTTACCCTACGACGTTCGTCCGAAGTGGTATCATTCGGCCGGTCTCATGAGTTGTGGAGTTTTCTATCTTGGTCTCGCTGGGCTGGTGTTTGCATTCAAAATCTGGCCGATCATGATAGGCTCACACTGAACTTGGCCAATGAACTTACATAAAGTACGAGGATTGCCATGAAGTTGTTTGATCTCTCTGGACGCGTAGCTGTCGTATCGGGTACCGCACAAGGCTTGGGTCGAGCCACCGCGTTGGCCGTTGCAGAGGCTGGCTCCGATGTAATGCTCGTCGACCGCAACCTTGCGGGGGCAGAATCCACTGCAGAGCAAATTCGATCGCTAGGTCGAAGGGCCGCTTGCGCAAGTACGGACGTTTCAAACCCGGAAGAGATTCAAGAACTGTTTCGGCAAGTCGATGTGGATTTTAGCCGCATTGATTTCCTTGGAAACATCGCGGGCGATGGGCATCTATCCAAACCCGAAGACCTTACCATCGTCGACCTTCATCGCGTACTGCAAAACCTCGTTGTAGGTCGATTTGCGATGTGCCAGGAGGCCGGACGGCGAATGCTCAATCAAGGTCGCGGCTCGATCATGAATATCGGATCATTGGCGAGTTCAACGGCGCTTGGTCGAGGGCACATTGCCTACAGCATGGCCATGGGGGCCGTCATCCAAATGACCCGAGAACTTAGCACTGAATGGAGCTGTCGAGGCGTACGTGTGAATTGTGTCACACCAGCTCAAGTCGTGAATCCCAGTTTGAAGACCCGCATGCTCGAAGACCCATCTTTGGAGGGCCAATTTCTTAGCGGAATTCCCGCTGGCCGTCTTGGTCAGCCCGATGACATTATGGGATTGGCCGTGCTGCTCGCTTCCGATGCTTCAGCCTGGATCACCGGCGCCATCATACCGATGGACGGAGGCAATATGGCCATGAATGCTGGTGGTACGCCAGGGCGGGCAGTCGGCCGTGGGGGGAACAAGTGAGTGAAATCAATTCCTACCGCGTTGATGAATTGCGAGCGGCTTGGCCGGATGCTACGTTCCCTCATTCTCGCACACCAAGATTCAAAGTAGAGAGTAGGATTGGGGCAGCAATCCCACTGCCCACTGCCCACTGCCCACTGCCCACTGCCCACTGCCCATTGCCCATTGCCAATAAAGTAACGCATGCCCCATGCCTCATGATTCAATGCCCACTGCTCACTGCCCATTGCCCAATGCGCACAGCCCTCTGCCCACTGCCCTCTATCGCACGATGCTGATCATTCGGCATACCGAGGAAGAACTTGCTCGCTGCCATCAGCGGGGACTTGTCTTCGGTGCATGTCATACTTACGTCGGACAGGAAGCGATTGCCGCTGGGGTTTGCTGTCATCTAACGAATGAGGATCCTATCTTTAGCACGCATCGCGGGCACGGGCATGCATTGGCGAAAGGAATGCCGCCAATGGAGCTGATGGCTGAGTTGTTCGGTCGAGCGACGGGGTGCTCGCGCGGGCGAGGCGGTTCAATGCATCTTTTTTCGCCAGAGATCGGAATGATGGGGACCAGTGGCATTGTTGGACCGTGCATCTTGCAAGCTTGTGGTGGGGCGTATAGTGCCAAGCTATTGAACACGGGGCGGGTCGCAGTAGCCTTCTTCGGCGACGGTGCGGTAAACAACGGCGCGTTTCATGAGGGACTCAACATGGCTAGCATATGGAAGCTGCCAGTCCTTTTCGTGTGTGAAAACAACCAATTCGCGACCGAGGTTCCTTTCGCCTACGCCAGTGGCAACCCAGACGTCGGCCGTCGAGCAGCAAGCTACGGCTTGCCTGGATTTGAAGTTGACGGCAACGATGTGTTGGCGGTCACGAACGTGGCTCGCAAGGCGGTCGAGCTAGCGCGATCTGGAGGTGGTGCGACGCTTATCGAGTGCAAGACCTATCGAACCCGTGCTCATGCCGAAGGGATGGGTGATTTCAGCTATCGCACTCGTGAGGACGTTGAGAAGTGGAAGAGTCGCTGCCCCATCGCGTCGCTTCGACAACACATGCAGACCGAGCTTGGCATTAATGAAACGCAGCTTCACGAAATCGAAACGGAGGTTGCTGTACTCATAGCCGAGTCTCGACATTTCGCGGAAAGCAGTCCATTGCCCATCGCGGCCACTGCAGCCTTGAATGTCTATTCGTCGAATCGAACATCGAAACTATTTTGTGGCGAGACGGCCGCCCAAGATGCACCGCGACGCGAGATCACCTTTGCGCAGGCGACGCACGAAGCGCTTGCGGAAGAAATGGCGATCAATCCTAAGATCTTTGTTTTGGGGGAGGGAATTGGCATTCGGGGTGGCAATTTCAAGACCACCACCGGACTCTTCGACCTATATGGTCCTGAACGGCTGTGCGACACCCCAATCTCGGAACGCGGTTTCGTCGGACTTGCGGGCGGTGCAGCGATGACGGGTACTCGGCCCGTCGTCGATTTCATGTTTGCCGATTTCATTCTCGATTCTTTCGGTGAAATCGTGAACCAAATCGCCAAAATGCAGTACATGTCGAGCGGTCGATTGAAGATGCCAATTCTGTTACGCGGTTGCATCGGCATCGGACACTCGGCTGCAACTCACCATTCAGGCAGCTACTATGCCATGTACGCTCAAGTCCCAGGCTTGCGGGTGGTGGTGCCGTCCAACGCCTACGATGCAAAGGGTCTCATGAAACATGCGCTGCGTTGCGACGACCCCGTCATGTTCCTCGAACATCGAGAGATCTTGACATCGAAGTGTTGCGTTCCCATAGAAGACTATGAAATTGAATTCGGGCGCGCATCGGTTGTCCGCGTCGGAACAGATGTTACCGTTATTGCGCTGGCTCGAATGGTACATCTCGCGACATCGGTCTGCGACGAACTGCAACGAGAGGGAATCTCGGTCGAACTTGTCGATCCACGAACCGTCTCACCGTTGGACACGGACACGATCCTGCGATCGATATCCAAGACCGGTCGCCTCTTAATAGTCGATGAACCACCAGCTCCGTGCGGATTTGCGGCCGAGATCGCAGCACAAGTTGTCGAAGCTGGTTTTAACCATCTCGACGCGCCTATTCGTCGCCTGACTGGAGTATTCACTCCAACACCCTATAGCCCGCCACTCGAAGCTGCTATCGTTCCAACCGCCGCTGAGATTGCAAACGCTATTCGTTCACTGGTGAAGGAGTAATCATGGCCCACGAAATTGTGATTCCACGTTTGGGTTGGTCGATGGAGGAAGGTACGTTCATCAGTTGGCTGAAAAAGGACGGCGATCCCGTCCAACGTGGCGAAGCGATCTTTGAGCTGGAGGGCGAAAAGGCGCTACAAGAAATTGAAGCCGTCGATGAAGGCATCCTTCGAATCTCTGACACTGGACCAGTCAAGGGCAGCATAGTCAAGGTAGGAGCGGTGATCGGTTACCTTGTCGCAGTCGGCAAGCCGACGCCATCTGCAATTAATGCCAGCATGTTATTGCGAAACGAAGCCGAGCGGAAGCAAACAGATAGTGACATTGGCGTCCAGCCTATGGTCGTCCAATCACAGAATGGAGACCTACGTCACGATGAAAAGCACGCTGCCGTCGCAAGCCCACGTGCTCGTCGCGTTGCTCTAGAATTGGGGATCGACTGGAAAGGATTGTCAGGAACTGGTGCTGGCGGGCGAGTGCGCGAAAGCGATGTACGAGCAGCAGCCGGCAAAGGACAGCGACTACCGCTCAGTAGCCGACGCCGAGTCATCGCTCAGCGAATGCTCGCAAGTAGACAGTTGACGGTTCCGGTCACCATCACAACAAAGGCAGATGCGACAAGCCTCGTCAACCTGCGTGATCGGATAAGGTCCGTCGAAAGCCCGTCACCGTTGCCCAGCTATCAAGACATCATCACAAAGCTAGTGGCAGAGGCTATTAAACAACATCCGTTGCTTGCAGGGCGCTGGGAAGAGAACGCGATAACGGTGCCAGCCGAAAATCAACTTCATCTGGGGATGGCAGTTGATACAGCGGACGGATTAGTGGTCGCGGTCATCCGAAACGCGGGAGAGCTGACCGTTGCCGAAATCGCCAAACAGTCGCGACGACTTGTAGAGCGCGCTCAAGCTGGAAAGCTAAATGCCTCTGAAATGCAAGGAGCTGTCTTTACCATTACCAACCTTGGCGCGTTTGGGATCGACTTCTTCACACCGACAATCAACTCACCTGAGACAGCCATACTTGGGATTGGCGCGATTCGTCGCGAACCATTTGTGCTCGATGACGGTTCGATCGTTGCGAGGTATCAACTCACACTAAGTCTTACCTTTGATCACCGAGTCATTGATGGAGCCCCCGCTGCACGTTTCTTGCAAACGGTAGTCCAATTGATTGCTACGGTTGTGGGATAGGCTTCTAGCGCTTCTAGCCTGTCGATTCCCTTATGATATGCCGGAAGCCTATCGCACTTGTTTTCCGCACGATGCTTTTTTCCGCACGATGCTTTGTTGCCTTGAAGTAGTACAATCCAGCCGGGAAAGCCTACGGTATTGCAATGCGGTTTTCCCCTGAATGACACCGACATCAAACTTGGTACAATTTAGAATCGACTGCTTTGTTCGCCTGCAGGATAACGACAACAACTGTTCTATCCATCCTTAACAATCCTTGCCGTATAGGCCCCGAAAACTTTATTTCCAAAAGCCAATGAAACCATTAATGTACCTTGTCCTCGCTGCTATTGTCACCTTGACTCAGCTCCGCGCCGAAGACGGACTCAATCCAGCGAACCCTGACAGAAACGTGCAGCCGGGAGTACCTCAGGGGAAACTCACGACAGGCAATTTTGCCGAAAGCAAAATCTTTCCCGGCACTCGCCGTGACTATAGGGTGTACGTACCCGCACAATACAATTCCGACACGCCCGCCAGCTTGATGGTATTCCAGGATGGTCCAGCGTACTCGAAACCGGATGGTGCGTTTCGCGCTCCGATCGTGTTGGACAATCTGATCCACCAACGAGCCATGCCCGTTACCATTGCCGTGTTTGTTAGCCCAGGGACGATCCCAGCTACCAAGCCGGGAGCGATCGATCGAAGCAATCGTTCGTTCGAGTACGATTCCATGGGTGACCGATATTCGCGTTTTCTGGTGGAAGAATTTCTGCCGGTTGCGATCAAGGGGCTCAATGTCTCGACCGACCCCAAGCAACGCGCCATCGGCGGTATCTCCTCTGGCGGAATTTGCGCTTTCACCGTTGCGTGGGAAAAGCCCGATCAGTTTGGCAAGGTGCTCAGCCACATTGGAAGCTTTACGAATATCCGCGGTGGTAGCCTCTACGCAGGGCTAGTTCGAAAGACTAAATCGAAGCCAAAACCCATTAAGTTCTACCTTCAAGACGGCAAAGATGATTTGAACAATCTCTTTGGCAACTGGCCTCTAAGCAATCAAGACCTTGCTGCTGCCCTGACGTACGCGGGCTATGAAAACCAATTCGTGATGACCGACGGTGGACACAGTGGCACCTGGGGAGGAGACCAGATGCCCAAGGCCCTGCGTTGGCTTTGGTCGGATCAAGCTGTGCCGGCGAAGCCCGTTCAGGCTCAGGATAGACCGAAATGGAAACCCCATCCCGATGCAGTCATTCAAGAAGGCGTGCCTCACGGTAACGTCGAAGCGATGACCCCGTGGGAATCCAAGATCTTTGAGAATACCGTTCGAGATTGGTCCATTTACGTCCCGGCGCAATACAAGAAAGAACAGCCAACAGCCTTGATGGTCTTTCAGGATGGCCATTCTTACCTCGATGCCAAGGGGCAGTTCCGCGTACCCGTCGTGTTTGACAATCTAATTGCGCGCGGCGACATGCCACCCACCATTGCAGTCTTCATCAATCCAGGACACGACAAGTCCAAAGGCAAACCGCAAAGTCCTTGGCAAAATTCCAACCGTAGCTTCGAATACGATAGCCTTGGTGATCGTTATGCAAGATTCCTTGTCGACGAAATCATTCCAGAAATGGAGAAGCGTTACAATCTTTCGAAGGATCCCGAGATGCGGGCAATTTGTGGTGCGAGCTCGGGAGGTATTTGCTCTTTCACAGTAGCATGGGAGCGTCCGGACGCATTCCGCAAAGTTCTCTCTTCTATCGGCAGCTTCACCAATCTTCGTGGCGGCAACGTCTACCCCTCACACGTCCGCAAGACCGAACCAAAGCCACTTCGCGTCTACCTTGCGGACACGAGCGGTGACATCGACAACGAGTTCGGAAGTTGGCCTTGGTCTAACCAACTAATGGCCTCCGCACTGCAATACATGGGCTACGATTTGCGATTCGATTGGGCAGAAGGCTTCGCACATAATTCAGAACATGCAGGTGCACTGTTCCCCGAGGCCGTCCGATGGCTATGGCGAAAAGAAAAGCATCAGCCAGTTTTAGATACGAAAGGGGATCTCAAAGGGGACTTGACCTTGCTCAAGTTACTGATAGCCGACCAGTCGTGGGAAGTGGTCGCGGAGAATTTGCGCTTCGCCGATGCTCCATGCACAGACGCCGCAGGAAACTTTTACTTCTCAGATATGAAGGCACCGGCAGTCTATAAACTCAACGTATCTGATGGCAATCGAACCGCACTCGTCAATGAAGCGGTCAGTGGACTTAAATTTGGACCCGACGGCTTGCTATACGGATGCCAGGGCGCAAAGAAGCGAGTGATCTCTCTCGACCCAGGCTCCGGTGCGGTTAAGGAGATCGCTACCAACGTCTCTCCCAATGATCTGGCTGTGGGCGCGGACGGATTCGTCTTTATCACCGAAACCCAACAGCAAAGTATCACTCGCATCAATATCAAGACAGGTGAGGTAGCCTCTGTTGACGCAGGCATCAATCGTCCGAACGGTATCGCTCTATCCAACGACGGTGGAACCCTAGCTGTCTCGGAATACGGTGGAGAAAACGTATGGACGTTTCGCGTGAATGCCGATGGTTCGCTCGATGCCAAGATGCCGACCATGACACTGCGTTTGCCTATCGACTCTAAAGGGGAATTTAAGTTTAATGAACCACCACCGTATCAACCCGCAGCAAAGGGGGACGGGATGTCTGTTGATAAATCGGGACGTTACTACGTCACATCCGCTCTTGGAGTCCAGGTCTTTGACCCAACTGGTCGACAATGTGGAGTATTGCAAACGCCCAACGGAGCCCAACCCTTGACAAGCTGCACGCTTTCAGGGCCGAACCACGAGTACCTTTATGTTACCAATGGCGATAAAGTCTTCCGACGTAAGCTCAAGGTTGACTAATGGCGATTATTTTGAATACCTGTCGACCGCTTGGAAGCGTCCAATACGATCATTCAGGGCGGGTGGTGTTGGTAACCGGGGGATGCAACGGCATTGGAAGGGCCATCTGCGATGCATTCGTTACATCCGGGGCTCAGGTTGTATGCGCCGACCTCGATGAAAAAGCTGCTGCTTCGCTAAGCCCCGGCATTGCTTTCCGAAAAACGGACGTTGCGAACGAAACCGAGTGTGCCAGTGCAATCGAATGGGCTGTTTCCGAGTTTGGCGGATTGGATGTCTTGGTCAACAACGCCGCCATCCAACCCCCTAGTTCGTACGTTCGAATCGAGGAACTTCGTTCCCCGGATTACGATCGGATGTTGGCCGTAAATTTTTCTGGTTATGTCTATATGGCCAAGTATGCACTGAAGACAATGCGTCGGCAACAAAGTGGAGTTGTTGTTAATATCGCGAGTGGCCAGGCACATCGCACGACTAGGGGAGTGCCGATCTATGGTCCCATCAAAGCTGCAAATCTACTTCAAGCCATGCAATGGGGGATCGAATATGCACGTGATGGAGTGCGTGTTGTCAGTGTATCTCCAGGCGCGATTGATACGCCCCTAGTTCGGGCAAGCTTGGACGCTCAAGGGGGTGAAGCGGAGCTCGCAAATCGTCATCCAATGGGTCGCATTGGAAAACCAGAAGAGATTGCCCATGCGGTTCTTTGGTTGACCAGCAGTGCGGCTTCGTTTATCACAGCCACTGACCTGTCGGTCGATGGCGGCCTCCAAGCATTTGGGGCATTCGCCGAGCCATTTCCGAAGCAGGACCTACGGTAGGTCACTCGTGCCGAGAGTGACAGGTAGGTCACTCGTGCCGAGAGTGACAGGTAGGTCACTCGTGCCGAGAGTGACAGGGGCTGAACAACATCCTTGCGATGAAAGCATGGCCGTGTTATCTTGCTCGCTCATTAGACCGCAAAGAAACTATCAATTTGGGAGTGTAAATAGAAATGACATTATTACCATCTGGGCGGCTATTCCTTTCTTTGTTAACGCTGATAGCAGTTGGCTGCGGCCCAACCGAAATCACCTTTACTAAAAAATCGTCCTATGCGGACTTGGTCGTAATCTACAACGCTGAAGTTCAGGCGTTGGAAAGTCTACAGGGAAAGCTAAAGAGCTTGAAAGCCGAGTATTTAGAAAAGGCGCAGGCGGAAGCGCTCAAGTCCATGATGAGTTCGCTCGAATCGGCCGGCAAACAAACAATCCCAAGCAATCCCAATGACGCATTGGACCGAGCCATCTCAGCCGCAGAAGCCCAAGCGGATCTGCTCAAGAAGCTCGACACTGCATCTGGTTCGAAATCACCAACAGCCAATTCTGAGTATCCGGAAGAATGGAAACGCAAGCTAGCCGATCTCGATGCCGAGATTGCAGCGCAGCAGGAGCGGGTGAATCGAGCACGCGAAGCTCGCGATGCAGCCGAAGCCAAGTGAGCCGCTGGCAGCTCGGCCGCTCTTCATTGCACGGCTATTTTGATCGCCGCTACGATCCAACCCAGCAATCTAAACTGTTCCGCTATTTATCTTGGTCGCGAGTTCACCAACTCGTATGATTCCTGGCTTTATCACTCGAGCGTTAATCCCGCGAAGGTTAAGCGATCGTCCAATTTCGGAGTTCACAAACTTCATCGCGTCTAAACCAAATCGTTCTACGAACTTTTTGCATCCGGTGTGAGGTTGCGACGTGACTTCAATAATTGCGTTGCCCAAAGCGAGTCTGGTTCCTGCGGGCAAATTTTCACCGCTCAAATCCAAGTCGAGGTAGAGTTGGTCACCAGCCAAGGGCCAGCAATCACGAGATTGAGCGATCCAATCGATGGCTCGCGCATTCATGATGTTGAGCTGCATGTCCGGATGAGAAGTGCCGTCTGCCGTTCGAGGACTACCTCTCACCTTCCAATTGTCCCCCACCAAGCCTTCGACCATGTCGAGTTCAGCGACATCGAGAACTTCGCGAAGCAAAATTTCAGGCCGGCGCACAATCAACCTAAGTGGACCATAGTTCGTTGGTGATTGTCGAATATAGTCCAATCCCGCCTCGAGGTCGGACATGTTGCGATGGGCTAAGTCACTCATAAAAAACTCACTCGATTGAAAAATCTCTCCAAAGCGGACGGCCCATTGGTGGTTCATCCGAGATCGAAATGGCCTGATCGATCAACTGCATGGCCGTACGCGAATTTCCCTCATCATCGCACAGTATATCGAGAATGGGTTGCCCGTCAGATATCGAAGCGCCGATTTTGCAACGCATTCGAATACCTACAGAGAAATCGATAGATGCACCTGCGACCATTCTACCACCACCCATCGCGATGATCGCTTGGCCAAGGAGTTGGCCGTCAATGGATTGAAAGTAGCCAGTTGATTTGGAAGTTGCGGCTTGGCTGCGACCAATGTGTCGCACCGTCAGTGAACCACCTTGAGCGTGGACCATGCGTTCGAATCGCTCCATGGCTGCACCGCTATCCAGAAGTCTGCCGAGACGAAGGCGAGCATCATCGAGAAGGGATTCGCGGTGGGTGCTTAGAAGCAATCGAGCAGCGAGTTCGATGGTCAGTTCACGCACATCGACAGGTCCTCCCCCTTGCAACACGGCGATGGATTCGTCCACTTCGCATGCGTTGCCAACCATTTCACCTAAGGGTTGTGTCATATCGGTGATGAGAGTGGTGGTTAGGACGCCAGCGTTCTTTCCTACTCGCATCAGCGAAGCAGCAAGTTGTTCGGCGAGTTGTTCGGATGGGAGAAAAGCACCGCTCCCAAACTTCACATCCAGTACCAACGCATCGAGCGATTCCGCAATTTTTTTGGACATGATGCTGGCGGTGATTAGCGCTATCGAAGGGACTGTAGCCGTGACGTCACGAAGTCCATATAGTTTTTTGTCGGCCGGGACGAGAGTTTCAGTCGCTCCTGTAATAACGCAGCCGATGCTGTTTAGCTGGCGATGGATTTCAGATTCCGAAAGATTGGTTCGAAAGCCATCGATCGCTTCCAATTTATCAAGTGTTCCGCCCGTGATGCCGAGTCCACGGCCACTGATCATGGGAACATGCAATTCGCAACAAGCAAGAAGTGGGGCCAAAATGAGGGACGTCTTGTCTCCGAGGCCTCCCGTAGAATGCTTGTCGACGCGAGGCGTATCGCCGGCCTTGTCCAGTTTAGCGCCGCTCGCAATCATGGAATCGGTTAAGTCCGAGATCTCTCGATCGGACATCCCATTGAGGAAAATGGCCATTGCAAGTGCCGACATTTGGTAATCGGGTATGGTGCCGCGGGCATAACCATCGATCATAAACTCGATTTCCTCACTCGATAGCGGTTGCCTATCTCTTTTGTTGGCAATGACGACAGCGGGAATCATGTTTGTGGCAACCAAATTGGAATGGATGGAGTAGACTACATGGCGGACCAACCGCGGCGGCTCAATGTAGCTGATCGCTCCGCAACCGCCGAACCTTATGATAACCGATCGGCGGTAAGCAGATCGATTCGAGTTGTGATTGCGCTTGGATCATGAAAATACCGAGTTAGGAATAGGTGAGCGAATGTTCTTATTGGATATGCGTAAGCGGTTCGATATTTTGGTAGTTTTGGCGGTTTTCGCATCGCAAACTTTAATGGGCTGCCTGCTTATCGCCCAAGACGTTGTGGATGCCCCGCGGTTGAACTCAGCCAAAGAGCAGGCGCGTGGTTTGGCTTTTGCGTTCCAATCGGCGGCATCGAAAATGATGCCGTGTGTGGTGACCGTTCTTGCAAAGCGATCCGACGTGAACGAAACGCTTGACGACTTGGACTTGTTGGACGAGGATTCGCTGGCGGACTTCAATATCGGGTCGGGAGTCATCATTTCCGTGGACGGGCTGTGCGTTACCAACCATCACGTGATCAAGGGTTCTAAAGGTATTCGCATTAAATTGGCGGATGGTCGAGAGATGCCGGGCAAGGATGTCCTTTCGGATCCCTCTAGCGACATTGCGATTTTTCGTATTTCGACGAAAGAGCCTTTATCGGCTGCTAGCCTCGGAAACTCGGATGCGTTGACGATTGGGGACTGGGTGATGACCATCGGAAGTCCGTTTGCACTCGACCAAACAGTAAGTGTTGGAATTATCAGCAGCAAAGGTCGAACGATTCGAGGGTTTCTGGAAGGGCAATTGCTTCAGACCGACGCAACGATCAACCCAGGCAATTCAGGTGGCGCGTTACTTGATTTGAATGGCGAACTGGTTGGAATCAATACCGCTATCCCAACGACAAGCGGCCAATTTCAAGGAATCGGGTTCGCAATCCCGGTGAGGAGAGTTCAGTGGATCACCAATGAACTCATTGAATTTGGCCGGGTCCGTCGGGCAAAGCTTGGCGTTAGGGTAGAGCCTATACCTCAATACTTAGCAGAGGAATTAAAAATACCGGTCCGAGGTGGCGTTCAGCTAACCAAAATGACGGCGGACTCTCCGGCGACTAAGGCGGGATTGGAAATCGGGGACATCATATTAGAATTGGCTGCCCAGAAAGTGTTTACACCGCAGGACTTTCAGAGTTCGGTGGAGCAACTGCCCGCTGACCGCTCCTATCCCATTAAGCTGATGCGCGACGGAAAGTTGCTTACGCTGGAAATTCGACCTGTTGTAAAAGAGTAGATTCATCGCGAATCAGAGCACAAGCGATTTTTTTGGAACAAATCTAGGCTTTCATATGAATTCCGAATAATCGGAAGTGTCGACTGTGGGTAATACGGTCACAATTTGGCTTGTCTGATTGCGCAGCTTATTTTGAATAGTAAAAATAGGAAAAACAGGGAAATATTTCCTAACGATCTTCCCTAACAGATTCTCCAAGCTAAACTCGTGGGCATAGTTTGGGACGTGGGAAACAAGGGATTGCTTTTCGTTCGGTGGTATCTATTACTACGGGACAGCCTGATCTACTTAGATAAGCAACGTCGAATTACACCCGCCACATCTTGTTTGTGGTGGACTAGGTAAGTGGTTAGCTGGCCGTGTGGCCGAATTTTTTATTACTTCGAGGAGACTACAATGAAGTTTCGCCCAGGTTTTGCCCTTGGTCTGGCCACAATGTTGTTTGGGGCCAGTAGCGTTTTAGCGGATGATTGCGGTTGCGGTAGTGGTGGTTCCACTAGGATGGCAACTGGCTCCGGTAGCGTGGTCAGCGGTATGGTTGTTGGTTCAAGTGGAGACATGGTCAGCGGCGGCTGCGGCGCTCAAATCAGTTACGTTGAAAAGACCATCATGGTCCCAACTCAAGTAACCGAAATGAGAACGGTCAACAAGACTGCCTCCAGAACTGAATCGCGGACACGCTCCTACACGGTAACACGTCAAGTGCCACGCACTGAGTCCAAGACCAACACGACCACCGTGATGGTTCCAAAGCAAGAAACAAAGCAAGTTCAGTACACCGTGAACCAAGCTGTTTCGAGCCAAGTCGACGAATCGTACCAAGTCAACGTTGCAAGCACTGTTTCGGAAGAAGTTCCATACACAGTCAATGAAACTGTTTACAACGATGTCGTCCAGAACTTCACAGTTCAAGTTCCTTCAACCGTTGTTGAACAACAATCGTACCAAGTGGCGGTTTGCAAGACTGTACAAGATGTACAGAACTACAATGTGACAGTTCCTTCGACCGTGAACGAAACCGTTAACTACACGGTTCAAGTTCCACATTACGTTGATGTCGTTCAGACCTACAACGTAACAGTGCCTGTAACGACACAAGAACAAGTTGCCTACACAGTTCAGGTTCCAGTCTATAGCGACGAACAAGTGCCTTACACGGTTCAAGTTCCTGTCTACACAGACGAAGTTGTTTCGACAACAGTGAAGGTCCCTTACACCGAACAACGAACTGGCTCACGCCAAGTTTGCCGTTCGTATCCTGTTCAAAGCTCCCGAACTGTTACTAAAGATATGGGTTCATACCAAACCGTATCTGAAGAAGTTCCAGTTGCAAGTGGATGCGGCGTAGCTGCTTCCTCGGGTTGTGGTTGCGGTGCTCCAGCCGTTTCCTCCGGTTGCGGTTGTGCAGCTCCAGCTGCGTCCTCCGGTTGTGGTTGCGGGTCCTCCGGCATGGTAGCTGGCGGCGGTTGCGCTCCTGCAATGTCGACTCGTACGGTTTGCAGAAAAGTTTGGGTTCCAAACGTTGTAACGGAAGAAGTTCCTGTAACTACCATGCAAAGACAAATGGTTGACGAGCCGTACACCTTCACGGTTTCTCTTTGCCGCGACGAAGTTCGTCAAAGCACTGTCAAGCGAGTTAGCTACACGACCGAGACCAAGTATCGCACGGTCAAGAAGTGCAGCATGACTACCGAAACCAAGAACCGAACGGTCAACAAAGTTTCGTACACAACAGAAGCTCGTCAAAGGACTGTCAAGCAGTGCCAAATGCAAACCGAAACTCGTCAACGTACCGTTGCTAAGACTGTTTACAACACCGAGACACGTCAACGTACTGTGAATCGAACCGTTTCCGAAATGGAAACACGTACACGTCCAGTTAGCCGAACTGTCATGAACACAGAAGAACGAACACGAACCGTCAAGGTTCCGAGCGTTGTGCAAAAGCAATTGACACGTTCAGTAAGCAAGACCATTTACACACCAGAAACCCGTACCCGTACGAAGACGGTTGTGAACATGGTTCCACAAACGATGACCAAGGACGTTGTTACCACGGTTATGGTTCCAGAACAACGAACCAACAACTACACCGTAACCGTTTACGACACGGTGAATGAAGAGAAGACAGACACCTACAACGTCTGTGTTCCTTACACAACAACAGAAGAAGTTGCTGTAACCGTCTGCAAAATGGTTCCACAGACGGTAACAGTACCTGTTTCGGTACCAATGTCTTCCGGTTGTGGTGGCGGTGCCATCAGCGGTAGCGCTTGCGGCGGCGGATGCGGCGCTCCAGCTGTATCATCTGGTTGCGGATGTGCAGCTCCTGCTGCATCGTCTGGTTGCGGATGTGCAGCTCCTACAGTATCGCGCGGTTGCGGTTGCAAGTAGTTGGTTTTGACCTTTTGAGCTAACGGCTATTGCCAAACGCAAAATAGGTCGAGAACTTGAAAAAATCTAAAACGGTCCATGCGAGGTAACTTGCACGGGCCGTTTTTCTTTTGACAGCTCTAGCTACAATGAACGGCCCCCATGGTAGCACGGCACTCCGTGCCGTAATTATGGTGGCACGGCACTCCGTGCCGTGATTCTCGACACACAAGTGTCGACCTACACTTTCAACTCACCTCGTGCCAGCTATGACAACCCCAAAGAGACTAACCGATCCGTTCGGTTCCCGCGATTTATTTCGAGCTCCCCAAGGCCAACTCGGAATCTACCGACTTGCGAAACTCGAAAAAGACGGAATAGCACCTGTCTCTAAGCTCCCTTTCTCCATTCGCGTTCTACTAGAAGCGGTCTTGCGAAATTGCGATGGCTACCAGGTTTCTGAAGCTGACGTGATCAATCTCGCTCAGTGGAATGCGGCTAAGCCTGCTGAACTCGAGGTTCCATTCAAAGCAGCTCGCGTCGTTCTACAGGACTTCACGGGGGTGCCGGCAGTTGTCGATCTTGCTGCCATGCGAGATGGCATGCGGACGTTAGGCGGTGATCCGAAGAAAATCAATCCGCTCATTCCAGTGGATTTGGTCATCGATCACTCCGTCCAAGTCGATTATTTCGGTGCCGCCGACTCCCTTGCTCGCAATGTCGAGGTCGAATTTGAACGTAACAAGGAACGTTACGAATTTCTCCGCTGGGGCCAGCAAGCCTTCAACAACTTTCGCGTGATACCACCCAATACAGGCATTGTCCATCAAGTCAACTTGGAGTTCCTGGCCAAGGTCGTATTCACAGGAATAGACCACGCTGGCCCAGTCGCCTATCCCGACACGTTGGTTGGAACGGATTCACACACAACGATGATCAATGGCTTGGGAGTACTCGGCTGGGGCGTTGGTGGCATCGAGGCCGAAGCCACCATGCTCGGCCAACCTCTGTACATGCTAATGCCAGAAGTAGTGGGTATGCGACTACTTGGAAAGCTTTCGCCAGGCGCGACCGCCACCGACCTTGTCTTGCGAGTGACGGAAATCTTGCGCAAAGAAGGGGTCGTCAACAAGTTTGTGGAGTTCTTTGGCGAAGGTGTTTCGCGTATGTCGCTCGCCGACAGAGCCACTATCGCAAACATGGCTCCGGAATACGGCGCGACCATGGGCTTTTTTCCGGTCGACAAGGAGACGCTCGTATACATGCGTCGAACCGGTCGTACAACCGATGAAATAGAATTGGTAGAGCGATATTGCAAGGAACAGGGTTTGTTCCGAGTCGATGGCAGCCCAGACCTTACCTACACTAAAGTGGTGATGCTCGACTTGAGCAGTGTCGAACCTTCACTCGCAGGTCCAAAGCGACCGCAGGATCGAGTCCCACTTACGTCGCTGAAAGTTTCGTTTGCTAAGGCACTTTCGGCACCGATTGCTGAACGAGGTTTCGGCCTAACACAGCAGCAATTGGCCTCGACGGCAACCGTTAGGGACAACGGACACAGTTGCGACATCGGGCACGGTGCAGTGGTTATTGCGGCAATCACATCTTGCACCAACACCAGCAATCCATCTGTAATGCTCGGGGCCGGGTTGCTGGCGAAGAACGCAGTTGCCCGTGGACTAACGGTAAAGTCTTTCGTGAAGACAAGTTTAGCGCCAGGCTCTCGCGTAGTCACCGATTATCTTGAAAAGGCGGGGGTACTACATCCACTTCAACAGCTTGGATTCCACGTGGTTGGCTACGGGTGCACGACGTGTATCGGCAATAGCGGACCTTTGCCAGAATCCGTTTCCAACGCGATCCATGAGGGGAACCTAGTCGCGGCCGCCGTACTCAGTGGCAACAGGAACTTCGAGGGTCGAGTGAATCCGCATACACGCGCCAATTACTTAGCTAGCCCCGCTCTCGTGGTCGCATACGCAATCGCTGGCACTGTAGAAATCGATTTCGAAAGTGAGCCCATCGGACATGACTCCGATGGCAAGCCAGTTTTCTTTCGCGAAATTTGGCCGACCCAAGAAGAGATCGAACGAACGATCGAACAAAGTGTTCAACCCGAGATGTTTACGAAACTTTACTCAAGCGCTTTCACCTCGAATGAGACTTGGAATGCAATCCCCATCACGCCGGGCGAGCTCTACAAATGGGACGAAAAGAGCACCTACATCCAGCGACCGCCGTTTCTTGAGGGAATCACCACGAACGAAGGAACCATCGCACCGATTCGAGCCGCCAGCGTTCTTGCCGTCTTAGGCGATTCGGTTACGACAGATCATATTTCGCCAGCGGGTTCCATTGCAAAGGACGGGCCTGCCGGTCGATTCTTGATTGAGAATGGAGTTCATGCACGCGACTTCAATAGCTATGGGGCTCGTCGCGGAAACGACCGCGTTATGGTTCGTGGTACCTTTGCCAACATCCGTATTCGCAACGCGATGACACCGGGCATCGAGGGTGGCGTTACCAACTACCTGCCAACCGGCGAGCAAATGAGTATCTACGACGCTTCGATGAAATACCAGGCGAGCAAAACGCCACTCGTGATTTTAGCCGGTTCGGAATATGGAACTGGTTCGTCGCGTGACTGGGCAGCTAAGGGGACGCTTTTGCTAGGGATTCGCGCTGTGATTGCAGTTTCATACGAACGGATCCACCGAAGCAATTTGGTGGGTATGGGTGTGCTACCGCTCCAATTCCTCGAGGGACAGTCAGCCCAGAGCCTTGGTCTCTCAGGTGAAGAAACGATCGATATTCCTTTGTTAAGCGATCGGCTTCAACCTCGAAGCATGGTTACTGTTATTGCAACGAAAGCAAATGGAGCCAAGCAATCTTTTGAGGCGCTCGTTCGTATTGATACTCCTGTTGAAATCGATTATTACCGAAATGGCGGCATCCTGCCCACCGTCCTTCGCAAGCTGGCTGAAGCTTAGAGCTGTATGGGAAAGCGAAAACGTCTAACCATTACGATTACAAAAATAGCGATCGCACTCGCGGCCGTTACAACCGTGATGGCAATGACAGCGTCTGGTACAGTAGTCGCGACCGGAGGTCGTAATTTCGCTGAGAGAATACATATGCTCGCATTGGGCATAATGTTGATTGCATATTTGTTTCTTGTAGTTGTACTTATCGCTTGCAAGCCAATACCAATTGTTTCTCTTTGTGTTGTTGAACAAGAACAAAGCCTAATGGTTTCGCCCTGTGGTAGAGACGGCTACATCGTGCTTAACCAAACTCGCATTGACCGCTCCGCACGGGGTGCATTTGAAAAGATCCCAAAGCGAACTCGAGCCATGATCCGCATCATTGTCGCAAGAGACGTTTCAGTTCCCGACGATTTTTTGGATTCGCTCGCTCTATTCCCAAACGTGTCTTTGTTAGACCTGCAGGGAGCAAAGGTGCCACCTGAATTTTGGCTGAGTTTGGAAGAATTGCCGAATGTGACACATGTCCTTGCGACTAACGCTATTCCCGCCGAGCAGCTTCGAAACATCTCGATATCCTTGCCCGAGGTCAAGTTCTGGATGGGCCACACCAGAAGTTTGGTCATCGGTTCGAATGCGGCCATGAAACCACATGGGTACGTGGAATGAATGACTCACGACCTGCAACGGTCTATCTGATCGGCGCTGGGCCAGGTGATCCAGGCTTGATCACGGTTCGAGGTGCGGAGTTGATTGGTCGGGCTGATGCAATTCTTTACGATGGATTGGCAAACGATGCATTGCTAAGTTACGCAGCCAGCCATGCAGAAAAAGTCTGCGTCGGTAAACATGGCCATGGGGGCATGTGGTCACAATCGCAGATTGACGACGAAGTTGTCCGGCTCGCCAAAATGGGCAAGTCAGTCGCGAGGCTCAAAGGGGGAGATACTGCCATCTTTGCCCGTACCACCGAGGAAGTTGATAGACTCGTATTGGAGGGCATACCTTATGAGATTGTTCCTGGCATCACCGCGGCCCTGGCGGCAAGTGCCTATACCGGGATCCCGATTACGCATCGAGATTGGTCGTCTGCAGTTGCCTTGATCACAGGCCAAATGCAACCAGCCGATGGCAATGAGGACGCAGAGGAATCACTCGATTGGAATGCACTGGCGAAATTCCCTGGAACGCTGGTACTCTACATGGGAGTCACGACTGCCTCGCACTGGAGCAAGAGGTTGATCGATGCTGGCAAGCCGCCTTCGACACCAGTGGCCATGGTCCGTCGCTGCTCTTGGCCCGACCAGAAAGTGATTCGCTGTGACTTGGGTACCGTAGCTGCTACCATCGCTTCGATTCCTGGTTTGCGTCCACCGATCATCAGCATCGTAGGCGAAGTGATTCGAATGGCGAAAACCGTGAATTGGTTTTCGAGTCGGCCATGGTTTGGGAGACGCGTTTGGGTTACGAGCCCAGACCAATCCGGTAGAGTACTAAGTCAAAAGTTTTCGGAGCAAGGCGCAGAAGTTTTTCACCATCCCGTCCTGGCAATTGAACCACCTGCCGATTGGAATACTGTCGATACAACGCTTCAAACACTCGATTCATTCGATTGGATAGTCTTCAGCAGCATGTACGGTGTCGAAGGTTTCTTTACCCGTTTGCGGGCGCTGGGTAAAGATGGACGAAGTCTTCATCGCAGCAAACTAGCCTCGGTCGGGTCGGGGACTGCGGCCGCTCTTTCCAAGTACTCAATAAGCTGCGACATGACGCCGCAAATTTCCGGTGCGAATGCGTTAGCGGAACTATTGGTTCCCGATTGCAAGGGCAAGCGATACCTGTTTGTTCGAAACCCGGATGGAGAAACGATTGCCATGAAACGTCTCGCAGAAGCTGGGGCAGTCGTCGAGGGCCTCAATGTCTATCGTCAAGTTCCCATTCCATCGCTATCGGCGGGGTGGATTTCTCGTCTCGAGGGTGGGGAAATCGATGCCATTACTGCGACCAGCAGCAACATTGCAAGCCAATCTTTCAAATTGCTCGGCGAGCTCAGTCGCAAGCAAAAGTGGTTAAGCCTATCGCCTTCGATTACAGCCAGATTGCGTGAACTCGGGTGCAACAACGTGCAAACAGCCCGCGAACCGAGCTTCGACGCTCTGGTGGAATTGTCGCTTGATCGAGATTGACTGGCCTGTAGAACGCCCCAATGGGCTTGCCCATTGGACGTAAAGTTTCCTGGCAAGAAGCGATTGCATCAACCATTACCTGCCTCCCCTCCCAGTCCAACGCCACAGGCGTTGCGGGCGATCGCGTGGCACACGCCTCTTGCAATAAGCGTTGCAGTCTTAACAAGGCGAACGGCCCCACGCTTTCGCAAGCATCGATAACTAATCGAGTACCTCAAGCCTTTTTGAGCCACTAGCAATCAACCCGATTTGCTGAGCTCGATCCGATAGTTCGTTCAGCGCAGTTTGGCCGACTGGCCCCAATTGGACAGTCCATTCATTGACATACAAATCCACATGTTGCATGAGCACGGTATCGTCCAACTCCTGGGCATAGTGACGCATCGTCGGTAGCGTCTCCTCGCGATTGGCCAACGCATACTGCAATGAATCGTGAATGACTGCCTGTACACTCCGCAAGGTATCTAGGTCCAGTTCGCGCGAGCCAACGATTCCGCCTAATGGCAATGGGCTGTTGGTTTCGGATTCCCATCGAGCGCCAAGATCCTCAACCAAATGCAAACCTTCGGACTGCCAAGTGAATCGTCCCTCGTGTATGCACACGCCAAATTCGGCACCGCAATTCTTTAGACGCGGCATGATGTCCGAGAATAAGACCTGTTCGAGACGCGAGGTTCGAGGATAGAACATCTTAAACAGGAGGGTTGCTGTCGTATGCTCGCCTGGGCACAAAGTCAATTGGCTTGAATGGCTCGGACAGACATTGCTTTTGGAGGCGAGCAAAAGTGGTCCGACCCCGAAACCGAGGGCAGAACCACTAGGCAAAACCAACATTCGATCGGCGAGCAACAGAGCTGCGTGAAAACTAACCTTAGCAATATCAAGTTCGCCTCGAAAAGAACGTGTGTTCAACTGCTGGATATCGAGCAGCTCTAACTGAAAATCGAGCCCACGCCAATCGACTTTTCGGTCCATCAGTGCATGGAAAGCAAATGTGTCGTTAGGGCATGTAGAAATTCCCAATCGAAGAACAGGACTGATCAATCAAACACCTCACGGATTGACTGTTCGACTGCCGCCATCGCTTCGCGAACGCGCCAATTGGCCTTATCTCGATCGCCCGCCTTGTTGGAGATGCCGCGAATGATTCGCAATGGGGTCCCCGCAAAACGGCAGGCTGCTGCAACGGAAAATCCCTCCATATCTTCCGCGACGGCATTGGGATATTTCTTCAATCGCCATTGGACCTCCCGTTCGTTGCCCGAAGCTGAGCAGCAGGTCAACAGCGGAACCTCTGCCGTCAAACCATCATCACGCAAAAGGATAGAATCGGTTATTTCGGGATCGCGTAGCCAATGTTTCCAGCCCATTTCACTCGCGGAAAGAAAATTCTCTCCAGATCCGGCACCAATCCCGAAGCAAATCGTTTCATCAAACTCAACTGCGGTCCCCACTTCGCAACTAGCATTCAAGGTTCCTGCAACACCGAATAATAAAACCTGTTTGGGCGCGTGTTGGGTAATCAGTTGAATCGTTCGAATTGCCGACGCGATCGGTCCAAATCCGCATACAACAAGTTTGCTCTTAGCATTCTGAATGCGCCTAACGAAGGAGGACGAAAGGCTTTCCAGTTCGAATTCGGTTGGCACCAGGAACAGGGTTGAATCCATGCAAATGCGGGGTCCAGCGGCTAGCGAACGGAGAAATTTCTTTCAGCCAACTGGGCCAGACGTTGCCAGGATAGATCATCTCCAGCGGCTTCCAAGAAACTATGGGCTCGATCCCAGTCCGCTTCGGATTCCATGAAAAACCGAAGTGCGCTGTGCGTCAGCTCTTCTGGCAGCGGAATGAGTTTGGTTTGGAAAAGCCCGGGGTTTCGTCGGATGATGTCTGGAACATCACACGGTTCAGCAAGCAGATTCTCTTTAGCTAGTTTCTCAAGGGCACTCGACGAACACATCTCACCTACCAATCCGAGAGATTGCAAGGAGAAAGCGGGCCGATTAGGAGAAACGAATCCGACGAAGTCGGTCGTTGGATTAGCCCAACCACGTGATACCAACCGGTCCAACAACATTGGGTCTGTAAACGGACAAAGTGGACTGGAGAACACGATCCAATCTGCGCTCAGTCGATCAGCTAATTCCTTCGCACGCTGAGCTGGCGTGTTGAGCGCGCTCGGCATCCATTTCGCGTTGCAAAGTCCAGTTTGACTTATTAGTTCTCGATAGTGTGGCGGCCCAGTTACCACGATCGTTTCGATCAACGTCGATTCGCTTAAACGCCGAACACACCACTCCAAAAGTGTTAGCCCATCGAGTCGACGCAACGCCGATTCCAGCCGCGTCGTTCGCTGCACTTTCGCACCTGTGACGGCCAGGTCGATCAACGCTATCGTTTGTTTTGGATTCGTCGCCATACAATGCTCCATGCGTGTAAGGTACTATGCGGACTTGGAATCACTGGTCCCATCCATGGTGAAAAATCATGATGCAATTGAGGAGCACAGCGGACGCCATCCAATCTATCGCTCCCAAGGATTGGTTGCAAGCACCTCACAGAAGGGATCTACGGGAAACATCAACCAAATTAGTCGCTTACCACGTAATTCCGGCTGCCCACAGCCGGGGTCAATGCTAGCTTTCTTGATTTGCTTTTAGCAATTCGTCCACGCGTTGGACCGCAAGAGACAGAGATTTGGCGGCCATGCGGAAGTTCATATGCCCTGAAACCTCTGGTTGTAATTCCAGAAAGGATGCCGACGCGGCTCGAAGTTTGCCAATCTTCTTCCTTGCGATTCGCAGGTAACGCACGGCATTGCCCGTATCCAATGAAGGACCAAGAGCCAACATGAAGTCGTACAATCCGCGATGGACATCAGCTAGCTCTTCATCATCCGTTGCTTCATCAGAATGCTTGAGAAATGCGCGTACCATCCAAACATGACTCAGCCAACCATCGACTTCATGCATCAACTCCGTTGCCTTGAGATCACCGGTTCCAGCAGTTGTTGATTCGGCAGCCTCGTTTGCAGCCTCGTTTTCTTCATCTAATTCCGACACGGATCATTCCTGTAGCATGGCCCCCCGGGCCGTGGTTTTAAATATTCCTGTAGCATGGCCCCCCGGGCCGTGGTTTTAAATTTCTGCACTGCTAAGTCGCACCCGGCAGGCCCGGCAGG
>JANLRK010000128.1:0-5354 GCA_031361585.1 Pirellula sp. | reverse complement strand
GTCACGCACATGTTCCGTGCTGACGATTTCGTCGCGCGCCGACAGCAATGCGTATTTGCTCCTGGGCCGCGTCGTTTTAGCCATGGGCGTGTTGCGTGCACGAATACCATCGCGCGCCAATCGCGAGATGGCTTCGCCGATCGATATGTGCTCTCGCTGCGCATGTGATCGGGCGAACGAAAAAACGTCGTCATCCAGAGATAAAGTGGTACGCATGGCACTAGCTTAGCATCAAATCACCAAAGTCGCATCAATGGCATCGCGCATTGAAGCCGCATTACCAACGCTTTTTCAGCAGTTCAAATCGCGGCCCCCTGGAAACCGAACAGCCGCCTCGGCGTTTCCCACAGTATCTTGTGGCGATCGGTGGCGTCGGGCACGGTGTCTTCCAACAGTTTGAGCAGCGGCCCGTAGTCCAGGCGATATGCAGCCTTCAAGAACGGCCAGTCGGAGGCCCAGACACAGTGCTCGGGCCCATAGGCTTGCAGCAGCGCGGAAAGGTACGGCCGCAAATCGGTAAACGGATACGCCTGCGCGGAAAACTTGGCGAAGCCCGAGAGCTTGACCACCGCGCGCCGGCAGGAGCCCAGGCCCAGAATGGCCTGGAAGCCGGGCTCGCCAAGGCCTTGCGCCACATCGGGGCGCCCGCAATGGTCCAGCAGCAGGCGCACCCCGCTGCCTAGCAATATCGGCGCCAAGCCTGCCATTTGCGGCCCTTCAACCTGTACCTGCGCAAACATGGCGTTGTCGGCCAGCCGTTGCAGCAGCGGGCCTATGGACCGGTAATGCTCATGGCCCAGCAATGCCACATTGAATGCCGCTCCGACCACACCTTGCCCTTGCAGATCCTGTAGCTGCTGCGAGGAGGCGTCGTTGGGCACCATGGCGATGCCCTTGAACACGCCATGGCTGAGTTGTATCGCAGCAAGCATGCAGCGGTTGTCCAGACCGTAACCGGAGTTGGGTTGCACCAGCAGCGCATGCCGCACTCCGTAGACCGCCAGCAGCGCGCGCAAGTAGTCGGCAGAACCGGTTTCCTGGCCAGCAGGACGGTACGCCACATCGGCCGCGTACGGGAATCCCGCCGGGTCCAGAATATGGCAATGGCAATCGACTTTGGGCGCTTCGAAGACGGCGCTCAAACCGACTGTTCCATCAGCCGCCGCAACTCGGGCGTGATTTCCGGCAACACGCCAAACCAGGCCTGAAACGCCGGGCGCGCCTGGTTGATCAGCATACCCAGACCGTTGACGGTCCGATGGCCGCGCGCGCGGGCCTGGGCCAGCAGCGGCGTTTCCAGCGGCACATAGATAACGTCGGACACCAGGGCATGCAGCGGCAATAAACGCAGATCGATGTCCAGCGGCGGATTGCCATGCATACCCTGGTTGGTGGTGTTGACCAGCATGGCCACGTCGGCCAGTGCCTCGTGGCGCGACTCCCAGGGATAAGCCTGCACCGGCGCGCCAAACTCGGACGCAAGCGCCGCTGACTTGTCCGCCGAGCGGTTGACCAGGCGAATCTCCTTCGCGCCGCGTTGTGCCAATGCCACCAGCACCGCACGTGCCGCTCCGCCGGCACCCAGCACGGCAATCGGCCCGGCATCGGCACGCCAATCAGGGTACACCTCCAGCAGGCTCTGGATATAACCGAAGCCGTCGTTGTTGATGCCCTTGAGCGCGCCATCGGGTCCCACGACAATCGTGTTGATGGCGCCGATGGAACGCGCATTGGCGTCCACGGCATGCACCAGGGCCATCGCCTTGACCTTGTGCGGTTGCGTCACATTGCAGCCGGCGAAACCCAGCGCCGGCAAGCCGAGCAAGGCGGCCTGCAAGTTGTCCGGCGCCACCGGCAGCAGCACATAAGAACCCTGCAGCCCGTATTGGGCGATCCAGTGGTTGTGCAGCCGCGGCGAACGCGAATGCGCCACCGGCCACCCCATCACACCTGCCAGGCCAAACTTTTTTTCGCTCACCTTGCTTACCCCTGATTTTATTTTTTGCCGACCGGAGCCAACACGGCGCTGATGACCTGTTTTCCGTTTTCGACCTTGGTCATGAAGCTCTCGCGGTCCAGGTCGCCGTTCTGGTCGAAGCTCACATCCATCAGGATGCCCGGGTTGTCCTTGACCGTGAGCGTGACGTTCTTCATGGCCAGCGCGAACGCCTTGGGGTCGAACTTGCCGACCTTCTCGGTCACGGCCTTGACGATGTACATGCCGCTATAACCTTTAAGGCCGTTGTGGTCCGACTTGGTTTTGTATTCGGCCTGGAAAGCCTCATTGAATTTCTTGATCTGCGGCATCGGCGCATCGGCGCTCAGGCCCACGTGCGCGATGGCGCCGTTGGCGGCATCCCCCGCAAGCTCGATCACCTTCTGGCTGGTCAGCACGGTCTCGCCGATAACCGGCTTAGCATACCCCTGCTTGCGCAGCTCACGCAAGGCGCGTGCCGATTCCTCTTCGTTGCTGTAGACAAAGAGAGCATCGCTGCCGGACTGCCTGGCCTTGAGCACCGGAGAGCTGAAGTCGATCTGGCCATGATCAGCAAGTCGAACGAGCGATAGTATCGCATGGCCGAGGGCAACGTCTTAGCACCGGCCGCTCGCGTTAACTCCTCCAGCAACGTTGCACTGGTTTCATACCGAACTCGATAGCCCAACACACAGCAGGCGCGAGCGATCCCTTGAATTAAATGTGATTTTCCTAAGCCGCTTTGACCCGCCCAAGCCAAGTTGTCTCGTCGCTTGATAAACTCGCCACAAGCTAATTCCATCATCGATGATTTGTTGATGGTCTTGGCATTGAACTCCCAATCGAACGATTCCAGTGTGACAGATGTAGGGAAGCCTGCGTTCCTGATCCGACGCTCAATGCCCCTCTCAATGCTCTGATTAGCGGGTATCGAAAGGAATCGATCGAGCAGCTCCCAGGAGGACATGCCTTTCTCCGTCGACTCACGCATCAGCACGTCAAGTTCCTCCGTCGACATTTTTATCTTGAGTGTCTCTAGGCTCTTGAGGATCGTCGTCCGATGATTGAGGGGTTGGGTTGCTTTCTTGTTGCTCATGTTGAGGTTGCTCGGATGGAGTTTCTGGGACGGGAGTTTCGGTGGATTCATCTCGCTTGCCGAAGAGTGAATCTTGATACTCCTGGCTATGGCGAGGTGGAATCGGTTTGGAACCGGTGAGTTTGGCGATCGCATCTTGTTCGCTTTCGCTAAGTTGTTGCCACGATGGCTTGGGAGTACTTTGATGAGCGAGGATCCGTTCCAAAGAACTGTAGCCAAACGCACGATACGTCACCGCGCGTTGCATGGCTGCCAGCACGTCGTTCTTGGGATAGACATTCAGCAGCGTTAGCACCTTTTGTGCGTGATGCTTGGAGTAGCGTGTCTTGGCCAATAATCCTTCGAGGAATTCGACAGCGATCTCACCCAAAGCGGTGTATCGCTCGCGAAGCAATTTCATCTGTGCTTCATGATCGCGGGGCGGCAGATGCTCGGCGGCGATGCGTCGCTGGCCGGTTTGACCGATAAACAGTGCATGGCGGGCGACTTCCAAGAGCGACTGGTTGTAGACGACCAGCTCCGTTTCCAGGATTCGAACAGGTAAAAGTTCGGCTACCAACTGCCAAGGAACCGAGTAGCGGTTGCTAGCGATTTGGATCGTTCCATCAGTATCGACGATGCGATAGACGACTTGAGCCGTGTCGAATTGGAGCGAAGGGAGCGACAGCAGATGAGGAACTTCCTCAGTATGCAATTCGAGCGGTGTCTTCTTGGTCGTTCCGTGAATTCGCTTATCCGCTACTTCAGCTAACCACCAGCGGGCCGATTCGTTTAGATGTTGCAACGATCGAAACTGGCGACCGTTGAGTAAATTCGTCTCGATGTAGTAAAATGGTCGTTCGACTTTGCCTTTGGTCTGTGGCCGTCGAACTTGGCAAGCCCATGGCCGGTAGCCATAGTGCGTTGCGAAAGCTAAGAATCGTGTGTTGTAGATTGGCGTGTCGTCTTCCCAACGCGTGACGACAACCTTCATGTTATCGTAGAGGCATGTGGTTGCGACTCCGCCAAGATGCTTGAAGGCTTCGATATGTTGGCGAATAGTCGTTTCAAAGTCTTGCCGTTCGGTAAAGTGAATGTACTGTCGGCGCGAGTAGCCAAGGATGTAACTGAACAGTTGTACCTTGCGGCGTCCCTCTTGCGTGAAGTCGATCTCGTAAGTCGACCAGTCCATCTGGGCCTGGACTCCCGGGCCGGTCTCGAATCGAACGGTCAATGGCTTAGTTGGTCGATCGCGAAGTTTTCGGATTCGTTCGGACAGGATCGAGTAACGACCCGAATAACCCGATGCTTTAAGCTCCTCATAAAGACGAACATTCGTGATCTTGGGATATCGCTCCAAGAGCTGAAGCAGTTGTGGTTCAAATGCATCCAGCTTGCTTGGACGCTTGACAAGCGGACGGCCTAGACTTGATGGAATCGATTCCGGTGCAGTAGAATCAGACGCAGTAGGCTGAGCTTCGCGTTGATCACCGTAACGGCGAAGGATTTCTCCCACCTTCCAGCGACTAATGCACAATTGCATGGCAATTCGTCTTTTGGATTCACCGCGATTGGTACGATGAACGACATCATTGCGAAGTTCTTCTTCGGATCGAGGTTGATCGCTCATGGCAACTGCAACTCCTTGATGAAATCGTTGTTGGCTTCAATCAGAAGCGTGGCTTCTTGCTGAAGCTTCATGAAGCCGGGTAGTAACGGAACTCGATCGCAAGCCTGAAGCTGACCTCGGCCTTCGAAACGCAAGTACGTATTCATCTTTGATAGTGAATCCAGCAGAAAGCTCATGCGTTTGGCTAGTCGGTTGCCTGCCGCACTGAGCCGTGGATCCCATTGATGGATATGATGGTCTTGCGACTGAGCGATAGCTTGACGAGGTTTTTCGAGAACCAGTTGCTTTTGCTCTTGAGTGCTGCTGGCCAAGAGTAGATCGACCATGTCCGAGAGTTCGCGTGACGTGAGAGCCGCATGCGTAGCGCTTTGCATGGCCTCTTGCTGGTTGCCGCGCGGCAACCGGGTCAGATACCGGGCTTGCGTCGGTGTGATCAGCCCCAGTCGCAAGCCTTCGCGTGCTTCACTGCAAAGCTTTTCAATCAGGGCTAAACGTCGATTGACCCAACTTTTATGTCGACCGAGCATTTGTGCGACTTCGATCTGCTGAAGTCCATCTTCGATTACTAGGGCGTAGATGATCCAGGCTTCTTCGAGTTCAACCGGACGACCGGTGATCCGGTTGAGATTAAAGATGGCAGCCTTGGCTCCTTGTTCATCGGTTTCAAGGAATCG
>JANLRK010000121.1:0-2781 GCA_031361585.1 Pirellula sp. | reverse complement strand
GTGGCCTCCTCCGTATATCGCTCGACAATGCGGCTTTGCTGTTCGTCTGTTAACAGCTCGACTACTTTGTCATCACGTAGCAAGGGCGCAACGCGTTCGGTACCGCCGACGGCCTTGAGCTGCATATCGTTCGAGTACGGGATTCCGAAGTAACGATCGAAACCTTGTCTGGTCGGTAGAAACTCCGGTTGATCACCTAAGTGCCATTTGCCGACACAGGCAGTCGCGTAGTCTAACGCTTGGAGGCGCTCGGCGACCGTGTTTTCGTTTGGGTTGAGTCCGTTGGCGTTACCAGGGAAGAAGACGCCAGGTACGGAGACGCGTGAGCCATAACAACCGGTCAGCAATTGAGCGCGCGAGACGGAACATACAGGGGCAGCATAAAAGCTTGTTAACTTCATGCCTTCTGCGGCTAATTTATCCAAGTTTGGAGTCTTCTGTTTTGTAGCACCAAATGGGCCGATATCCGCGTACCCCAAATCATCGACGAAGATGACGACAAAGTTGGGCCTAGACGACTCTACGGCGAACGTAAATGAATCCAAACCAAAGGTGCAAAAAAGAAGGGCGAGTACAAAGAGATTTTTCATGATTGCAAACTGTTAAAGACATCGTTCGATCCGGTTTCATAGCTTCACGCGTCCAACTCGCTTAAGAGCGATAGCGAAGGACGCGGTGAATTATATCTCCCGTTGCATGCGATTCGTGGTGACCGGCAGAACACGGCGGGGACCGCCGTGCCACACTACTAATCCTTTTGCGAAAGCGCATCTTCCACCATGGTAATAATTACTTGCGATGCACTCTTGTCGAACGCTTCCTTCGTCATGGATTGTTTGTCGGCAATGGCTGTTATCCTGCGTTGAAATTCTCGCAAACGCTCTTCGTTCGGATTCTCTCGCATGGTTAGCCTCCCAGATCGCGGATCCTTCGTTGCAACGTTTTGAACGGCAAACTCCATATCATTGATGTTCAACCTTCCCTCAGATGCTGTCCGCAACAATCGGTCGCAGGCGGAACGAAACTCCTGTTTTTCTACTTCCGTCATACTGGACCCTTGAGCGGCCTGAATCAATTGCTCCACAACACCCCATTGAAAGACAGGGTTGTCCGTCAATCGCAATGCCAAGCGTGACAGTTGTCGGGTCGTGAGCTCCTCTCGCTCCATTGCAATGGACAAGTCGGTAAGCCGCTCGACTATATTTTGCCGATCTGTCTTGCTGAGGGACGACTGTTCAACCCAGGGAATGAGCATCTCTCGCACCGAGTAGGCTGCTTGTCGACCTTTGCTTCCCGACATCATCGCTGCCATCGCGATCATTCCGATGCTTAAGCAGATCGCGGCGATGACGACTACGATCAAACAAGCCGGACCTAGCGGGACATCCTTTTGCGGACCACCGGAGCCTCGAACATTTTCGGAATCCTTTGCCATTACTATTTGAACTCGATCGATAGTACTTCAAACTTGAGATTGCCTCGCGGCGCCTGTATCTCCACTTTGTCCCCGACTTTTTTCCCAACGAGGGCCATCCCGAATGGACTGCTGGATAAAATTCGGCCAACTTCGTAGTCTTCATCACCCGCGCCAACGAGGGTATACTCCTCCTCGTCTCCCCATGGGTCTTTGACCTTTACGGTCGCGCCAAAGCCCACACGGTCTTTGGGTAACGTCGAGGTGTCGATAATGTGCGCATTGCTGAGCTTGGTTTTCAAAGCGTTGATTTTGGACTGAACCATCCCTTGGTTTTCACGTTGAGCGTGATACTCTGCGTTTTCCTTGAGATCTCCCTCGGCTCGAGCTTCCGCAATCTTTTCCGAGATGCGAGGCATCTCTTCGTTTTCGAGCCGTTCCACTTCGGCTTTGATACGGTTGTACCCGTCCCTGGTCATCGGTACGTAGTCGCTCATCGTGCACTCCTGTGTCCTAGTACGCTAAAAAAAATTGCGACTTGTCTTCTTGATCGAAGAAAAGCCGCATCGTGTTGCCTATGCCAAACCTGAGCCCTCAGCTCCTCAATATCTTTCTCCCGAGGCCCAGATTGTCAAGTTCAATCGGCGGTCGCCTCGTAGATTGGAAGATGCCTGTAGTAGACTTCCAAGGATAACAAATTTAAAGTTGTTACGTAGAGTCTACCGCCAAATCGTCCCCAAGCATCAGGAATTCGTCCGTTTGGCTCCCAAGACCCCATGTATTCTCCATCCTTTTTTTGCGTACGAATCAACAACGGATAAAGTCTGCTGTACCATGACTTCCATTTTTCAGCTCCCATATGAAACATGACTTGAGTCGCATAATACCAATAATATGTGTCGCTCTGTGGACTCTGAACAGTTCCCTCGGTCGGCAGCCTTTCCATCAACCAATCGGTACCTTGTTGCATATCCGGATTGTCCCGCCGCCAACCTAAATACAACCGCATCAATAGCCCTACACTGGTCATAACGGGAGTCGGCACGCGACCATGGCGAGTAGCAGGCGCATCGGCCGCCTGCCAATTGTACCGATAAAGGTACTTTCGTGACTCGCTCGCCTGAGACCCTTCAAGCCATTTTGAAATGCCACGGTACGACTCTTTCGAAACAACTAGGCCAGAAAGTTCGGCGCTTTTGAGGGCCATCATGCACCAACCGGTCACGCTCGTATCGGACCCTATCTTGGGTTGATACCTCCATCCGCCACCTTGAGGATCCTGACTTTGAACCAAAAAATCGATAGCCCGCTGCGCACTTCCCTTAATCGATTCGTCTTGAGTCATGCCGTAGGCTTCGCACAACGCC
>JANLRK010000113.1:0-5210 GCA_031361585.1 Pirellula sp. | reverse complement strand
GCATCGATTTTCTTTAAGGGCAATCTTCATCGCTACTGCGGCAGTCGCAGTCGTATCTGCGATCGCGGTTGCCTTTCGTCCTCGGGACCTGCGCAACGAAATCGAGAAGATCGCAAAGGTATCGAAAAGTTTCGAGCGAGAAGATTTGATTGGAGAATACTCCCTACCTAGTGAACGGCTGCGCATCAGTTTGGATGGTACCTACTGCTTGAACCTCTACGCCGAATGTTCACAAGGATGTGATTTTGTTGAACGCGGCACTTGGTGTCTTGATCGAAACATTCTCTGTTTTCAAGTAAGTCCCTCTCCAAGTAATAGCGGCAATCCGATGAAGTGGGCCTTCGCAACAGTACAAGACGGAGACGTCTCGCTGATCCCCAACTTTTACGCACATTCTTATCTCGATCGGGGGTATCGGAAGAGTCTTTCGTTTCGTCCTTCGAAAGGCGATCTTAGTAGCGACGAGAAGTAAATGCACTAGGTAGGCTCGGGGGCAACAATGTGGAAGTGCCCAAGGCGGTCTTGTCGCTTTCCACAGGCTTGTCCCAAACCGACGTAGCCATGCATCTACGCCGTAGCCAGCGCCCACGTAGCGTTCGACGTAGCGGTAGTAGGCTCGATGTAGCTACGCCCAACCACTGTGGACGTTGACGCTGCCTAGCTACGCCCCTTCCACAGGTTGGCTAGAATCTACGTAGGCTACGGCGCTGGCTGCTTGCTGTAGGATGGATGCGTCGGATAGACTAAAGCGGATAAAGTAGATGGTCCACGATGTTAGGAAACAAAACAAATAGATGCGCAACTGGTGAACCTAAATGTTAGCGGTCTTGAATGAATGACGCTCAAGTTTCAATCCTTGCGATTGTTCTCATTCTCAGCTTGTCCCTGGTTGCCTCAGTGACCGTTGTCGTTGCAATGGATACCGTTCGGAGGCGCCGTTCGCACAAGCAATTAACCGAGGATTCTTTAAGACATGCTCAGCGACTCAATGCTCCCAAATTCGAGTCGGTTGCTTCCCTGTTTAATTGTCAATTGCCTGATTCCGTTTTGCGTCTCTACCGGTCCAAGGAAGAATTGAATCGAGAAGACTTTGAAATCGTCCGTCCCAAGGGAGAGGATCCGATCTATGTTGCCTATTATTGCCCATGTGATCCGGAAGCAGCTAAAGATACATACCCAGACTGCAAACACCTGCTTACAATCGCAAGAGACGGCTGTGATTTATCCTACATGATAGATCCTCAAAAAACAGATCCACCGGTGGTAGCGTTTGATGACGACACTGGCCAATTCACTATCGTGGCTGAAGCACTTACATCGTTCCTCGAATGGCCGAGACGTTCTTGCAGCGAGGCATGTAGCTAGAAGGTTAGGAAATCCGCAAGCTTCCCATCCACACGAGGTCGTATCTCGATCCAGCCATCGGCAGCTTTTCCACAAGCTAGCCCAAACACTGTGAACCTAGGTCAGCGTCAGCGGGCAACACTGTGGTAGTGGTCGAAGCCAGCGACAGCGCTTTCCACAGGTTGGCTAGAAACTACTTCGGCTACGGCATTGGCTGCCCAGCTTCGTCCCTTCCGCAGGTTATCTTGAAACTACTTCGGCTATGACACTGGATGCTTGCTGTAGGAAGGATGCGTGGGATAGACTTAAGCTGGTCGGGACGCTGAAGCACTATTGGTGCGCCGTTGGACTCTGTTATGATCCGCTTCGCTACTGTTCGGATTGATTGCACTTCGTTTCGCTGAAAAATTCCCAGCCACTTCCAATTCGCATTAAAGGTCGTTCGTATGTCACGCAAATTCTCTCTAGTTGTTTTTGGAATTGTTGCGCTAATCTTGATTGCGGCGTTCTCAACCACGGTGGGCGTTGGCGCTGGCGGAATATCGCGGGCGATGAGGCTTGCTCGCTTCCTAATACAAAGACACCTTAGTAGCTCAATGGACAAAGCGAGACCTTCCTAAGGTCAGGATGATGGTTCGATTCCATCTTGAGGTGCTCAGCGTCAAACAACTGCGATGAGCGGTCGGTAGAACCTCATTTGAGACTAACACGCACATCAAACCTTGAATCGGTTCAATGAACAAAGGGGCGGACTTAGGCCACTTCGGCTTGGTAGCTTTTTATGATCCTGCGGACAAAACTAAACGGAAGGACGGTGGCCGTAACGGCAATCGGAATGAGAACGAGAGCGGGAATCATTCGATACCAAACAACTGGTAATTCACCATTTTCGATACTAATTGCGACGGAAAGTGAAAAAAGGAAACCCCACGTAAGGCCGGTTGCAGTCGCGAGGACGTTCAAGACCGGAAAACATCGCAGCGATTCGAAGACACACACGCACCAGAGTAGAGCGCCAGCCCAAAGAAGAACGGTGCCTCCCTGCGGGTCTCGAAAGCGACCTGTCATAAAGAACACTGGCACCGCAAAGGAAAGTGCAAAAAGGAAAGCGATGATAAATCGTTTGAGGACAGGCCGCCAGTCTTGTCGTGTGGATGCGCTCATGACGTTCTTATCTATTGGTGCTAAAGGTGAGTGAAACGTAAAATGATGCCTTTACTTTTCGCCAGCTTCATCCGTCAGAGTCCAGGTACGAAGCTTCAATCCTTTCAAGTCGGGAAGATCGATTCTAAGTGTTCTTACTTCAGCAACGGACGGTTCTGACTTTGAATTTGGATCCTTGGACTGCAAGGTACCCTCTGGTGATACATCAGTCGTGATTCGTTGTGGGTCTATGGTTCCAGTAAGTGTAACGAGATGGGTAGGACTCCCAGTTGGGCGATAAGACTTTGGTTCCAAACCGAGGGACGGGATGGGTTCCATCGGCGAAACATAATTAGTATGTTCGATTCGTAATTTTCCATCTTCTAGAACTTCATCAATCACCGCCAATGCAGAGACCACAAGTCCAGGCGAAAATTCCCTATCAATATTTGAAGCCGTTTGTCTCATGTACTCCTTCGCAAGTTCACCACTCATATTGATGACAACAAGATTTCCTACTTTGAACGAGCTGTTGTTTTGGCCTACTGAAGGTCCGTTGGCGATCAAAACGCCGAAAATAACCAGGAAAGCGGCGAGGGTACGAAATGCCATGTTCAACTCCATTGATTTTGGGTTTGGTATCTCACTCCAGATTGTCTAGCAACGTTTGTCCCAGACTTCAATACTGATTTCGCTTGCCGCTGTGGCCGTCCTTTCCTGAATTTGGTTATCAACAAATTTAAGCTGCCCACCCGCACAAAAGGGTCGTCGTTGGAATGGACAAGTGGACTCAGCCTGAAGCAAGCGGCTCTCCACAGATTGGTATAAGCCGACGTATTCAAACAGCTACGCCGTAGACATCGCCCACATAGAGTTCGATGTAGCCCTAGCCAGGAGCCAGCAATACCATGAGCTAGACCAAACACTGTGAACCTAGCTCAGCAACAACAGGTAACGTGGTCATGGACCTAGTACCGAAGTAGCTACGCCCAACCACTGTGGGCGTTGGCGCTGGCCACCTAGCCGCGTCCGTTCCACAGGTTAGCTCATGACAACTGTGGACGTTGGCGCTGGCTGCCTAGCTTCTTACCTTCCACAGGTTGGCTTTAGACCAAATCGGCTATGGCTAAGGCGCTGGCTGCTTGCTGGAGGACATCTGGATGGGATAGACTGGGCGGATGGAGGCGGGGAGGTGTGATAACGGAGAAAGCAACCATTCTAGATCCACTTCGCGTCTAATTGGATAGGTTGATCATTTTTCGCAAGTTCGAATGGAGTCCACGGTGAAATCGAATCAATTGCCTTGTTTAAGATTTTCCCTTGCAATTGTAATTCTCGCATCATGCATCGGGTGCGATCAGGCGACTAAATCCATGGCTACAAAATCACTCATGGGTGTCCCGCCACATTCCTTTTTGGCCGACACGGTACGGCTTGACTATGCACTAAATTCCGGAGGGTTTCTGAGCGTCGGCGACGATCTTCCAATTCTGTACCGAAAATGGATTTTCATTGGATTCAATTCTTGCTTGATGCTTGGACTCACAGCATTTCTTTTGATAAAACGAGAGCTTCCAATAGCTGTATTCGTGGCACTATCGTCCATCCTCGCCGGTGGAGTTGGAAATCTTATTGATCGGGTGACTAATAATGGTCTTGTAATCGATTTCATCAATCTAGGCTTTGGACCTATGCGAACCGGTGTGATTAATGTGGCAGACATCGCAGTGATGTTCGGCGCAGTTACGCTGGGTTACCTGTCGTTCAAAGGAAAAGACGTGGAAGTTCAAACGCTTAAGTCATCGGTCGAATAGACTGTGGTGCGTACTTGGAGCCAGCTTTTCCCGCAGCACCCAGCTTCCCATCCCCATGTGGGCGTAGCTCAAACCAGCCATGAGGCGCTTTCCACGAGCTTGCTCCAACACTGTGGGCGTTGGCGCTGGCTGCCTAGCTACTTCCCTTCCACAGATTGGCTAGAAGCTACGTGGGCTACGGCGCTGGCTGCTTGCTGGAGGATGGATGCGTCGGCTAGACTGGAGCCTGCTAAGCGGAAGAAAAGCGTTTAGGATCGAGTAGTTCGCCTTCTAATTCACTTCCGTATTTATGCACTTGAGAGCTTCCACCATGTCAGTGCTCCCCGATTTTCTCAGCCGTGTTCAACCTGAACATCACGCCATCATCCAAGAGCTCGACTCTTTGATTTGCAAGGCAGCGCCAGATCTAGTGGTGAGCTTGAAGTGGCGAAACCCGACCTATCACAGCAAGCGAAATGCATGCGCAATTCTTAGCCATAAGGATTGCGTGAACCTTCAAGTGTGGGGAGGGGCTGAGTTTGATGATCCAAAGGGATTGCTCCAAGGCACTGGCAAGGGAATGCGCCACATCAAGTTTGCGGCTGGTGACAGGTTCAATCGCTCTGCGGTCGAGGCTATTATCAAGCAAGCCGCAAAGGTAGCGCGTGCCTAGCCAGTCGTTCAAGACCTTCGACCGTCGAGATCGGGTAAGGATTTCCTTTGCTGGAAATGGCAGTCAAATAGGGAGCCAGCGCGGCAGCCATATAGGGGACCAGTGAGAGGGTGGGCTGACGCGGGGTGGCCGAGAAGTTCTGGTAAGCATTTTGGAGGCTTACCAGGTCGCTCTCGGAGGAACCCAAGGTGCTCAGAATGGAAGATTTCGAACTTATTCGGCGCATGATTTTGGTGGACGGCCTTTCGCAACGTGAA
>JANLRK010000096.1:0-28549 GCA_031361585.1 Pirellula sp. | reverse complement strand
CTGACGCAACTCGTTTTGCGTCCCATGGCCTCTGCGACAATGGCTGTTATTAAGCAGCCACAAATGGCTAGTTCCATCGTACTGCTACTGGACCTCTTTCGGGATGAAGCGGACATGGCCGTGACCGAAAATGGCCATGTGGTTTTTATGCGAAACGTTCGTTTTTCAGGTTCGAACGATGCGGCTTCCAATCAACAAGTGCTAACCGGTGAGATCAAACGTACCATGATCGCAGCGGCATCGCAGCGTCCCAATCTCAACGTGGAACAAATCCGCATTTGGGGCGACGATGCACAACACGCGGAACTGTGTCGGTCGCTATCGAAATCGTTAAGTGTTCCCGTTACCAGTCTCGATCCGTTTCAGTTGTTCGACGCTTCTCAAGCCGTTCGTGACGAATCAGGCGGCGACTCTGGAAAATTCGCGGCCAGCTTGGGAGCGTTGTTGGCTCCACAGGTTGCGGATCGGCTGATCGATTTTTCAAATCCACGGAAGCGGGTGGAAAAGACAAAGCCTGTTGTCATGTATGCTGTGGCTGGAGGTATTGCTGCGACCCTTCTTATCAGTGGTGTCGCTTGGTACTTTTTGAGTCACATGTGGATGGATTCCAGTATTGCCGAGCTCAATCAAGCAATAAAAAAGAACGAGGCAACCATCGTTACGTCCAAGAAAGCAATCGCAGACTGGAGCAAGGTCGAGAAGTTCCTCAAAGCAGACCATCCTTGGCTGGACGAATTGGAGTACCTGTCAACACGCATGGCCGACTCCGACAAAGCAATATTCAGCAAGACGACCTTTACTACCGATGCACTAGGTTCAGCCTCAGTTTCCACCAAATTCATGGCCCGTAAGCAAGAGGATGTACCGGTGATCCTTGATGCGTTTCGCGATCCAAGACACGAAGTTAAACACGCTGGGATCACGCCTAGCCAAGACAAAACGAACCAGTTCCCATATCAGGCCGATCTGTTCATTAAAATGCCAGCCGCTACGGTGAGTGACCCGCGATCAGCGGTCAATGCGAAGCCAGTCGTGCCAACCGTAAAGGCAAAAGAACAAAAACCGGCAGGAGTGGAAATGGCGAAACCTATTGGGACGGAGGATCCTCCACCGATTTCGGAACAACCAAAGCCAGTTCTCGAACACGCAAAATCGGCGGAACCGTCGGGTGACGAACCGGAAAAGGTGTCAGCACCTGAGCCCACAAATACAACCGTTAATTCGAGTGGAGCGGGAGAATAATCATGGCCATGACTTCACGGGAAAAAATCCTAGCCGCCGGAGTTGGTGTTGTCGCATCGCTTTTTGCAGGGCGGTCAATCGTTGCTACCATTCAAAGTGGTTTCGAAAAGAAAACTCAACTGATTGAGTCGCTCGAAAAGAAAAAAAGCGATCAGGAGCTTCAAGTGACGTCCGGGACGGTGGCCAACAAAAAGCTCAATAGTTTGGTCAGTAAATCGTTGCCTGGCATTGAGGAAACTGCCAGGGCAGATTACCAAAAGTGGCTGATCACACTTGGCGAAGAGTCCCAGCTTAGATCACCCTTACCTCAATTTTTGGCCGAATCGAGAGAGTTGGATAGTCCGTATCAATTGTTTAAGTTCAGTCTCAAAGGGACCGGAACGATCGAGACTGCGACACAATTGCTCTATGGATTTTATGCTAAGGACTACTTGCATAGAATCTCCATGTTTGACATGTATCCATTGCCGAACGCCGCCGAACCTGATCTGTTAAACATTTCCCTCAATTGCGAAGTGCTCGCGTTAAAAATAGCCAAGGACAAACAAGATCCGCCCAAGGGAATTTCCAACCGAATTGCGAAATCGCTGGAGGAGTACAAGAAGCCAATTCTTGAACGGAATCTCTTTGCACCCACCAACCAACCGCCGCAACTCGAGTCAAAGAAATCGCTGGAAGCCAAGATAGGATTGCGACTCGAGCATACTGTCGAAGCAAAGGAAACGGATCCCAACCAACGCATAGTTTTTGAACTCGTTGGAGAAATTCCCAAAGGAATGCGGATCGAAGGCGACACGGGCAAGCTGTCTGCCACATTCAATGAACTTGGCGAATACAAAGTCAATGTTCAAGCAACGGACAACGGCATACCTAAGAAGTCGTCTACGCAATTGGTGACCGTGAAGGTCAACCCGTTACCACCTGTCCCCCCGCCACCCATTCAGTTCGACGTGGCATCGCAGGCCCATGTGACGGCTCTGATTGTTGGTCTGAACGGCCCGGAAGCCTGGATACTTTCTAAAACGGAAAGCAAGACCTACAAATTGGTAAAGGGAGATCAGCTCAAACTGGGTGGGGTAAGTGGTTTGGTTAAAGAGGTCGGCGCCAATTACCTCGAACTGGAGACAGAGGGTAGGCGATGGCTGGTAGGACTCGATGAAACGCTAGCCGACGCCTATACGCGCTCTGCGACCAATTGATTGCCAATTGTTCAATGCCTAGTTGGCCGCGACGGATGGACACAAACTCATTGCATCCCCACACGACTATGAAAACTCCCCATCATATCCCGATGTGCTTGTTGTGCTTTGTTTTATGCTTTTCCAAAGCGCTGGCTGAACGGCCGAATATCATTTTTATCTTTTCGGACGACCACGCGCAGCATGCGATCTCGGCTTATGGTTCGAAGGTAAATCAGACACCGCACATCGATCGACTTGCTAAGGAAGTTCGTTGCTATCCGACACGCGAATGTATAGCCAGGCACGAGCACTGTTCCAATAGCGATGAGCTGTCGCCCGGGAAATACCTAGGATTGCGCTTACTTCGTCCAAGCTCAAGCCACCAAAGAATCGCAACTCTACCAGCTGCGCTTTGATGGGATCGACCTTGGCCAGATCCGTAAGGGCGTCGTTCAATTCGATAAGCGATAGGTCATCGATCGTTGGAGTCAGGCCCTGTAGGTCCAAGACCAGCTTAACGCGATTGCCACCTCGCTTTTGCGACAATTTCTTCCTCGCGTTATCGATAAGGATACGGCGCATGGCTTGGGAAGCCGCTCCAAAAAAATGTCCCGTGTTTTCCCATTGCGATTGCAAATTGGGCGAGACCAATCGCAGAAACACTTCGTGAACCAACGCCGTGGGTTGCAACGTGTTTCCTGGCGATTCGCGTTTCAGGCGATTCGTGGCGAGTTTGTGTAGCTCATGATAAACAAGAACAAACAAGCGTTGCGTCGTATGCGCTGCGTCCGCGGAACGCGTTGGGGCAGAGAGGGACTCAAGCAGCAAGGAAATCTCGTTCGTAGGCACCATAGGGTCTGCAATCCATGGAGGTTTGTATAGACAGTTCCTAAAACGTTTTGCTCTTACGGCTGTTTTCCCAAACGTGGCACGTGCGTCCCGCCTGTGTTTCTATTCGTAGCACGGCCCCCCCCGCCCAATTGACTCAAAAAGCTTAATTGAAGAATTGGCAGTCTAAATGACTAAATGGACACCACGGGCGGGACGCCCGTACCACAATCAGGGCCAAATCACGTAAACTGGCTAACCTCAATTTGATTCTAACTCGCCTAACCCATTGCGCAATTTGATGAACGATGATCGCGCACCTTCCAACGAGACTTCTCTAACACTATTGCAGCGGGTTAAACAGTCGAATCCCCAAGCCTGGGAGCGACTTGTTGGACTCTACAACCCTCTTTTGTTTTACTGGGCAAGCGTATGTGGACTCCAAGGGGAGTCCGCTGCAGATATGGTTCAGGAGGTGTGGAAATCCGTCGCAACATCGATTTTGAACTTTGAAAAAAGCGATGAGAAAAGCACCTTCCGAGGGTGGCTTTGGACTATTTCGAGAAACAAAGCTCGCGATTCTCATCGTCGCCATGCCAAACAGTTTCATGCGACTGGCGGCACCGATTCACTTCGATTGCTTGAATCCATCCAAGAGACCGAACCCATCGATTCGGATGATTCCCCCGGACGAGAACTGGTGAGGCGCGCACTGGAACTGATTCGACCGGAGTTCGAAACACACACCTGGAACGCGTTTGAGAGGATGGTACTTGACGGCTGGTCGGCGGCGCACACTGCATCCGAATTGAAGATGAAACCCAATGCCGTCCACCAAGCGAGATTTCGCATTTTGCGGAGACTAAGACTTGAATTGTCTGGTTTAGAAGACCTTCGGATTTACGCCGACTAGCCTAGACTAAATATTTGGGTCGGTTTTGAAGTAGCATACGCTGCCAGCCTGTGATTCCATGTCAACACACAGGCTGGCAGCCTATTCTACGTTGTCTTAGCCAAACATTGAAACGTAAGAGGGAATCGTTTTGGGTCTTGGAGGAGTATTTGTGAGTTTGCATTGTTCACCTGACTATCTACCCGATTGCCCACCCGATTCCGATCTTCGACGATACGTAGTAGGGGACTTGCCGGACCTGCCGATTGAGAGGTTTGAGCAACATATCGCCGACTGCGAGACCTGTGTGGAACGCCTGAATACACTTTCCAGTTCATCGCATTCATGGCTCCGCATCGCACAATCCGTACCATCGAATCCGTTTCAGGGATCTTCGATTCCTTGGGCAACACCAGAGATAGGCGATCGGATCGGGGACTATCTGATTCAAGAACGAATCGGAAGCGGAGGAGTAGGCAACGTCTATCGATGCCTTCACCCTCGACTGGGTCATAGTGTAGCTGTCAAGGTTCTCAAACCGGAGCTGCATTCTCGCTCCAACATAAATCGTTTCCTAGTTGAATGCCAATCGCTCACTCGCATGCAGCACCCCAATATCGCCGCGGTGCTCGATAGCGGTAATTTTCACGGGTCGGCATTTCTCGTGATGGAATTGCTAGAGGGAAAAACTATTTGTGCGTACTGCAATGCGAAGAAACTCGACGTTCCTTCGCGCATCCGATTGTTGGTTCAAGTCTGCGATGGCATTCAGCACGCCCATCAAAAGGGGATCATCCATCGCGATATCAAACCATCCAACTTGATCGTGGTCGAAGTCAACGGTTCTCCCGTCCCTAAGGTCATCGACTTTGGAATCGCGAGGACCATGGATTCTACGATCCCAGATTGCACGGAACCCGGTACCCTGATCGGAACTCCAGCATACATGAGTCCTGAACAGGCAAGTCTGAATAGCCAGGCGGTCGACACGCGTAGCGACCTGTTTTCGCTTGGAACGGTGTTGTTCGAGTTGCTGACGGGAAGCACTCCCTTTGCCGAAGGGGATACAAAGCTGACAGTCCTCGAAACACTTCAGCAGGTAAGGTTTGCAGAGACTCCGAAATTGACCAATCGAGTCAACACATCCACATCACTCGACCTTGCCGCGAGCCGATCGACAACCATTCGCCTCCTTCGTTCCGAACTGCATGGAGAGCTGCAATGGATCGTGGAGCGCGCCTTGCAGAAAGATCCCGCCGACCGATATGCGACGGTAGTGGATTTTGCACGTGATTTAAATGCATATTGTCACGGCCAAGCCGTCCAAGCGGGGCCTCCATCTCGCTTGTATCGATTTCGCAAAGCCTTGATACGAAACCGCGTCGCGTTTGCATTCGCGATCCTTGCCTTTTCGGTTCTGGCTGCATGCGCGATCGGGTTCGTGTTGGTCAGCAACAGCCTAGTCCGCGAGAACGCCGCGTTGGTCCGAGAAAATGCTGCACTTGACAACGAACGACAGGCCAAACGGCTTGCTGACGATCGCTATCGTCAAACACGGAACGCAGTCGATCAATTTTACCTTCAAGTCGCGGAAAACGAGCTTCTACAATCAGATCGTTTTTTGGCGCTGAGAAAGAAGCTTTTAACCCAGGCACTGGAATACTACAGAGAATTCGTGGAGCAGAAGCTCGAAGACACTTCTCTGCTAGCGGACATGGAAAACGCGCAGACTCGCGTTGCACACATCCTCCAAATAATTGGAGAGTACGACGAATCCGCAGTGCAATCAGAGCGAGCGCTCGATCTAAACGATCGATCGAGAGAACGAGTGGGACCAACTCGGGCGAATCAACTTGCTCGTGCCATTTTGTTGATGCGACTTGGCTCGATTCATCGACTGGCAAAACGATTGGAAGACGGGAAGAAATGGGCGAGCAGCTCTGTCGAAGTTCTTGATTCCTTGTATCAATCGATCGAAACTTCTGACATCAACGAAGCGATCGAGATTCGCACCCAATTGGCCAGCGCGCTTACCATCCTGGCTTCGATCCATCGTGTGTCGCATGGATTTGCAGAAGCGGAAGAAGCACTCCAGCGCGCATTGGCTCTTCGAAGAGAAGTGCTCTCAGTCAAGCCCGGCGATGTCGGATCGATGCGGAACCTTGCAAGGGTGTTGGGGGACTATGCAAATCTGCTACAGACATTGGATCGCAACCAAGATGCATTGGCAGTTCATGACCAATCCATTGCGATGTTTTCCGAGCTTTTGAAGTTGAATCCGCTGTCCGTTCTCGACTTACTCGGACTCGCGAAGTCCAATGGCAATCTTGCGGGGCTGTATCATCGGATCCAGGATCTGCCCCGCGCGCTGGCGTCCGGAGAGCAAGGGACTCGGTATTTCCAGCGGGTGGTAGAACAGGAGCCCTGGAATGCCGATTACCGAGAGAATCTATCGCGCGCGTACCGCTTTTACGCTTTCTTGCACGCCAAAGCCGGCAATGATTTCGAGGCTGAAAAAAGTCTCATTTCCTTTGCGAACGAAATCAAAACGCTTACCAACACTCTCTCCGAATCGTTCCGTCATCGACGCGAACTGGCCAAGGCGCAATTGGAACAGGGTAAATTTTACTCAGCGCGCCAACGCTGGGACGAAGCCATCTCGGCCTATCAAGAGTCGCGTTCTTTGTACATGCAAACCATAGCGCACGATGCCAACGATGGAACTGCAAAACTTTATCTATTGCGCTGCATTCGGTACGAACAGGAAGCTGAAAAAAACGTCGGCAATACGCAAGCTATCGACGCTTTGCAAGAACTCGAAATGGAGTGGCTCGCGAAAATAGAAACCGAGGTGCCCGATCGTGAAATGAAAATGCAAATGATGGACATGGAAGACCAATTCTACGCAGCGCTTTTTTCGCCAAACAACAAGCCTACATCGGAATAACAAGTGAAAGTCATGTCCAACCATGGATGACGCCGAGCTGTTTCTGGCCGCCTCGCAAATCGAGGATTGCGATGTTCGAGAAGCCTTTTTGGTTTCCTTGTGCAAGTCCGATGATTTGCTGCTCAGCAAACTTAGAAAGTTGCTGGTCGATTTCGATCGCTGGAAGGGCTCTCTAGATGACTTTACAGAAAATCTGCCTAACCGCATCGCGAACATACAATCTGAGGAAATGGAGCCCTCGATGGAAGGTGAGTTGTCTGCCCCCGAAATCGTTTCTCGCAATTCGTTGCAGCCCGGTGCAAGGTTCGCCGCATATGAGATTTCCGATTGCCTTGGGATCGGCGGAATGGGCGAAGTCTACCTTGCCAGAGACATTCGCCTCCATCGCAACGTCGCGCTAAAGATTCTTCCGAAACGGCATACGCTCAACCCCTCATGGGTCAGTCGATTCCATCGAGAAGCTAGAGCGGCGAGTGCGCTCAATCATCCCAATATCTTGACCATTTACGAAATCGGTGACGAGGGAGGTTGCCCTTTCATCTCTACCGAGTTCGTGGATGGATTGAATCTGCGACAGTTGATGGGTCAACGCAAACTTGAATGGCGCGACTCTCTCAAAATCGCTTCTCAAGTCGCCGAGGCGCTTCTTGCTGCTCATTCAGCCAATGTTGTGCACAGGGATATCAAGCCCGAAAACATCATGATTCGCGAGGATGGCTTGGTCAAAATCCTTGACTTTGGCTTGGCCAAGAGCATCAAACTACCATCCTCGTTGAAATCCACTTTGACACCGACCGTAGACGGTGACAAGACGGAGCCAGGCCTACTGATGGGCACGCCGAAGTACATGTCGCCTGAGCAAGCCAGAGGGCGAGAAACGGACGGGCGCTCTGACATTTTCAGCTTCGGCGTATTGCTGTTCGAACTGTTGTCGTCCAAACATCCGTTTGCAGGCGCGACCGATGCCGACGTCTTGGCCGCTGTGATCCGCAAAGAAGCCCCTTCGTTGCGATCGCTTATCCGTGGTCTGCCAATCGAATTGGATTTGATGGTTGCCAAGATGCTTCGCAAAGATCCAGAGCGACGATTTCAATCGATGCGAGATGTCTTGATTGAACTCAAGCAATGGACCGGACACGCTCCTGACGATTCGGCTGACGAAGATCTTGACGTTTGGGCTTCCGTTGCCGATTATTCCCAGAGCGACGAAGCGACGGTAGAGCGAAACGACGACACTCAATTCGAGATTCCTCAGATGCGATACGCCAGAAGTGGACACGTCAACATTGCTTACCAAGTATTAGGAAAAGGGGATATTGATATCGTATTTGTCATGGGATGGGTTTCCCACCTAGATTGGTTTTGGAAAGAGCCAAGCTTCGCCCGATTTCTAAAGCGACTGGCTTCGTTTGCGCGATTGATACTCTTTGATAAGCGAGGAACGGGGCTCTCGGATCGAGTGCAGGACAATGAACTGCCAACTCTTGAACAGCGCATGGAGGATGTCCAATCCGTGATGAATGCTGTAGGATCGGAAAAAGCCGTGTTATGTGGAGTCTCTGAGGGTGGTCCCATGTGTGCGCTCTTTGCGGCGACATACCCGCAGCGCACGCTAGCATTGGTGATGATCGGCTCCTATGCACGACGATTGAGATCGCCGGACTACCCTTGGGGACCGAGCGAGGCACAGCATGCGCTATTCCTGGAAGACATTCGAAAAAACTGGGGTGGGCCCGTCGGGATTGAATCGCGGGCTCCAAGTCGTGCCAATGACATGGACTTTCGAACTTGGTGGGCTACCTATTTGCGGATGGGCGCAAGTCCAGGTGCCGCGTTGGCGCTAACCAAAATGAATGCCCAGATCGACATTCGAGCGATTCTAAAAACCATTCAAGTTCCCACGCTGGTCATCCATCGTCAAGGAGATAAATGCTTATTGATCGAGGAGGGTGAATACCTGGCCAACAACATCCCTGGATCGAAATTTGTACCCCTTCCTGGAGACGATCACTTGCCATTCGTGGGCAACCAAGAAGACGTCTTGATGCCGATCGAAAAGTTCTTGACTGGGGTTACGCACAACAGTCGTATCCAACGCGTATTAGCAACCGTCCTGTACGCGAAACTCTCGGAAGATTCGTTTGGGACGGTGCAGCCGTCGAGAAGCATCGCTTTGTCACACGCAGTTCGTGACATCGAATTGTTTCGAGGCAAACCATACCTTCTGTCCAAGGATGCTTTCGCAGGTACTTTTCACGGCCCGGCGCAAGCGATTCGAGCGGCCATGGCAATAGGCGAGGCGGCCAATCGTCTTGGCGCTCGCTTGCAGATTGGAGTGCACACCGGCGAATGCGAAATACATGAATCGTCCATCGCAGGTCCTGCCATCGATACTGCGAAACTCATCGCGGAATGCGCGAGTCACGGAGAGATCCTCGCCTCGGGTACTGTGAAGGATCTAGTCGCAGGAGCCGACCTTTGCTTGACTCTTTGGAAGACCGAGGACGAGAGCGCACCCGTCACGAGACTGTTTCGAGTGGACTGTTAGTCCTAGAGCTTGACGGACCACGAGCGTTTTAATAAGCCCGAGGCGTCAGCCGATTTCGCGCAGCGTAATTCGGCAGTGCTGTTAGCAATTCGGGACTGACACGTAAAATTGCCGTTCGGCGAAGCGGCTGTGTTTCACCCCAACGGGGTTGTATCGGAATGCAATCGATGAAACCCCGTTGTGGTTTTTCTGCACGCTTCGTCAACTCTACCCATGGTGCGCTGCGCGACCCTGGGCTTTGCGATACAACGCCGTTGGCGTAAAGGCATCCCAAATTGGTGAGAAACAACTCAATGAAAAAAGAATCCTAAAAATCTTCCAATTCTTGAGACACTTCTACTTAAAAGTACGCATTGAACTACATACGAAAATTGAGTCTCCCCCTTTCGCGTCCGCGAAATCATCGTAAGTGATCTTGGCGAAGACTCCGTTTCATTGGTGCGAAATAGTACGTTATGGAGTTGTGACATGAAAAACCTTAGCAAATTGTGGTCAAAGTCCAGGAGTCGTTCAGTCAAGAGACTTCGTACTCGTAGCTACTTGTTGGAACAACTGGAAGACAGGCGACTATTCGCGATCACTGACCTTTCCAACATGCACCCTGAATTTTTGTCGAGCTTTGCCAATCATGGGAGTCAGTCCGGTGCGTTTCAATCGGCCAGACATGCTGGGAATTCGGTTGCCGCTAACGGAGTTGTTGACGAAATCGAGTCGCCAAACTTCACCAATCGCAACAACACTCCAGGCACCGCGCAATTCTTGCCGACGTTTGGAACCGGCACTCACGATCAAGCTGCAATCGACGTACACGGATCGGGTGGTATCTTGCAGTCGAAGGTGGTGACGACTCATGAGGACGATGGTTCAATTACGCGTGCTAACAACACCGGGTTAATCGCTGGCGGATCTGGGCAAATTACGGCAAGTGCAACCATCGGTGATGGCCCCCATGGAAGTGGTGGAACACGGACCGGCGATTACGACCATTACAAAGTCGCGGCCTTGGCAAACCAACTGCTAACCATCAATGTAGATGTCGCTGGCAGCACGTTGAATTCCGTCGTTGCGATTTACGACAGCCATGGGACATTGATCGCATCCAATGACGACGAGTTCAATAATATCTACTACGGATTTTCATTGGGGAGTCATCTGCGCATCCTGACGCCAGCAACCGATACTTATTCGGTGGTTGTGTATGGCTCTGGTCTTGGCCCGCAGGCGAATCCCTTCGCGTCTAGTTCTGGCCTAGGAGTTGCGAGCGAAGGAGCATACAAGCTGACTATTCTGCAGGAGAGTCCGCACGTCATGAGTTCGGTTGAAGACGACGGATCGATACCGTTAGCAAATGAAACGGGCTTATCGCATGCAGCACCGGGCAAAGTGTTTGCTACCGGTGTCATTGGCGATGGATTGCATGGCAGCGCAGGAACGGGAACCGGTGACTTTGATTTCTATCGAGTGCAGGCGAATGCCGGGGATTTGATTACATTAGATTTAGACACGCCAATCGAAGTCTCTGGATTGGATTCAGCTATCTCGATCTTTGATAGTACAGGAGCGTACCGCTATTTTAACGACGACGACCTGAAGACGTTCGATAGTTTTCTGACGTTCGTAGCGACAAAAAGCGATACCTATTATGTTTCGATCGGATCTATTGGAAACTATCCACTCGATCGATTTGATTCATCCTCTGGCACCGGAGTAATTACGGAAGGGCCCTACAAATTGACAATTGAAGTGCAGCCTCCGTCGGATGTCGATTACTACAGTTTTGATCTGGCTGCGGGGGACATCGTTGGAGCAAGCGCAGCGGGAAGTGGGCGTCGGTTGGAACTGTACGATTCGAGCGAATTGCTGTTATTAGGCTCATCCCAAGATAGCACATTCCTGAACCCCGCAACCTCACCTCTACCGATTGGCGGTAACGCATCTTTGTCGTACGTAATTAGCAGTCCAGGTCGGTATTCGTTGGCAGTATCGACCGGTCTGGGACAGTATACACTGCAACTTGGCGACTTTCGACCGGTTCTCGAGCAGCAACCCGTGTTCAGCCATCAAATATTGTTTTTGGATTTCAACGGCGCAGACCTGAATGTACCCGAGTTATTTAGACAACTTCCGCAAGGGAACACAGATGCTCACCTTTCGCCATTAACATCGTTTCTGCCACAATGGGGATTGGCCCCGGACGCTGAAAACAGCATCATTGACTCGGTCATCGCACGCGTGGCTAATAAACTTGCGTTAGACGTTAGCGGCGAGGTGGGTAAAGGAAAGAACGGTGATTTTACGATCACGGGTCATGCGGGTGACTTCCAGATCGAAATCCTCAACAGCCGTGATCATCTCGACCCGTTTGGCCTATATCCTAATGTTAGTCGAGTCATAATTGGCGGCACGTTGGCGGAAATAGGAGTACCGCAAGCGTCGTTTGACGGCATTTCTCCGAGCATTGACGTTGGTAACTTCGACACAGCGGAGACTGCGCTTGCTCTGCTCGACTGGGGCATTTTCTTTATCTCGACTCCCCTTGCGCCGTCAGCCAGAAGAATTGACATGTATGGTGCACTGATCGGGGATCTTGTGTCACATGAGGCCGGCCATTTCTTTGGCAACTGGCACACGGATCCTTTCCTGAACCCTTCGAATTTGATGAACCCATTTTTTTCGATAGCAGATTTCCTTGGTCCCGACGGTCTTTTCGGTAGTGCAGACGATCAGGATCCCAAATTTGGGCCTGGAAACTACTCCAGGTTCGAAGGCTTCACCGGTGTGGTGGACACGGCCAACAATATCGCCTTTGGCCTTTCCACAGGCACGAAATCTGGCACCTATTTCGACTTCGTAACCGGCACGCTGTATGTCACCGGTAACATTGACGATGGGCACAAGGACGAACTTGAGGTCAAAACAGTTGGCAGCGACATCAATGTATACATCAATGACAAGCTCGTGTTGACTCGGCCTGCGGCGGGAGTCAATCGTGTATTCCTGAACGGCTCCTCGGACAAAGATGAACTCGACGCGTCGAACTATTCTGGGCCAGTTACACTCCAGGGTCGCGGTGGCAATGACGAACTTGAAGGTAGCAGCAACAACGATTTGCTTTTTGGTGGCACAGGCAATGATGAACTCAAAGGCAACGCTGGCAACGACGTGCTGGTTGGTGGAGACGGCGATGATGAACTGGATGGCGGCGCAGGGCTGGACCTTCTAATTGGAGGGCTTGGTTCGGATGAATTGTTTGGCGGTGGCGGCGGTGATCTATTGATAGGAGCTCGAACGTCGTTCGATACGAATGCCAAGGCACTGACAGCGGTCCTCAAAGAATGGTCTTCGGTACGAAGCTACTCGGATCGCGTTGCGAATCTTCGAGGAGTTGGTACCGGCGTCCGCGACAATGAGACTTACTTCCTGAAGGTGTCGGGGCCTCAAGCCACGATTTTCGAGGACGCGGCATCGGACAAACTTACCGGCGGTTCCGGTCGCGACTGGTTCTTTGCAAGATTGGTTGGAAGCAAAAAGGATTGGATCAACAACTTGAGCAACAACGAGTTGGTCGACCAACTTTTGTAGCCGCCCATTGTTGCGTCCGTTGCTGCTAGGCCAGCGGAAGGCTAAGGTCGCTGGCTCATCTATACTCACATTTCCGACACTAATTTTCGAAACCCCAGTGTTTCCGTACCCGTACTCAGCCCTTATGGCGGTACTCGTATTCGTACTCGACGGACCAGGTTCATCGAGTACAGCTGAAGCACAAAAGTTATGGGTAAAGATGAGTTTACTGGCCTATGTATTGCCATGTAAATACAGGCTCTAAGCCCACTGCTGATTCGAAACTTTCAGATTTCCGGCTTAGCGATCTTGACCCCTGTTGTCGATTGCCGCTATTTCTCCCAGTTGCGTTGCCGATGCGGCATCAATTTTGTCGCCGACAAAAACAAATAACTTAGGAAGCCGAACCTCGATGGACCGAGAAAATCGATTCTATCGCCTAGATTTGCGAGCCACATTTGCCAGCGTGCTGGTCGGTTGGATCGGAATTGCTTGCATGTCAGGCTGCAACTCATGGGTCTCCAAAAACCGCGAAAAAGACAACCATTTCATTAAGGAAACTCGCCGCATCCAAGAGCTGATGGTCGATCCTGACCGTCCCCGCTTGATCGGTGAAGTGACCACGTCGCTGGGCATGAAACCATCCCAATACGATTCCTACGCAATCGCAGCTAGTTTGCCAGGGTCCGGTGGTATCGTGCGGCCAGGCATGCAGCGGGATTGGATTTTGGATGAAATGCGTATCCGCGAAACGGAGAGTCCTGAGGCTTTTTTGGACGACCCCTCAACGGCGCTCGTTAAGCTTCGAATCACGGCCAATCCCTGCGACAGCAAAGGTGATATCTTCGACGTGCAGGTCGAAAATTCAACGGAATGCACGGCAGCCAATTTGGCCGAGGGATACATACTAGAATCTCGGCTTTGCGAGATGGCAATGCTGCAAGGCAAGCTGCGAACAGGCGATCCGAAAGCCATTGCAAGCGGTGAAATAGTTATTTTGCCGACTAGTTTCACACGACAAACCGAGGTGACACCACTTCAAGGTGTGGTTATAGGTGGAGCGAGATTGAAGGAAGACCAGCCAATTGGACTACGAATCGAACCTGAGTTTCGACATGTCATCGTTACCAAAGCAATTGAAAAGGCCATCAATTCTCGATACTTCTACAAGGACTCCAACAAACAAAAGATGGTCGCTGTGGGCACAAGCGATTGGTACGTTGGCCTAAGCACAGTCCCAAAATACAAACACGATCCCGCTCACTTCATGTCGGTAATCAAATGCACTGGATTTGGTGAAACGTCGGATGAGCAACAAGAACGCTTGATGGGTTGCCGCAAGTTGCTGTCAGATCCAGCGACAAGCCGCCGAGCCGCAGCCGAGCTGGAAGCGATTGGAACAGATGCTGCCAAAGACATCTTGATTGCAGCCCTAACTGCAAACGACAAAGAAGTTCGTTTCTATTCGGCCTACTCACTTTCCTATTTGGATCGCAGAGAATCTGTACCGGTTTTACTAGAGCTGGCGCAAACCACTCCAGCTGCTCGAGAATTGTGCTTAACTGGGTTGGTTGTAAACGAAGACTCCTCAGCCCGTGAAGCCTTGGAACAGTTGCTGCAAGAACCAGACCCTGACCTGCGATTTGGTGCATTCCGCGCGATCCGACTTCGCAACCCGACGGACATGAGTGTGAAAGGGGAAGTCATTGGCAAGGACATTCAATTTGTTCAAGTTCCGAGCTCGATTCCATTGCTGGTTGTCTCGTTGCAAAAGCACAAGGAGTTGATCCTCTTTGGGAACAGCATCGCGATTTCGCTTTCTGCCCCGTTCTCCCCGACCCAACTCTTGACGTTGACACCCACCGCAAGCAATCAAATCAAACTTACAAAACGACAGGGCAGTGGAGAGGTTCGCAATTCGGTCGTGGCCAGCGATGTCGTGTCGGTTTTGCGAGGCCTGGGAAACATTCAAGCGAATTACAACGATGTCGTTCACACTTTCAATCAGCTCGCCTTGAACCAAGCCATGTCAACTCCTGTTGCCATGAATCCGCTACACAATCAAAATATGCAGATAGTTGATGCAGCGAACAAGGATTTTAAGTCCTTTCATGACTTGCAAGAAGTCAGCGTAGACAATGCAAGCGTCGAACATACGAACTCCAAGAAATCGAGCTGGTGGCCTGCGATCGGCTTGCGTAGGGCGTCATGGAGCAAGTCGAAGCGCGCCCAGTCCAGGGACGATCCGATTTCCAACCAAAAGGAATCGACAACCCATCACGAACTGTCGGATAAAGAACTTTCCGCCATGCTCAACCGTTGATTCGCTTCGCTTTCAAACCCAAAACCACATCAAGAGACCCCGGTAACACCCCATGCTCAAAGCCCTCGAACTAGTTGGCTTCAAGAGTTTCGCAGATCGAACACGCTTCGATTTTCCGGATGGGATTACGGTCGTCGTCGGACCTAATGGCTCGGGAAAATCGAATGTTGTCGATGCCGTGAAATGGGTTCTTGGCGCTCAAAGTGCAAAGGCCTTGCGCGGCGCCGATATGGCGGATGTCATTTTCAAGGGCTCGGCGGAAGGTGGGCGTAAACCCGCTAACTGCGCCGAAGTCATCCTGATCCTGGACAATTCAAAACGTGTCTTCGACCATGATGCAGATGAGGTTCAAGTAAGTCGGCGAGTCTTTCGAAGCGGCGAAGGTGAGTACGGGATCAATGGCCAGCCTTGTCGTCTCAAGGATGTCAAAGATCTTTTTCGTGGCACCGGTGTAGGAGTGGATGCATACAGCCTCATCGAACAGGGCAAAGTAGATCGATTGCTCCAAGCGTCTCCCAAGGATCGTCGCGGCATCTTCGAGGAAGCTGCAGGCATTTCTCGTTTCAAAGCCAAAAAGGTCGAGGCCGAACGTCGAATGCAGCGAGTCGATCAGAACATGGTTCGGCTCCACGATATTGTCGATGAGATTGGCAAACGTCTTTCCACGCTCAAGAGCCAAGCGACTAAGGCCCAACGCTATCGCGAGTTAAGCCTTGCTATGCAAACCAAGCGGATGCAACTCGGCTGGCTTGATCGAATGGCTCTGCAGAAGGATCGAGACCAATACGAAATTCAATTGGATGATGCAAAGCTGATCGCAGTCGAACTCAACCAAAAGCAAGCAGCATTGCAGTCCCTCGTGGAAGCAGAACAGTCGCACTTGCAAAAACTGCAAAAGGATCACGAGGTTATTCAATCCGAATACCTTGTGGCACAGCGCGAACTCATTTCTGCCGATAATGGTTACGCGTCCTCGTTAGAACGTTGTGCAGAACTGGTTGCCGAACAAGCCGTTTTGCGGGAACGAATCGTATTGCTGCAACATCGTGCTAGCTTGTCCTCGGATGAAATGGAGCAAAAGCGGGCTGAGCTTGAGGAGATCGAACGAGTTCGTGGCCTTGCAAATCTCGAACTATTGGAGAGTGAGTCGCGTTGGAACGAACTCCAGCGCCAACTAAGCACGACAAGGTCGAGAATGGACGCGGCCGCAGAACAGCAGGGCAAGATCCGCGAATCCTCATCCGCCAATCGCTCTCAGTTGGCAGCATATCGTTTGCACATCGAGCAAATCCAACAATCGATCGATCAACAACAACTCTCGGTAACTCAAGCCATCGAGGAATTGACACAGGTCGAACAGTCGATACTAGCGGCAATCGCACACAGGGAAAGCGGAGCGGTAGCCGCCGAACTTGCGGGTGTCGCCAAGCGGGAGGATGAAGATAAACTACGGCTTCAACGCAGTTACCTTGCGCATACACAAGAACAATTTGCATTGCTTCAAGGAAAACGTCACGGTGTTCGCGAGCGATTGCATGTGCTCGAACAATTGGAGGAACAGTTTACCGGTGCAGGTCGCGGAGGCCAGCAACTTCTCAGGATTGCGCGTAGTCATCAAAATCGAGAACAGGACTTGTCTCATCCTTCAGAAGCGATCGTTGCCAATGCCTGGGGGACCGTACTGGGATTGGTAGCAGACTTGCTTAGCACGGAAATGCATTTAGCGCCCCTAATCGACGTTTCCTTGGGTTCGCAAGCGGATGCGATCGTGCTTAGCAATGGTCAAATCATCGACTGGATCAACGACGGTAGTCTATCCGTTGAGGGGCGTGTAACTTTGTTGCGTATGGATCGACTAACAAGTCGTCGGTCCGGGGAGAAGATCCAACTCGATGGCCTTCGAGGAGTTTTGGGCAGAGCAGATCGTATGACTCGGTTTGAGGATGCATACGAACCGCTAATCCGCTTTCTGCTTGGCACTACCTGGTTTGTCGACACTCTTTCGACTGCACTGGAATTGAGCCACTTTCGCGGTGCCGGCTTGCGTTTTGTAACCGCGGAATGCCAGCTCGTCGATAGCGACGGAAGCATTACACTGGGTTCGCTTCAAACAGGGCTAGGGCTGGTTTCTCGACGAAGTGAAATGCAGGTCGCACGAGAAGAAATCAAACATGTTGAAGCGAGTTTTTCGGATGCAACGGCCGCGGTCGCAGACGCCCACGAGAGAATTGCGTCCGCAGAGTCATCCCTCAGTTCCAAAGATGCTTTAGCTAACGCAACAGCCAGAGAGTTAACCGCCTGTGAACTCCGACTTGAATCCATCCAACTCCATTGCGAAAAGCTAAATCATTCGCTCGAAGCGAATCGAAGCAATCTTCAAAATGCAAAGAACCGACGAACCGAAGTGAACGACCTCATCGCGGCCGCCGAAGTCGCGAGCGAACAATATGCTTTGCAATCCGCCGACTTAGATCACCTTCTCGAATCGATTGCCAATGAGTTCAAACAGTGCGAACAAGCAATGCAACGAGAACAATCCGCCGTTACGGAACGAAGGATCGAGTTAGCTCGACTTGAGCAGCGTGTCGTCGGGCTTCGCACCACCATGGAACAAATGCAACTGGATTCGGCTGAACGGGTAAAAAATGTAGTTCAGTCAGAGTTCTCACTGTTGACTATTGCGAATCGAATTGCCGCCGTAAACAGTGCTACGGATGACTTTCAAAATCGCGCAAACGCTGCTCGCTCAGCCATTGAATTCATCGAATCGAAGCAGGCAGAATCGATTCAAAATATCCAGGATCAAAACACCATTTTTCAACAATCGCTGAAACAAAATGAGATGGCTCGACGCAACATCGAAAAATGCCTCGATAAAATCCAGGCGATCGAACATCAGCAATTGCAATTGAGTCTTCAATGGGAACAGTTGCACGAACACTACGCCCGCGAATACCAACTCAGCTTAGATGCACTTGATCAAGCATCGTGTCAGCACCTTGCTGACAACCAGCTCTTTGACGAAGAGAATTCGCAAACGGAAAACCGATGGCTTATTGATTTGCTAAGAAAATCAGGTGGAACGATTGACTTAGCCAAAATCGATCGTTCTGCAATTGAAACCGAAATTGTTCAACTGCGACACGAAATTTCATCGGCGGGGAGCGTGAATATGGAAGCCCTGAACGAACTAGACGAACTCCAATCCCGATTCGACCGGTTATCCAATCACTTCCAAGACCTCCACGATGCGAAAACCAGCTTGATTGGTACGATGGCCAAGATCGACGAGGATTCTCGCGATCTTTTCTTGCAAACGCTAACCACGATTCGGAAGAATTTCCAAGATCTATATCGCCGCTCGTTCGGTGGAGGCTTTGCGGATATCGTATTGGAGGACGAACGCGATCCAGACAGCGGCATCGAAATCATCGCAACTCCGCCTGGCAAAACCACTCTCAGTAATTCATTGCTCAGCGGGGGAGAAAAAGCGCTGACGGCAGTCGCTCTAATTATGGCGTTCTTCCAGTATCGACCGAGTCCGTTCTGCATTTTGGACGAAGTGGACGCGCCCTTTGACGAGGCAAACATAGGACGTTTCGTTACCGTGCTCAAAGAGTTTCTACAAACGACCAAGTTCATCGTTGTTACGCATAGCAAAAAGACAATGACCGCCGCAAATATGATCTATGGAATTACCATGCAGGAAAGTGGTGTGTCGCGGCAGGTGTCCGTGCGATTCGAAGAGGTAAACGACAAAGGCGAGATCCTAACCGATCAAAAACTCGCGGCCTAAGTGTGGCACGGCGGTCCCCGCCGTGATGAATTCTGCGGTCCCCGCCGTGATGAATTCTGTCTGCTCATTCTCCCTTTGGTTTCACTTTCGGTTCAACCTTTGGTTCTGCTTTCGGTTCCACTTTCGGCCTGTCAACCTCCCTGTTTGGCTCATCCGGCAGCAATCGCTCTAAAGCCTTTCCAAGCAGCAATCCTCTAGCTTCGATCGTGATAACCTTGCCATCTTTGTCGAGCAAGAACACCGTCGGTATGGCACTGACACCGTACATTTCCATGACCTTCGAAACTCCATTCTTTCTTGACTCCCAAAGATTGACCCATGGAATTGCAAGTTTCTTAATAAAGGCCTGAGCTTCGTCCTTGCTTTCGTCCAATCCAATACCGACGATCTCGAAACCCCGTTCCTTGTACTTGTTGTATACGGAAAGCATGTAGGGATGCTCTTGCTCGCAAGCACGCGTACCGGACTGCCAAAAATAGATCAACACGAACTTTCCCTTCAATGATGCGATGTCAAAATCGTCGCCAGAAAAGTCCGTGCCTACCAAAATGAATTCCTTACCTGGCAAGTCCAGTCGCCGGGCATTCGCTTCGAGCAACGAAATGGCATCGTCTAAACTGGCATCCTTCTTACGTCGGAAGATTTCCGCGAAGGACTTGTACGCTTCTTTCCCCAAACTGAAGTCGGCCAACTGCTCTAAGTTCTGGCCTGCAAGTATGGCCATTTGAATATCGATAAACTCGATCTTTTCTCGTTTTGTTAAGTAGTCTTGAAATCGCTCGAACGTCTTCCTCTGCGCGTCTGGTCCCTCATTGCCGAGCAACATAACGGACGCGCTGACGAATTCGGCTTCGGCTTTCCGAAAGACTGGCGACGTGCGGTCCGTAACGGTTTCGACAATTCTTTTGGCCACCTCACGTAAAACACGTTGCATTTCCAGATATTGTTCCGGCTTGACTGGTTGCCGTTTTTTCGTCTCGTCAAGAAATTGTTCCAACTTGGCCACGTCCTTGGTTTCTGGAATCAAAAGAGGTTCCCAACCAACTTCGGTGGGTGAGGGCTTGGTTTCCTGTCCCTGCAATGACATACGATTCACTTGCGAAAACGCTCCGAGCGCAAAGAAACAGAACGAGGAACACAACAGCGAATACTTAGCCATACCAACCCTCATATCGTTTCAAAACCAAGAACCACGTCCCAAGAGTTCTCCCAATTCTAGTTTCAATCAACCAAAAGCAATACTAGCGGGGGGGCGACTTCTACTAGGTTGGAGGAGACTGTCAAAAAAACGCTTAAACCACGCAAAGGGTGAGAAATTCGCCCCAAAAAAGATCGCCAATTTCGAAGCATGCGACGAGAATATCGTATACATTTCATCTACACAACATTCAGTGTACATGATCTGAATGTTGAACAAACTTGCCCCACTTGGCCCAAGATTGGATATCGGGCGTGACCAATCTAAGTTGAGTGGGGCTTTTTCGTTTCGATGCGCGTAGCTAAGGCGAGCAGCAGTCTGCTATCTACTTGAAGTTGCACTGTTTTAAGTCCGGAGGACTGACAGATCTTAGCCGGGGTTGCATAACCCGGTCCGAATTCCGAAGGGGATTGCTTTTATCCCGATAGGGATTTCAGATAGTAGCCGGGGGTCGCCGCGAAGCGGCGCACCCCCGGAGGTACGAAAGGACACGCGAATGGTTTCACCACCGGCTAAGTTCTGTCGAGCCTCCGGCTTTGAGGAATGTGCAACTTCAAAACTCGCGCGTCGTGCTACTGCAACTCGTTATCGCCTCAAGTTGAGCAATTCGTCAAAGAGCTGTTGCGTTGCGGTAATAACTCTGGCGTTGCTTCGATACATGGTGCTCGCCAGGACGAGTGTGACAAGGTCGCCACCCACGTCCGTATTAGATAGTTCGAGAGCGCCTGCGGACAACGATCCCAAGCCGTTTTCCGATGGTCGGGCTTCTATGGGCAATCCTGTGTTGATACCTTGCGCATAGAGGTTCTGCCCACGTTGCTCTAAACCCCCTGGATTGGAAAATCGCGCCAACCGAATTTGCCCTAAATCTCTCGTGATTCCATTGCTAAAAACACCTCGAATCGTTCCTTCTTCGCCAATCACATAACTAGTCAAAACTCCTGGCGGAGAGCCATCTTGACGCGAGGCTGCAAGAGTCGCTTTTTCAGCGGCCAAGCCCGATAGCTGTTTAAAATCCAATTCAAATTGCAATGGCTTTGTGCTTGGCAACCCGCTTCGGTCGACCGCAACTGTAGAACTGGTCGAAGATACATAGTTGCCGTTTCCATTGAAATAAATCAAACCAGTTCCAACTGCAATTTCGGTGTTGCCTCGAACTGCATTGTCTGAACTGTCCGCATACCATCGATAAACCAACTGCTGGTCCGTCCGTTCCTCGAGGGTCGCAGTCAATCGCATTCGAATGGGTAAGCCAAGAGAGTCGTAGGCAATGAAGTCGGTAACTGCACTCTGTCCTTTTGCTTCTTGAAGTGTTCCAAAGCCTAAGTTCGGCGTCGAAATCGTGCCGTTGGGCTCTCGAATTCGGAAACTGGTAAGGTCGATACCGAGAGCGTTGTCCGTCCCCGTATTGCTAACCAATCGAATAGCTCCATTCGAAAGATAGCTATTGGGTTGCAGGAACCCGCTTTCACCCGGGATAACATTCTTAGACGAGACCACGGGATGAGTGACGTCACCACTATCGCTCACGATGCCTACCGAGTCTTTCATAAACCCCATCAGATCTTGAACCGTAGATGAGGCGGTAATGTTGAATGCTTTTTCTTCCAGCAGTCGCCCACCCTTGCGACCCTTGAAGGTTAGTTCTCCGACTACGAATGGCTTGTCGTACACAAATCCGTCGCGCCGAGTAATGTTGACCAGTAATGTATTGCTGTCGACTGTCGGGCCATCTAGATTCACTGTTTTGTTACCGACCGTGCTCAGATTGCTAATCTCAGCATCGGTTCTTCCATCGGTATAGCTCGCAGTCGGTGCAACCGTATCGACTAGATAAAAAGCATTTGGGTCGTTTGCCAAGTTGCGATAAATTCGTACCTGGTCGTATGCTGGAAATCCTCCGGAAGGCGGCGGAACGGGCGGTGCTGGAAAGTTTCCCAAAAGAATGCGGCCATTGACCACGTTTTGTGGCCCGAGCAAAGGCGAAGGACGAGATTCTGGTTCCCCCGCTTTATAGTATGTGACCATGTAGGAGTAATTGCCATTTAGCCCTGTGGCTTGTAATGGAGTAGAGAGTACGGCCGAATTGTTGTCCACAAAAGTCGAACCGCTGGCACCCGCACCGACTCTGAAAAAATCGCTTCCGTTGGGTGCTGTTCGGTACACTCTTACCTGAGAGTACTGTGCATTTGCGGCTGGGAGGTTGATCGAAATGGTGTTGTCCGCATTCCCGTTTCCTGCAGGAACCGTAACATTCAATGCTGCGGTAGGAAGACTTTCTTTGCCACTGCTGTCAAGGTAGGTAAAACGGTATTGATACACAGAACCTTCTATGTGAGTCCCACCCGCCCCTTCAGAATTGTTTGTCGTGACGCCAACTAGATTGGGGACAGTAGAGCTTGCGACGGTGATTGCAGCCCCCGTTGGACGAGGGATGTTTCCATCCCCCAAAACTGAACTCTGAATTACCCTTGCAGTGTCAGCGATGTCCCCCTTAGCGGTTAGGGTCCCCTCAAGCGTGACGCTGTTGGTGGCTTTGGCTACAGCTTCCGTTCCTAGCGGGATCGTTAGCGGCGCAAGCTGAGTTGTCTGAATATTAAACTGTTCATCAATGCCGAATCCGAGCAATCGATTGCCAGTCGATGTCACCAATTCATTTGCACTGTTGAGTTTGAATATGCCGTTCCGCGTGAAGAGCTTTTCTCCTTGACCACCCGCAACTTGAAAAAAGCCATCTCCCTGAATCGCCAAGTCCGATGGCGAAGAACTAATCTCAATCGTACCCTGCGTGAAATTCGGATTGATTGCAGCGACTTGAACCCCAAGTCCGGTTTGCCGGGGATTGGTTCCGCCGTTTCCGGAGGTCGGCGAAGACCCAAGCGAAAGCGTCTGCAAGAATTGATTTGCAAACACCACTTCGGACGCTTTGAAGCCGACTGTTTGCGAGTTGGCTAGGTTGTTTCCCAGGACGTCGATCTGCTTTTCAGCACCGCTCATTCCGGTTAACGCTGTACTAAGAGCTGATGCCAAGCCCATAACTCACCTGCCTTCGCGAACTCGTTGAACAAAGTTGAAATCTAAGTTCGCGAAAGTCGGCGGCAAGCCTCTTAACGTATCACAATGCAAGCATTATGAGGTAGCGGGCGCGACCACCTTGTCATCGATCTCACGAACATTTTTGATATCGACAATTTGATCTCCCACATGCACTTGGACCTGACGCTTGTTCCGATCTTTTTCGTCAATCTTGACCGAAACACTCGTAACCTCGCCGTTTACCTCTTTTGCCGCAGCATCCAAACCCTTTACAGTCTTCCCAATTAGACTGCTGGCAGTGGTCAATTCTTGTGTGTTGGAGAATCCCTTGAGCGTGGTTACCAGTTGATCGTTCGAACTGATGCCTCGCAACTCGCCGACCTGCTGTAGAAGAGCCGCATTGTCCGTTGGATTCAATGGGTCCTGGTTTTGCAACTCTGTTAACATCAAATTTAGAAACTGAGTCAAGTCGATATCGTTGAGTCCGTTACCTTTTAACGAGTTTGCAGCGGTACTTGCCGAGGACGTGTTAGGCGGGATGACACTGCTGCTGACTTTAGTCATTTCGAAACTCCTTTTGACGTTGTTTATTTGCAAGCATTCGGCAAATTCGCATCCATGCAAATAATGATTACAATTGCCGCCGTAAAACACATCGTAGTAAAACGAGGCAAGTAGAGGAAATAGCAATCGTATGGCGTGCGTTCGAGGAGTTACGAAATCCGCACCAAGTCGATGGATAGCCGTTTGGGCATTAGTCGGCGTCAATGCACTTTGGGGACTTTCTTTTCCCATTATGAAATCGCTGAATCTACATATGGAGCTGTGCTTCGGTTTAGAAAACGATTCGGTCCCCAATTTATTGAGCGTGGCTTTTTCCTCCGGTATGATTGGAATTCGATTCCTATTGTCGTTGGCGATGTTGTCTATTTTCTATCCGGGTTTGGTTCGAGGTGCCAGTCGAGCGGAGTGGCGAGCAGGTGCATGCGTAGGCCTGTTGTTCTACTTTGGGCTCGTTCTGCAGGTGATTGGTTTGGCAACCATTCCGGCGTCGCGAAGTGGTTTTTTGACCAGCCTCACCGCAGTCTTTACACCAATCATTTCAGCAATTCTGTTTCGCAGATTCATTCCCAAAAACGTCATCGTCGGAGCCGCCATTGCACTGCTGGGAGTTTCGATCCTTACCGGACTGATCGTATTGGACAGACAAGGAGTGGGTTTTTCTCCGGACGGGTTCAGTAAGTGGACGTTTGGCGATTCGCTGACCAGCCTTGGAGCAGTTCTATTTACGGGCCAGCTTTTGCTTGTCGATTACTATGGAAAGAGGATGAACTCGACTGCCATAACGCCAGGCATGTTTCTGTCAGTTGCTTTGGCCGCTGGCCTGACTTTTGCAGTGCTTCATGAAGTCGCGTTGAGGTCAATTCCCAGTCTTTCAAACCAAGCATTGAGTACCTGGTCGAACCTGTTCCTTTCACCACTCTTCATTGGCATCCTTTTTTTTCTTGCTGTTTTTTGCTCGGTGATCGCTTTCTTAGGAATGAACAAGTACCAGCCTCATATCACTGCGGTCGAGGCCTCGATCATTTACAGCAGCGAGCCTGTATTTGCTTCTTTTTGGGCGCTTTTTTTGCCAGGGTTCATGGGAGCGTTCGGAACCGAAATCGGCTACTCGAACGAAATGATTTCATCGCACCTTATCGTTGGGGGTGCGTTCGTGTTGTTGGCCAACGTCGTTTCCCTTTGGCCCTCACCGAGTTCGTTTTCTCCTGACTGAGCCCCGGTTGCAACCTAAACCAAAAGGGAAACCCATTGAAGCATTTTCGCCAATGCAACCCAAGTCGTCCCATATGGGTGGGGTGGCCATCGGTGTATACTTCGTCGAAACTTGGCGGCTTGGAAGCGAGATGCCCTTTGATTTAAACAAGTCGAGATAGGTCAATTCATGGGACATTGGGAAAGTGCAGGATTACCGGATGACTTCGATGGCTTGGTGCGGCTTTTCCCACTGCCTAACTTAGTTTTATTCCCTCATGTCATTCAAGCGCTGCATATTTTTGAACCGCGTTATTGCGACATGCTAACGGAAGCCCTGGAATCCGATCATTTGATTACGATGGCTCTCTTGATTCCTGGCTGGGAAAGTCAATTCCAGGGGAAACCAAATCTTGGAAATACCGTGTGCATCGGCAGAATCATATCGCATACTCCAACCGACGACGGTCGCCACAATATCTTGATGGCAGGTCTGCAACGCGCCAAAATCATTGAGGAGCTTGACGTAACGACTAGCTTTAGGCAAGCTCGAGTTGAATTGATACCGGACTTCGTTCCCGAAGATTTTAGGGAGTCCGCGGAAGAGCATCGCAAAACGTTGCTGGGCATTTTCCGATCCATGATCCCACACGATGCCGCAAATTCAAAAACGTTCGCAGACTTGCTTACCCAACAACTTCCTCTCGGTATTTTGACCGACATCATTGCATATGCCGTCAACTTGCCGGTGTCGATCAAGCAGATGTTACTTGGTGAAGCCAACGTGAAAATTCGGTTCGAGACGTTGATAACGCACTTAGAGCCGATGCTCGATCGACATCCCGACGACTCAGGTGTGAACGCAATTTCCGATACTTCCTCCGCTGAAAACAAAGTATTCCCGCCTCCGTTTAGCGACAATTAAATAACTGGGAGTTCGGTTTTTTCCGTTTGTGATGGATAGTCAGGCAGCGGAATCAAATTCTGCGGTTTTCACCTCGAACCAACCTGAGGGGTGTGCAAAATCGTAACGTAAGAATTCCTGGTGAATAATTTACATGCCCCGCTTCTGATCATGCAAATATGCTGGACCTTTCGCTCATTCCGATTAGCCCGCTGACTCTTTCGAGCCTCTTCCCGATTGGCGTAGATGTCTATTCTTGGCAAGCCGGTGCGAAGGAGCAAATCCTGTTTTTGGCGTCGGACCAAACCGCAACGGAAGATTCGTTGAATTGGATTGCATCCGCTCCCAATCTTAAACTTTATATCAATCAGTCGGAAAGCCCAACGTTTCAAAAATACTTACGCAGCCACTTCGACGATTGGTTTGAAGATGAGTCCATCCCAATTCGCAACAAAACGGCAATGTTATCCGAAGTGGTGCGAAATGTGCTTTCGGAAGAATTCAACAACAATGATACGATCAGTATCGTAAACGCTGCAAGTCGCTTGGGTTCTCAGGTAGCCAATATAACCGCAGATCAATCGTTGACGGGCGCTGAACTCTGCCAAATCCTGCATCATGACTACGGCACTTTTACTCATTCCGCCAACGTTGGATTCTATTGTTCGCTCATCGCTGCGGGAATGGGCTACAGAGGTGAGGAACTCGACGAAATCGCAACCGGCGGGCTATTGCATGACCTCGGGAAGCTAGAAATTGATGAGCGAATTCTTAACAAACCCGGCAAACTAGATGAATTTGAATTCAAAGCGATCAAAGAGCACCCTTTGATCGGTTTCCGAAGACTCACCAAAGCCAAAACTGCCACGCCCACTCAAATGCTCATGACCTACCAACATCATGAACGACTCGATGGAAAAGGTTACCCAGTCGGAATCGGCGGAAGCGAAATTGACATTGCAAGCCGCATTTGTACTGTGGCAGACGTATTCGAAGCCATGACGAGCAATCGTCCCTATCGAAAGTCATTGTCACATAAACAGACTCTCGAAATCATGAACGAAAGCGTTGACGAAGCTTTCGATAAGGAGGTATTTCAATGTTGGTCGAACATCGTTCTCCGACGTTTGAGCAGCTAGTCGAAGCGCTAGCCATGCGAATTCAACTCACGGATGTACTTCGCGAGACGCTGAGTTCCGAGCGTGGAGCGACAAGCACAAACCTATTCGAGCTGAGAAGCACTTCGCGATTCCGCTGCAACGGAAAATGCGTTGTCACTATGTCCCAGAATTCGTATCGAATGCCAGGACAAGAATCGCAGTCGTTGGCTATCGTCCGAGACATTTCCCGGAAAGGAATTGGACTGATCGCGCATCAACAGCTGTACCCAGAACAATTGCTGGATTTGTTACTCGAAAGCGCTAGGGTCGAGGCTCGAGTCGCTCGAGTTCGACGAGCCGGCCCATTTTGTTTTGAAGTTGGACTAATAATCGTGAAACACGAACTTTGCGATAAAACCTAAGTCGTTTTGTCCCGAGTCGCAAGCTGGCAGACACATCAATTCATGGCTTAGTTTAAATATGTGCTTACCGTAAATCGGTCGCACCGAGACCGAGTATGATCTCTGTGTAGCCGAGAACTTTTTCACCGATTCTCAACTTCAGGTCAGTCGGAACATGTTGGAAATAAGTTCCAAAAATAGATCTATTGATGCGATTCGCATTCGAAAAGCATTATGGAGTAACCTAATTTGGTTAGCTTGGGCCATGTGGTGGGGCGGACTGAGCTTTTATGCCCTTGTCGTTGTTCCAATTGGAACGGAACTGGTCGGAAGCGTCGAACAAGGATTTGTTACGCAGAAGGTGACGATCTGGCACAATGGGCTCTCCATTTTATTTGTTTTTTGTTTAGCCATTGAAGCTTACACAAGAAAAAGCCGCGTTCTTTGGATCGTGGTCTCGCTGCTAATGATGATTGACCTTGCGTTGGTTGTCGGCCATACAAAACTTTCCAGCCAAATGGATTTCAAGTCTCAATCGGTTCCGAACGGATTCTATGCTCAGCACGCTAACTACCTTTGGATCACCGCAGCAGAGTGGGTTCTTGGAATGGCAATACCGCTATGCTTAATGCCCCAACTCTGTGGAAATCGATCGCACTAGACAAATCAAATGGAGTTAGACTCCTAGTCGCTTTTGCGAAGCAGCAGGACCGCCATAGCTTTCGACAATTAAGAATTTAGACGCGATCGGAAAAGGTTCTGGCATTACGCATCGTTCCCGGCTTCGGTGGGCCAGCTTGTCTCCACGGTTGTGCCGCATCCCTCCCCGCTAGTGAT
>JANLRK010000065.1:0-4877 GCA_031361585.1 Pirellula sp. | reverse complement strand
CAGACGCCTGCACCGGTAGTTCAGACTCCTGCACCGGTAGTTCAGGCTCCTGCACCGGTGGTTCAGAAACCTGCACCGGTGGTTCAGAAACCTGCACCGGTCGTTCAGACTCCTGCACCGGTAGTTCAGGCTCCTGCACCGGTGGTTCAGAAACCTGCACCGGTCGTTCAGACTCCTGCACCGGTCGTTCAGAAACCTGCACCGGTAGTTCAGACTCCTGCACCGGTCGTTCAGACTCCTGCACCGGTGGTTCAGACTCCCGCCCCCAAAATTGAGATTCCGGATCCTGTAATTCAGGTTCCCGCACCTTCAGAGATTAAGCCAGTTCCAACGGAGAAACCTCTTCCAGAGATTCAGAATGACACGCCGGATTTGACCGCTCCCAATCCTTTTGATGCGCCTAGCACAAAACAGCCTGTCGAAGCTGCGCCAACGACAAACGTGGACGATTTGTTTAACGATGCGCCACCAATCAAGCCAAAGCCAATCGAACCGGCAATGCCTGCAAAGCCACCAGCGAAGTCAGACATAGAAGATATCTTTGGCGATGAACCGCCAAAGCCGGCTCCTGTTGAATCGATTCCGGAAATTCAAAATCCATCCATCGATAACTTGTTCGACCCACCAGAATCGAAGCCGGTTGTGCCCAAGGAGGACTCCAAGCTAAAGGAAAAACCAGCCGATTCAAACATTGAAGATTTGTTTAAGCCGGAAGCGTCTCGGGCTGCAAATTCATCGATCAACGAACTGATTGGAAAGCCTATTGCGGCCGAACTCGACACATCGATAGAATTGCCGAAAATTTCGCCAACGGAAAATGACTCCTTCCTCGATAATTTGTTCGGGTTTGATTCTTCGAAACTATCGCAACGCAAAGTCGATGTTGATCAAACGATTGAAGAATCTTTGTTTCCGCCTGCCGCGACAGTACCGGCTGTGATCGAACCGGCAGCGATCGAACCGGCAGTGATCGCACCTGCGGTGATCGAACCGGCTGTGATCGAACCGGCTGTGATCGAACCGGCCGTGATTGAGAAGCCTTTGATTCCATCTGCTAAAGAAAAGGAGCCAGCCAAAGGAAAGGAGAGCGCCGATGACCTAGACGCTTTGTTCGGAGTCGGTGCCCACACTCCCCCCTCGGAATTCAAGGGAGCAGAGTTTCGGCAATGGATTGACAACAGCGGGACTTACCGAGTCAAAGCCAGGTTGGTCGTAATCTATGTAGATAGGATCAAATTGCTGAAGGAAAACGGCAAAATATCAACGGTTCCGCTTTCTCGATTAAGCGATGCTGACTTTGGCTACGTATCGTGGGTTGCTTCCAATTTGACAAACGAACAAGCCTCCAGAATGGTTAAATCGGAAAAGGACTCCGACCTCGATCGTTAGAAAAACGGGAAACACTAGAATCAAGAGAAAGGCCAGCCGCGAGGCTGGCCTTTTTTTGTGGCTCAGGCAGGTGGCTCCTTTAATTGTTAGTGATGGCACCTTTAAATGGAAGAGAAGGCACCTTTTTTTCGAAACAGAGGCATCGCTTTGTTTTTCAAGGGGGTGGAAGCTGTGTGTTGTTTTTTAAATCGCCAGGAAATTGTCAGCATGAGTTCGCAACACGAAGCAATTAGTTCGCATGCAATCGCGAATTGCGAGAACCGTCGTCATCGCCAGAATGCGAAAAAAGCCTGGGAGGATCGTAAGCCGGGTTCTGTTCGCTTTCGCGCTGCGATCATTTATCTAGCACCAAAGTTGCCTGTGGTGTCGAGCGATCAACCCGAACGCGCGAGACTGCGAGCCGCAGTCTATGTGCCAGCAGGCCAAAACCTGCCGGCAGCATGACGTTCTGTTTGTTCTTGCTCCAGGTGGGGTTTGCCTAGCAGCTCAAGTCACCTTGAGCTCTGGTGGGCTCTTACCCCACCGTTTCACCCTTACTGAGCGAGCCCAGCGGTTTGCTTTCTGTTGCACTTTCCCTAGCCTTGCGACCGGTCGACGTTATCGACCACCTTGCTCTGTGGAGCCCGGACTTTCCTCTTTGCGAATTCGCAAAGCGATCGCATGCCCTCCCAGGCCAGCGCAAGCATAACGCAATTGAGTTGCCGTTGAAACAGCTTTAACTATTTTGGACGAACGTATGCGGTCCGTTAGGCTACCTCCGAGTTTGCTCTTTCCGAAGCATCTGCCAAAGTCATTTGCTTTGTCCCGGCTGAGCCTGGCCGGCGACCCCTACGTTTCTGGGAAGAAGATGGGATCATGGCGGGGTCCACTTTCTGCAAGAGCCTCGATATGCAAAGCTTATTGACGCTCACCGCCAATTCGTTTGCTTCCTCGCAAATAGCATCATGCAAGCTCTTTGGTATTCGGACGGTAATCATGCGCTGTGGTTCATGTGGGTCGTTTTCGGGCAAGTCTCGAGAGCGTAGAACCGTCAGCATTTCGAGAACCTTGAAATGCTCTTCGCTGCACTCGTATTCCCTCGCCTCGTCAGCATCGTTAAACAAAGAACGCGCAATCCCTGTGCCCCCAAGTGTTTCACGATAAAACGCCGTCCAAGTTGGCGCGACGCCAAAGAGTTCGGTCGCGATGTCAAAAACGAAACGACGTTTCCTTTCGGCTGAAAGGGAGGAGTCAAGTTTCCTTCTCAGCTCTTCAGCCACCGAATTAAAAACCTTCATTTCGGCGGCAAGCCTTTCGCCTGCCTCGTCCGCAGCCTTATCCTTGATTCGAGTAGATGTCGTTTTTGCAAGCATTGGTGTCTCCATTTGCGTTTTTCGTTGGTCAGCAGTTTGCGCCATGGAGGCATTGTCTTCGTGATTCATTCGATGAGTTTCCCGTCTTTGCGAACATTTAAGCTGGTAGTTGGTTGCAGCAAAATCTGGTAACCATTCGCCTGCATCCTTCGCGAGTGGTTAGTAAGCCATCTGAAACACTCGAAGTTCCTAGCGGCCAGTGAGTGAATCGTTATTTAGCTGTCAATGAACGCTTCGCAAAACTAATGACAGCAAGTACTTAAGTAGGATTAGATAGCTTTGCCTAAAATGAAGGCATTGCCACACTAGAGGGGGTTTTTGGTATTGCTTGCTTTTTAGGCAGTAGTTGCTTTCCTAAATACTAAGTGTCCATCAGGATTTATTTTCGTTTATTGGCCAAGAACCATTTTTATAAACCCATCTTGGTTCCAAAGTCATGCTTTGGTACCGTTCCTGGGTCTCGTCCATGGAAGGACGGCGATTAATAAAAGAATTAAAAGTGATCGCTCTCGGAAGGAATTTGCCGCCGTGTCCAGTATCGAATCTGATCAATCCTGTGTTCACATCCGCTGGATGATTCGTCGAGATATGACATCCGTTCTGGCGATCGAGGAACAGAGTTTCGAGTTTCCTTGGACGGAGGATGAATTCATTCGTTGCCTACGTCAAAGGGATTGCATCGGGATGGTGGCAGAACGTAACGAGGAAGTGGCCGGATTCATGATCTACGAACTACATAAAAATCGGATTCACATCCTTTCGTTCGCGGTTCATCCCGACTTCAGGAGGCAATCAGTAGGGACAGCCATGATTGAAAAGCTCGTGTCCAAACTGGCTTATCAACGACGCAACAGAATCGTTTTAGAGGTGCGCGAGACAAACCTTGCAGCTCAGCTTTTTTTTCGCAAACGGGGCTTTAGGGCAACCGGAGTGCTTAAATCCTTCTACGAAGATACTCCCGAGGATGCGTTTTTGATGCAATTCCGACACGTGGACGAAGCTGCACAGCGCATAGCGGGCTAACGATCGTGCAACCACCGAAAAAGATTTTCCAAGCAAAAAGGTTTGCGATTGAAGAAATTGAAGAACTGCTTCCTGACGGTTCACGGCTTATTCGAAACATTGTTCGGCACCCTGGGGCTGTTGTTATCCTGCCCCTTGTCGACAACGATCACGTATGCATGATTCGAACGTATCGGGTCGCGATCGACCGATGGCATTTAGAACTGCCGGCAGGAACCTTGGACAAATCCCTGTCTCCCATCGAAACCGCCAGACAGGAATTGAAGGAGGAAACCGGCTACTCTGCAAGCATGCTGACGCACATCCATACATTTGCAATGTCGCCTGGAATTCTAGACGAAAAAATGTACTTTTTCGTTGCGGAATGCCTAACCGCTGGCGACACAGCCCGTGAATCCGGGGAACAAATGGACAACACGGTTTTTAGCTGGTCTCAAATTGACAACTTGCTGCGCGACAAAAAAATTAACGACGCAAAATCGCTTGTATGTCTACTTTGGTACATGAGATATCGAAAATACGCATGATTTCCCTGCAAACATGCTTTCGTTGCAAAGGAGTGCCGATCCTCTACTTGGCAACCGCAACCCGTCTATGGTCGAGCACCCACCGTGCCAAAGAAACGTCCCCTTCGACACCAAGTTTCTCAAGAATTCGTTGTCGATGCCGCGACACGGCCTGAAAACTTGTTCCAAATTCAGCCGCAATCGTCTTCATTGAGTTGCCCTTTACCAACAATTCAAGGACTTCATTTTCCTTGTTGGTGAGCTTATTCAACTTAATTTTGGCTGTTTGGTTTGCGATCGCTAGATCGCACGCTTGTTGACTGGCCAATAGACATTCCTTTACACGTGTTATCAGCGCTTCCGTTGGAACCGGTTTTTCGAGGTAGTCTACAATCCCTGACTTAAAGGCACGAACGCAGGAAGCAACTTCACCGAACGCCGTGACCATGATTGTGGGAATGGACCATCCCATATCCAGAGTTCTTTGATAAAGATCCAGGCCAGACATTCCGGGCATGTTCATATCGGTAACAATGCAACCGATGGGTTGTTGCGTTCGCCCATCGAGGAATTTCTCGGCGGACTCAAACGTCTCACACGGAATCCC
>JANLRK010000058.1:0-2972 GCA_031361585.1 Pirellula sp. | reverse complement strand
GGCGTACCGGGAGTAACCGCTGCCAAAGGTCCGTATTCTGGCGGGTACTTCATTCCTTTGCTTTTGTAAAACTCAGCGGTTGCTCCCGTTGGCGCAACGCCAAGCGCGTTAATCGCGACAACTTGTTTGGTGTGCGGATTGTAAATGAGGGCTTGGGTTTCACCGCCCCAGCTCAGAACATCCCACATGGTGCAGGTGGCTGCGAGCATTGAGCAAGATGCGTCGACGGCGTTTCCACCTTTGCTGAACACCATTGCGCCTGCGGTCGCTGCGAGGGGCTTTCCTGTGACCGCCATCCAGTGCCGGCCGTGTAGAGGAGGTTTTTGCGTGGTGACAGGCAGGTTGTTAAACTCTTGGCCGCGAGCGAAGCTGACTAGCGTTATCAAGACAACAGGGGCTAGGAAGATTTTCATTATTTGGCTGCGTGTTTCTTGTACAGGATCTCTTGGGGTGAGCATCGCTGGCCCGAGTGTAACACGGCCCAGGGGGCCATGCTACAGGCAGAACATATAGTTTATTGTTTATTGCTACTCACAACCTCTTTGTATCGTAGCGTAGAAAATTAAGTGACAATGGATGGAGCTTGAGAATATCGGTTAGACTATGGGCGAGACGCACCGTCCGGTTCCCTCCACTCAAGCAAATACCATGCAACTCTTCCATGCTAACTTCTCCAGGCTCATCGTAACCTTCTGCTTTGCATTTGTCGGTTCGATTCTTGGTTGTTCGCTTGCAACAGCGGTTCAATCGAATGACCAACCCAATATCGTTTTGATCGTAGCGGATGACCTTGGAGTTTTCGATCTAGGTTGTTACGGACGACCCGATCACAACACACCCAATCTCGATAAGCTCGCAGACCAAGGGATACGCTATACGAGCGCGTATTGTGGACAATCCATTTGCTCTGCATCGCGGGCGGCACTGATGACGGGTAAGTCCTGCGCACGATTGCATCTAACGACCTTCTTGCCAGGTCGGCCAGATGCTGAATCGCAGTTGCTTTTGCACCCTCGCATCCAATCTCATCTACCGTTGGCCGAGAAAACGATTGCCGAATTGCTACGAGAGGTTGGATATCGAACAGGGTTGTTTGGCAAGTGGCATTTAGGAGGTGGCAAAACGGGGCCGATGGAGCAAGGATTTGACGTAGCCATGGAGCCAAAGGGGAACGGCGCGACCGACGAGAAGGAAGGGGGCAAGAATGAGTATGCAATCGTTGATGCTGCTAGCGACTTTTTGAAATCACAGAATGACATTCCATCCTTTTGTTACATTCCTCAGCACTCACCGCACGTCGCATTGGCTGCCCCCAAGGACTTAATCGAAAAGAACGCAAACGCCTTCAATCCCTTGTACGCTGCCACGGTTGAGTCGCTTGACAAAGCCATTGGTAAACTGCTAACCACCGTCGATGCATTGGAGCGTCCAACGATCGTGATCTTTACGAGCGACAATGGAGGTCTCCATGTGCCAGAGGTTCATGACTTGCCAGTAACGCACAATGGTCCTTTTCGAGCTGGCAAAGGATACCTTTACGAAGGTGGATTGCGGATTCCTCTGATTGTTCGATGGCCGGACAAGATCAAGGCCGCACAAACCTTGGAAACACCGGTGTCGTTGATGGACTTGATGCCGACGCTCATGGAGGTCGTGGGATTGGAACCGGGAAAGACAGTCGGACCTTTGGATGGAGTAAGCTTGAAACAAAGTTGGCTTCAAGACACTGCGATATCCACAACCAAAGAGCGTTTGTTCTTCTGGCATTTCCCTCACTACACCAATCAAGGCAGTCGACCAGCTGCGGCGACGCGACAAGGCAATTGGAAATTGATCGAGTACCTGGAGGATGGCGCGATCGAATTGTATGATCTCGAAAAGGACATTGGCGAAAAGATCAACGTTGCAAGAGACCAGCCTGAAACCGCGACCGCACTGACTGAATCGCTTCATCAATGGCAAAAGCGTTTGGGAGTGCAATTTGGAGTTCCCAATCCGAATGCCAAGCGGGAGTTACATAAACTACTTTACGTCGATTCCGATCCGACGCACCTCGACGCTCGCCCGGGTGCCAAGACGGTTGGGGATAAATGGAAGGCATGGCGAACGGAGATGAACCGCGTTGTATCGGGCAAAAAAGCAGAGCTAAAGGATGCAAGTAAAGAGATCACGTTGACGGCCGCGACGGGCGCACCGCACGGAAAAAAACTCCGGTACGAGCCAGAAACGTACAAGAACGTGCTCGGCTATTGGACCGAAGTCGACGACTGGGCTGACTGGGATCTAACTGTTCCAAAGGACGGAGTGTATGAAATCGAGGTTCAATGTGGCTGTGGATCCAATAACGGTGGATCCGTCGTTCGATTGGAGGTAGGCAGCGAATCACTTCAGTGGATCGTCCGAGATACCGGTCATTTTCAAAACATGATTGTCGAAAACATTGGCTCGATGAAACTCAAGGCTGGCAACTATCGATTGGCGGTACGACCTCAAAGCAAGAAGGGGGCAGCGGTAATGGATATTCGATCCATTGTCCTCCGACCGATTGCCGACTAATGTTGAAATCGACAGAATGAATACCTGTCACCATTAGCACACAGGCTGGCAAACTATGCCACTTAATCGCAACTCCATGCCAAACCTTACTTCTATGAATCGTTTATTTCTAGCAATATTTTTCGTGATCGTGGTTTGTCCGTTTGCTGTCTCGCAAACACCCTGGCCTTCCTGGCGAGGTCCAAATGGCAATGGCACCGCCTTACCGGGCAAGTATCCAACCTCATGGAGTGAGGACAAAGGCATTGCTTGGAAAGTTTCATTGCCAGGTCGCGGTGCGTCGACGCCGATTGTGATAGGCGAAAACGTATTCGTTACACTTGGCAAAGACGGAATCAACACACTGTTGTGCATAAACAAGGAGGGAAAGACGGTTTGGGAAACGCCGTTTGGAATGGAGCGAGCTGGTAAGAACG
>JANLRK010000036.1:0-2400 GCA_031361585.1 Pirellula sp. | reverse complement strand
GGTGTTGCTGGTTCCGTCAATGATGTCGCTGAACTTCACGGTCGCACTGCCAGGAAATGCGCTCGAGGGGTCATCGATGACTTGATAGGTTGTCAAACCGTTACCAAGCTTGGACGAGGGGCATTGGTACGTGAGAATATTCAATTCCAAAAGAAAAGCGTTTGCCGGATCGTCCCAAGGTTTGGTTAAGTCGATTCTCTGATACAGAGCCCTTTGCTCCATGTATGGCAGAATTAAAGTTCGCCAACTGTGCAGCCTGTTGCCATTGGCGTCAACTGTATAGGCAGGAGGCAGTGCTCCAAACTCACTATGGTAGTTGTGGAGCGCGAGCCCAATTTGTTTGAGGTCATTGCTGCACTGCATTCGATGAGCAGATGCGACTGTGGTAGGTATCAAAAACACCGCCATAAGACCACCGCAAACCAAAAAACAGGCCAGCAAGCTCGCTAAGACAATTGCAACGATAACAGCTGTACTTGAACCGGATGTCTTTCGCTGTGTCGAAGGTAACTCGTAGCTTGACTTTGAGTTGCTAGACATTGGGCATCGCTTCTTAGAAAAGGTCGTTATTCAATGCTCAAGCCCATTTTAGCTTGTTTGGATTCTCGATGGGAGTGGTATTGAATTTCACCGGTGGGATACAACGCATACCGCCTCGCCGCTTAGAAGACGCCTGGTATTAGACGTGAGCGAACCTTTTGCATGTATTGCTGGTACTCGGGATCCTGCCCTAAGAGTCTTTCCTCGGCCAAGATGCGAGGGATTTTGATCGTGTAAAGCGTCGCAAATACACATAGGTTCCAGATAGTCGGATTGAGCAAAAAGAATCCCGTATGCAACAGAACGTAGCCCATATAGATGGGGTGCCGAACCAAACGATACGGTCCCGACATGCATAGGCCTCGATTCGCCGCAACCACCCCGAAGCGACGGCCAAGAGTGAATTTAGATATGAGTTGCGTCGAGAGTCCAAGAATCGTCAATACGATCGCGACCTTATCCCAGGAGTGAGATTGTCCCGGAAATGGTCGAGCTAATAGCGAAAGGCAAGTTGCGGAAAAGGCCAACGCCCAATCGCCTGGACGCATCGAGAGGTTTTTGGCTCCACGTCGAAACATAACGAGCACGACCATCATGGTTTCCGTGATCAGCAACATGAGGTCACCAATCACCACGCTTTGGCCAAATCGGATCGACGTTCCAATCGAAACAATGAGTGCTTGCAGAAAACTGCCAAACAAAATCAAAATGGCCACCCGCTCGAAAGTATCCAGTACCCTGGATCGACTGACTGGGTCGGTCCACCAGTTTCTCCATGCGTCGGAACATGCAAACGTTGGTTCACTATTTGACGGTACTGAGTTTTGCATAATTCTGTGCGGTTTGGTAGTAGCATGGCCCCCTGGGCCGTGATGCAGGCCGTCCGGTGCTACATATGGTCGGACTGCAATACTTGGTCGCTCTCGGCAAGAGCGACCTACTGCGCCGCAAGCTACCGGCGACCAAATACTTCCTTTTGGCTTTGGAAATTTACCTCGCAACCACGTCCAGGCAGCTGAATCAACCGGAAATGCTCGCCTAAAACTCAAGGATTATCCCAAGATTGCTGGATTTGCAGGTAATGCCGACTTTTTTAAGACCCGTTTTGGCTTCAACATTTCAAAAGGGCAGTTACACTATCCGGCTGACACTTTCCATTTCAGTACTTCATTCTCGAAATACCATTCGAGGGAGGTTGTTTCGGTGGCTTCGGGCAAATATCTATTTACGAGCGAATCAGTATCCATGGGTCACCCAGACAAACTGGCTGACCGAATCTCTGACAGCGTGTTGGACGCTCTTTTGGCGCAGGACCCTATGAGCCGAGTGGCTTGTGAGACCGTGGTGACCACCGGTTTAGCACTCATCGTCGGCGAAATCACGACCAAAGCGATCGTTAACTACTCGGATATCGTTCGCCAAGCCATTCTCGACGTCGGATACGACGACGACGAAACAGGCATTTCGGGAAAAACTTGCAACGTTATGGTTGCTTTAGATCGTCAAAGCCCGGACATCGCCATGGGTGTCGACAGCTCTGCAGATAACAAAGATATTGGTGCCGGCGATCAAGGCCTAATGTTTGGCTATGCATGCAATGATACGCCTGAGCTCATGCCGCTCCCAATCGCCTTGGCACACCGAATTACCAATCGGCTGACCGAAGCTCGATTCAAGAAAGAGGTAAACTGGCTTCGACCAGATTCCAAGAGCCAAGTGTCCGTTGCCTATGACGGTTTCAAGCCGATCGGCATCAACAACGTTGTCGTTTCTACTCAGCATGCTCCAAGTGTTACGCACAAAGAGATTCGAGAATTTGTCATCGAAAAGATCATCAAGCCTTGCTTGCCACCGGCCATG
>JANLRK010000025.1:0-7104 GCA_031361585.1 Pirellula sp. | reverse complement strand
ATCCACTTCACCGAACGCCAAGACTTTGAAACCACAGTCAGGCAACACATCGCGGCCTTCGAGCATCTCGGTGGTGTGGCGGCGACTTGCCTTTACGACAACATGAAAGTCGTCGTGAACCGTTGGGAAGATGGGCAACCGATCTACAACACGCGGTTCTTAGCTTTCGCCACGCACTATGGCTACAAGCCTTGGGCCTGCCAAGTTTATCGTCCCCAAACGAAAGGCAAGGTGGAGCGTCCGTTTGACTACGTAGAGAAAAATCTTCTCAATGGCCGAACGTTTCGATCGATGGAGCACCTCAACGAAGTCTCGCGTTGGTGGCTTTCGGAAATCAACGATCGGCGTGTTCACGGCACGACCAAAAAAACGCCATTAGAGTTGCATGAGGAAGAAAAGCCGCATCTTCTAGCGCTGCCTGCGCTGCGGTTCGACACGGCTCAAGTCGTTTATCGCTTGGTCGATGCCGACCACATGATCTCGTATGCGAACAATCGCTATTCGGTCCCTTGGCAACAGATAGGCCAGATGCTTCCGATTCGAATTACCGAAGAAGAGCTTCAAGTCTACAACCGCTCGCTCAACTGCATTGCCAAGCATGCGCTCTTACGAGTCCCTGGCAAAGAGAAGAGCATAGATCCAAAACATGCTCCGCCGAAGGACGCTCAAGAGCAAATCACGATGCTTCGAGCTCGCTATGCGGAACTCGGTCCACAAGGGGGCGAATACTTCGACGGCCTGTTCAAGAAATGCCGCAACGGGAAACACGAAGCTCAACGTGTTCTGACGATGCTGCATGCATATCCATTGACCGATATCATCGCTGCCATCGGTCGCTCGATTCAGTACCACGCCTATGGCTTCCACTCGCTGGAGCGGATCTTGGCACACTTCGGAACCCCAAGGAATTCTTGGGAATCGCTAACTGAAAACGAGCAGCAGATGCTCAAGCAAATCACGGAATCGGACCCAATCGGCCCTCGACGGAGCGAAGAATACCAACAACTCCTAGACGAGGTTACTGCAAAGACAAATGAAGACTCATAGCAAACCAACCCAGAACATATCAAGGGAACCGGCAACGACGCAGAGTGTCAAACACCGAGCGAAGAATGCGACGCAGCCTCCGGTGACGAGCCACCGAGACAAGCTTCGAGCGTTCGACTGGTTAATCATCGACGAGTTCGGCTTTGACAAACTAGAGCGTAGGGAGATTTCGGATGCGTTGAGTCTACTTTACAAGGTAATCGATGCTCGAGTGGGTCGATCGACGGCTGTGATAACGAACGTGGACTTCAAGGATTGGACAGACTACTTGGGAGACCCGCAGATCGTGATGGCGATGTTAAATCGATTGGTGTACCGATCACAAATTGTGAAGTTCGACGGGAAGTCTTACCGCGCCGCAAGCAGGCCACAGGGAGCAAAATGGGTGAGTGCATGACATGGATAGACTATCGCGAGATCCGCGAGCGAGTGCGGATAGCGGACTTGTTAGAAGAATTAGGATGGCAATTGGACAAGACCCGCGGAGCTCAGCTTCGCGGGTCTTGTCCGTTACCAGGTTGTCAAAGCACGACAACTGGAAGCAAGCCGAGTTCGTCTCAACAGACGTTCTCGGTCCAACGGGAACGCAACATCTATCGATGCTTTCGATGTGGTTCGGCTGGGAGTGTGATCGACTTCTGGTCAGCCTATCGCACGCTAACAATCCACGAGGCGGCAAAAGAGCTTTCATCCACGATGAATAGCCATCATCGGTCACAAACAAGCAACCCTACCGCAGACATCACTGCACCACGAAAACAGCAACAGCACTCCGTGCCACCCCGCGAAAGTGGCTCGATTCTCAACCGCGATTGATACCAGGTCCGCGTCAAGTCAGACGTGAACTTGGCCCTCAAGCAAAAGTCGAATGAATGCATTGTTATTTCGTCAAACATCAACTGAATTTGCGAACTGTCAAAGTAATCTCTACAATTCGGCTCATCGTCCCCATCACAGTTTACACGCCACAACTTGCTTGCAATAAAGCAAGAGGCCAAACAAGGGAGTAGGACATGTCTCTGTTTCAAGTACGAAAGTCGTTATTTCTGATTGGTTTCATCTGCTGGACTGGAGGGACGACCCTTTCTCAGGATCAAACCGACGATCAGAAACCAAAAAACTTCAAGATCACTGGGCAAGTGCGCGACGAGTTGGACAGACCAATCCGGGGAGCGACAGCATCACTTCAATTTGAATTCAAAGAAAAATGCATTTCGGTTGTAACGAACGACTCCGGGCACTTTGAGATCCTTTGCCCTGCAAAGAGCGAGATTAATAACGCAATGGACCTCTATCTCTGGGTTTTTGCAGAGGGGTACAATTTGAAATGCGTGCGACCGCAAATGGAATCAGAGCAGCAATTCTTGCCCTGCGAAGTTGTTTTGAACGATGAAGACTTGATCGTCGTTCGCGTTCTCGACTCAAACGGCGGACCATGCCGAGATGCATTTGTCGAGCCGTGCCACTTTGATGTTCCCAATGGAGTCTATTATTCGGAGCAATCGACTGGGCTTACTAGTATTGTACCAAAGGATGTAGCTGAAGCATTTCGAGTAACCACTGACACGGTTGGCGAAGCAGAACTTCGAGGGATCCCAATTCGAAAAATCGCGAGTGCATATTGCAATACTGAGGGAATGCTCCCTCAGCTATTTCATTTCAAGGGCAAAGGAAGCCTTTCCTTTAAACTGCGCCCCACAGGAAAAGTTCGTGGGAAGGTAGTGTGTAACGAGACTGACATTCCCAAACCTGATTTTACTGGTCGAAAGGCGACCCTGGTTGCATACGAAAAGCCTAGCACAAACGTAAATAATCGATTGAATCCTGACTTGTTCAATCGAGTTCAATGCTATCTACAGTTTGAACTGGATCGAAACGGATGTTTTGAACTTGACGGTGTCTTAGCTGGCGAAGTGGCTGTCAGATTGGAAATGGGGGACTCCGAATTTCAGCCGATCCCTAAGCATCGTGCGTCCCTGGATGAAGATGATGAACTTGATTTGGAAATCGAAATCGCAAAAGCAGTTTTGGTCGAAGGAAAGATGATGACAGGCGACACACTTGAACCAGTGAATTCCGTCCGAGTTTCGATTCACACGACCGGGAAGGAAGCAGAGAATCATCGATCCACGAAATCTGACGTAAACGGGAATTTCAAAGTCTACCTTCATCCCGGCGAGTACACCGTGCAACCAGTTGACATGAGCGAATCCAAGCAGGTGAAGAACTATTTCTATGCTCCTTCAGCTCGAGTTAGCGTTACGTCGCAAATGAACACTTGCAAAATACCGGATCTTTTATTCCCGCCTGTTCAACGCGAAACGGGGAAACTAGTAGACTCCAACGGTAAAGCCCTCACCAATCGCCGAGTTGCAATGATCCCCGTCGACTCGAATCACCCGATAAAGTACGGAGTTTCCGACGATCAGGGGGAACTGGATATTCGCGTAAATCAGCGACACGTAAACGTTCGTCAACAAAATACTCGATGGGTATTATATCCTAAGAACTACAAGTCAATCGACGGCGACGTTCGGCAGTACCCGACGTTAACAGTGGCAGAGGAGTCGCCCCTCGTACTGATGTGGTCATCTGAAGAGTAATCGTTTTGATTGCCTAAATCGCCACCTTCAATCGCCATACCAGACCAAAGCCCTCATTTTCAGGTTCATGCGTAGACAGCAGCTGACTCATCCACTGCGGACGTCGGCGCTGGCCGATTCGACTACGCCTAGGGGATCGGCCTAGCAGCGACAGGCGTCTACCATTTCCACAAGTTGGACTGAGGCAGGATGCATGGCTTACTCAACCACTGTGGAAGTGGCGTCGACTGCTGGATCGGCCTAGCGAGCCAAGCTCTGGATGACGAACGGATTGCAGAACGTGCTGTTCGTCCAGTACGGAATAGCCATCTTGGTGAGCAGGAAGCGTTAACTGAGGACGCCCGGTTCTGAGATGGCGTGAACCTCAATCGACCAAGCTGAAGCTTTATACTACCCTTTGACGAGTGAGCTGGCTCTACTCACCTGAAGCACGACTTGCGTGGTTTTTCCCGATGGATGATTTGGTTGGTTCGTGCTCGATGACCTTCAAACTTGGCCCACAAACAAGCGCCGAATATCGCCTGAGAAAGAATTATGTCATTTATCCGAATTGCCGTTCTAACGATGCTCGCCATGATCGCATTTGCTGGCAATTCGATCCTATGCCGCATCGCGCTCAAGCACACCGATATCGATGCAGCCAGCTTCACCTCTATTCGACTTGTTTCGGGTGCGGCGGTGCTCTGGGTAATCGCTTTTTTCTTTCGCAGTGATCGTACTGGACGGGGGAACTGGGTTTCGGCTTTTGCCTTGTTCGCTTATGCAGCCAGCTTCTCGTTCGCATACATTAGTCTGACCGCCGCGACTGGCGCCCTGCTACTCTTTGGCGCCGTTCAGGCGACGATGATTGGTCATTACTCGTGGGCTGGTGAGCGACTCCATAAACAACAACTAGCCGGGCTTGCGCTCGCGTTTGGGGGGTTGGTCTGCCTATTGCTTCCCGGCCTGTCTGCACCACCGATGGTTGGCTCGGTGTTGATGCTGATCGCCGGCGTTGCATGGGGTATCTATTCAGTACGCGGAAAAGGAGCCGGGGATCCCACCCGGGTTACGGCCGGGAACTTCCTGCGTGCTTCGCTTTTCACAGCACTACTGAGCATGTTATGTTATTCAAACAGCAACCCAGACATCTTGGGAATTGTGGACGCTATTGCATCGGGGGCAATAACTTCCGGATTGGGATACGCAATCTGGTATTCCGTGCTACCGGTGTTGAAAGCCACGAACGCCGCAACCGTTCAGCTTAGCGTTCCGGCCATCGCTGCGTTCGGAGGCATCATCATTCTCGGAGAGTCCCTAACTTTGCGTGTCGTGCTGGCATCGTTTGCCATTCTTGGTGGCATCGCGTTGGTGATCCTTAGTAAACCACACCGAACTCACGCCCATCATGTCGTTAAAGCTGACGCCAAAGAGTATCGCGGCTGAGCTCGAACGTTTGGACGCTTAGCCGAAGTCAGTGTCTGCCCTTTCCACAGGTTGGTGCGTAACTGGTAGGCTGTAACTTCGTTGGGGTCAGTCCCGGTAGGCTGTAACTTCGTTGGGGTCAGTCCCGGGATTCGGGATTCGCCCTTGAATTGTTATGCGACTTCAGCCACAAGCGGTGATCTCATCCCTGATAGAGTCAGGCTTAAAGCGCGATCGATTAACTCTTGGTAATTGTCTAGTTGAGCATAGGTTTGGATAGGACGTTCGATACCGTGGCAGCTTTCGTAACCTCCCGACCAGCGATTTGTCACCGTCGTCGACTGACTTCGATCCTGAACGGCCACTTTTTCTCGTTCGATCATCAAACTTGTAGAAGCAGACAAGGGGACACACCAGTTAGAGTTCTGGACCAACCAAAGCGCCTGGCGTTCTCTGCACGGAAGGGCGAAGCTTGAATGCAGCGCTACGACATCGATTTGCTTAAACCCGCTAAGAACTTTTCCTTCAGCCAGCCGTTCGGTTCCAAGCCTATCGAAAAGCGAAGTGTGCCTCCGTCTATTCCCAACGAATGGAGGTGTTCCTCGCTGTAGCTTCGATGGCTTGTAGAAACGGGATGGCTAAGTGTCGTTTGAGCTTCGCCAAGTGTTGGACAAAATGGAATGTCCGATGCAACTGCTGAGATAAAGCGTTGTGCCGATTTCAATCCGCCTCGCAACTTTAAGGTCAACATATTTCCGAAGGTGCCGTTGAACTGCTTTTTGGCGATGGCATGGTCGCTATGTGAGGGCAACCCGGGATAGTCCAGCAGAGCGATTGCTGGATGATCTTCGATGGCTTTCGCAAGCTCAAAGGCCGACAAAGCCGCGTGGGCCATTCGGACGGGCAAAGACGCCAGTCCGCGTTGCGTCAACCAGCAGTCGAGAGGGCTGCTGGTCATTCCAAATGAAATCATCGTCTGGCGGATGCGATCCCAAACCTCGCTGCGTCCACACAACAACCCAAGCATGGCGTCCGCGTGCCCACACACGAATTTGCTTAAACTCTCCATGACGAGGTCAGCGCCTAGTGCCAAGGGCTGGCACAGCACGGGAGTCGCAAACGTGTTGTCGACCAACACGACAGTACCGGATTCCGAAGTTGCTCGTCCTCCAAATTGATGGGCAAGTCGAGCGATCGATTCGATATCTGGTACGTTCAGCCGTGGATTGGTAATGGTCTCGATGATCACCATTCTCGCAGGCTTGCGGAAGGCCTGAATCCACGCGTTGGTGTCGGTCACCTGGACGTCCTCAAAGAGTATGCCCCAACGGGCCAAGTCCTTCTTGATGAAGAATGACGTCCGACCATAGAGTGGTTGCCCTAATAGCACACGATCGCCCGGTTTGAGTAGGGCCATGGCCGCAATCGCAATGGCGCTCATCCCCTGAGCTGTCACGATCGATTCGTCCGCACAATGTACTACCCTTAACGCTTCGGCCAATGAAGTTGCATTCGGATGCCCTTCGCGGCGGTAAACGAAGCCTTCTGCCGTTCCAGCGAGCAGTGCGTCCGCTTGTTCGGTGGTTTCCATTCGCCAAACCCCGCTGAGATGCAGCGGTTCGGTTTGAGGCTGGCTCCTGGGAATCCTGGCGTTAAGTGGGTCAGGTTGTTTTCCGGTCATGGTTTTCCTTAATGGGAGCAGCCTCATCAAAACTACCTAGCACGATTAATCAAAAACTCGCTATCGAGTACAATTTCATAATACGAGCTAGTGATCTTTTAGCGTAATTCACTAGCTTGCGCGTCGTGCGCGTCGTGCTATGGCTCTGAGATAACCTTCATCATAGACAGGTGTCGAGCGAACTCCACTTAAGTTGAGAATTCCAGGGACTTGCTGGCCAAATCTGGGTTTGCAGGCCACAATAGCAGTGCAAGTGTTATCCTTGCGTTAAACAGACTAAACGTAGCTAAGCTCGCCGCTAGCAAGACATTCCTCTTTTTTCAACGTGGACAGAGCACTAGGTCTCGCAACAAGGTCTTTCTATGACTT